>NZ_JBEYUZ010000005.1:0-377857 GCF_040643755.1 Streptomyces sp. NPDC047079
AGGATGTCTTGGAGGACAAACCTCTTCTACAGCAGCTCCGCTGCCTCGTTCACCACTCTTGACGAACAGTCCTCACGCCTAACTGAACGGCGTTGGTCCTAGAAGTGCTGGGCTCGGCGCCACCGACCGCGGCGCCGAGCACACCTCCGGCTCTCGCGCCACCTGCATCGGGCTGCGCACACCCCCAGTACTCGGCAACCCGGACCGAGACTCCATCCGCTGACGGGGAGGAATGCGGATGTCGCGGTAATGCACGAGCCGATTCAGCAGGTGCGGCGGCGGTGCGCGGCTTTCCCGGCCGCAACGACGTCCAGGTCGCGCAGGACCACCGACAGCCTTCCGCCCCAGGTCGCGCAGGCGGCGGTGAGCCCCGCCGCCTGGTATTCGATGACGAAGACCCGGTCGTCGTAGGCGTCCGCGTAAGCGCCGCATTCGTCGTACTGGCCGCATTCCTCGGCCACCGCGAAGTCGAATCCGAGGCTCCGTCCCTGCCGTGCCAGACCGGCGGCGTTCTTCTGGCCGATCGCCAGTCCGGCCGCGTGGGCGCGGGCCACGAGCAACTTCCCGAAAGCCACGTCATGGTCGGCGGTCAGAAGTCCCTTGGACCGCTCGTGCGAGTCGAGGTTATCGGCCTCGACCGCTTGGTAACCGGCCTTGGCGCAGCCGTCGATCCACTCCCCCACGACCCCGGCGAGCCGCTCGCGCTTGGCGGGCGTCGAGATGTCGAACAGGGCCTCGTCCCAGTCCTCGTCCACGACCAGTGCACCATCGGCGTCACGGAGCAGCAGATCGGGATGGTTCTCCTGCCACCAGCGGGTGGCGTCCGGCTGGGCCTGAAAGGTGTTGACGTAGCAGATGTTGTACAGCCCGGGCGCTGGCTTCGCGGCACGGTCACGGGAGACAGCGCGTACACCGGGCGGCGGCGCATAAGGGCCACCGATCTGGTAATCGAAGGCGACGCCCGGCTCGGGCGGAGTCACCTTGCCCGCGCCGCCCGGGCCCGCGGTCGATGGACCCACGGTCGATGGAGCGGCGGGGGAACGGTCCCGCGCGCCGCCGTCCTCGGCGTGCGACGCGGAGCATCCGCACGCGGCCGTTGCGAGCACAGCGCACACACCCACCGACGCCAGCGCGCGACGCAGGCCGGGGCGGACGCGGTCGAGCATGTCCTGGGGCTCCTGTCGGTGTGCGTGGCATGGCCTGGGGCGGTGCGCAGGCCCATCATGCCGTCCGTCCGAACACCACCTGCGGGCAGGCTCACCCGGTGCCCGCCGGGCACGCCGAACTCACCATGCGCTGGATGCGGCGAACCGGTGGTATCGATGCCCGGCGGTCCGCGGTCGGCCCATCTGTCGGTTGTAGGCCCACCACTCACTCGTCGTGAACCCCGCGCTGCCACTGCCGCTGTCCAGTCATACGTGCTTCGGCCCACTGCCTGGTCGAGGTCGGCTCCCGTGTAGCCCTCGTGAGAGGTGCCGAACTCCTGCGTACTCCTCCGTCGTCCGCGCGCCCGCCGAGCGCGCAGTCGCCAGGAGTCGGCGGCGAGGCGGACGCGACACGGCAGGGCGTTCCGCCTAGGCTCAATCCCGTGACGTGGCTGCGGGCCTTCCGGGAGGTCGTGCGATCCGGGCTCACGATCGAGGAGACGCGGCTGGAGCCCCTGCTCGCGCTGCGCACGGCCGCTGGGGTGGCGATCGTCCTCGGGACGGCGCTGTGGCTGGTCTCCCCCGCGTACGCCGCGTCCGCCGCCCTCGGCGCCTACTCCGCGGGTGGGGCCACCTTCCAGCGCACCTGGCGTCCCCGCAAGGTGATCGCGGTCGGCGCGGGCGCGGGTCTGGCGCTCAGCACCTTCGTGGGCTACCTGGCGGCGGGGCGACTCGCGACGTTCCTCCCGCTGCTGGCCGTCTGGGCCTTTGCCGCGGGGATGGCGTGGGCCGTCGGGTCGACCGCCGGGATCGTCTCGGCGACGACGGTCGGCAGCATGCTGGTGACCATCACCCTGCCCACGAGCGTCGGGCGAGCCCTGGAGCACGCCGGGGTCATCGCGCTCGGAGGCGTGGTGCAGGCCGTGCTGATCCTGCTGTTCCCGATTCGCCGTTGGGGGGCGCATCGTGACGCACTCGCCGACGCCCTGGCCGCCGTAGCGGACTACGCCCGCCGGCTACGGCACGACCCCACCGCCCCGTTCGACCCGGAGCCGTTGATGACGGCCCGGGACGCGGCCGCCGTGACGCCATCACAGGCCCGCACCCGTCCCCCCGTCCTCCACGGCCCCCGGGGCCTCGCCGAGCGCATCCGGCCGGTCCTGGCTGCGCTCGCCGACCCGGATGTCGGCGCCCCGGCGGAGGGACCCGGGCGGGACCGCGCGCGCGAGTTGCTCGCCGCGGCCGCCGACGTGCTGGACGCGGCCGCCCGTTCGATCCGCCGCGGTGCTCCGGCCGAGGTGCCGCCCCGCAGCGCGGAGGTCCTGCGCATCGACGAGGAACACGAGGTGCTGGAGGGGCCCGCCCTGCAGTCCGCCGAGCGGCTCGTGGAACTGCTCGGCGAGGCTCTGGAGATCGCCGGGAGCGGCAGCGCGCGCAGGGAGACGCCCACGCCGCCCGGTCCCGCGGGCACCCAGTTCCTGGTGCGCCCGACAATGTTCCGGCTGGTCCCGGTCGTCGTCGGGGCGGTCCGCCGTGAGCTTCGCCAGGACTCGCCCGTGTTCCGGCACGCCGTCCGCCTGGCGGCGGTGGCCACGCTCGGCTATCTGATCGCCGCCCGGCTGCCCCTGGGCCACGGCTACTGGGCGCCCATCGCCTCGGTGATGGTGATGCGGCCGGACTTCCACCGGACGTTTGCGCGTGCGGTGGCCCGTCTCGCCGGGACCCTCGCGGGGGTCGCGCTCGCCACCGGAATGGTGAGGGCTTTGGGCCCGGACGCCCAGGTGTCCGGCGCGCTGGCGGTGGTCTCGGCGGGCCTGTCGTACACGGTGATCCGTACCGGCTACGCCTACTCCCAGTGCTTCACTGCGGCGTACGTCGTGTTCCTGCTCGGCATGGGCGGCCAGGCATGGGAGCAGACGGTCCCGGAGCGGGTGGTGCTCACCCTGCTCGGCGGGGCCCTGGCGATGCTGGGGTACGTGGTGTTCCCGGCGTGGGAGACGCCCCGGCTGCCGGACCGGCTCGCGGATTGGCTCGCCGCCAGCGGCCGCTACGCGGCCGCGGTGCTCCGCAGCTACGCCGAACCGACCCGTGAGCATCGCGCCGACATGCGCAGGGCATTGCTGGCGAGCAGGGAGGCGCGTGCCGCCTGGCAGGATACCTACGACCGGGCAAGGCAGGAACCGGTCCGCCCCAGGGGCCTGACGCCGCGCGAGGCTGAGGAGGCGCAGGAGGCGCTCAACGGGTTCAGCCGGGCGGCAATGCTCATGGAGAGCCACGTCCCGCGGGCCGACAGCCGTTTCGTCCCCGAGGCGGAGCGGTTCGCCGAGGCTTTGGAGGCGGACACCGCGCAGGCGGCAGCCGATGTGCGCGAGCACAGGAATCCGGGCTGGGGGCGCGTGGCGGAGGCGCTGAAAGCGTGGCAGGGTGCCGACGGGGACCGGAGCACGGTGCCGCGGCGCGGGGCAGAACTGCAGAAGCGTGCCTTGGAGGACCTCACGACGGCCGTGAGCCGCACACCTCTGGAACGGGACCTCCGGTCCGCCCGCGAGGAGCAGCGGGTGCAGGCCGCCGAGGTGGCGGAAGGTGACGCATCAGGACCCGCGCACCGAGGTCGGTGACGACGCCGGCGACGGGGGGCGCCAGGCCGGATCGGGGCACGGGACTTCCCCTTGTGCTGCACTGGAATGTGCGCAGGAGCCGCCAGGTCTAGAGGGTGGTCATGGCTGGTTCGCCGGGCGCGGGAGCGTTGCGCAGCCCTCGCCCTGCTGCTTCACGACACGACGCGGCCTACGACAGAGCGTCGGCCCGGTAGCCCACCCACCCAACCGATGAGCCTTCCCGGCCGCAGCCTTAATATTGGCGGGAAATACCGGTGCTGCCAGGGGGATTGAGCGTTCTTGCGACGATCAGGTAGAACAGGTCGAGCGGCCGTGGCCGCCTTGCTCTGCGCCGTTGCCGTGCTGTTCCTCGGCGCGTGCGGGACACAGGTGGCCGGTCAGGGGGACGAGAGGTCACCCTCGCCGGCGGCAACCGAGCCGATCCCGTGGACCACGATGCAGCCTTCCGCGGTCACCGGAGTCCATCTCAGCGCGGACCGCCGCACGCTGTTCCTCGACACGCAGGTGCCCAGTGGCGCCCACGCGTGCATGCGCAAGCTCAAGGCAGTGCTCACCGACCCGATGACGGACCTCGTGCGGGTGCAGGTCACCTTCACCTCGCCGTCCGGGGACAGGGCTTCCGGGTGCACCAAGGAGAGCATGGCGACGGCAGAGGTCAGGCTGCCCGAGCCGCTGGGCGACCGGGACGTGATCGTCGACAACTACACGCGCTTCACCGCCGATGGTGCCAAGCCGCCCGCGCTGCGGTTGTGCGGGAAGCTGGGCTGCACACCGCCGGCCACCGGCTGCACCGCCGCCTCCTATGATCAGGCGTTGATGGCGGTCGGCGCGCCCGCGCACACGTACCGGGACTCGGAGAAGTGCGACGGGAAGTGGCTGGTGCTGGACTTCTCCTGGCGCACGGGACCGGCCTGCGGCGACTCGACGGACCCTGCCTGCTCCTCCCGGCTAGGCGACCGCTGGTTCTTTCGGGCGAAGAAATCGGGCTGGGAGCCGATCATCCGGACCTCGACCGGAGGCTGCCGGGACGTGCAGCGCAGGGAGCCCGCCTTCCCGGCCTCGCTGTGCGAGTCGCTGGCTCCGCTGTCCCCCTCGCTGCACCCGAGTTATCCTCCGCCGTCCGCCTCTCCGGCGCCCGGCGCGCATTCCACTGCGACGGCCAACCCATGACAGCGCGCCGTGCTTGAGCCGGCGCCGCACGGTGGAAGTGGAGATCGAGCCGGCGATGGGCCGGTCGACCACCTCCCGGGCCGGTATCGGACACGACCAGCGCCACAGCGGGGTGCCGGTCTGGGCGGGTAACTGGCAGGCCAGCGCCTCGGCTTCGGCGATCTGCAAGGTGGTGATGCCCCTGCGCCGTCCGCTCCGTGTTCGAGGGTTGCCTGTACTCCCAACCAGGGCTCGGCGCCGGTGGGAGCCGTGATCGCTGGTGCTTCCCGAGCGTGGCCGATGTGTCTGGCTGCCGGGTGCGAGAAGGCTTCGGGGTCAAGGCAGGGTGAGGATGCGGGGGCCGTCCTCGGTGACGGCGATGGTGTGTTCGATGTGGGCGGCTCGGCTGCCGTCGATCGTGCGCAGGGTCCATCCGTCGCGATCGGTGTAGTAGTCGTTGCGTCCTCCGGCCATGAGCATGGGTTCGATGGCGAGGGCGAGGCCGTGGCGCAGGGGGAAGCCGCGGCCGGGTCGTCCGTGGTTGGGGACGTGGGGGTCTTCGTGCATCTGACGGCCGATGCCGTGGCCGCCGAAGTCGGCCGGCATGCCGCAGTCGGCCTTGCGGGCGACCGTGCTGATGGCATGGGAGATGTCTCCGATCCGGTGGCCGACGGTGGCGGCGGCGATGCCGGCGTCCAGGGCCTGCTGGGTGGCGGCGATGAGTTCGAGGTCGGCGGGGCGAGGCGTCCCGACGGTGAAGCTGATCGCGGCGTCGCCGGTCCAGCCGTCGAGTTCGGCTCCGCAGTCGATGCTGACCAGGTCGCCGTCGCGCAGGCGGTAGTCGTCCGGGATGCCGTGCGAGACGGCGTCGTTGACGGACGCGCAGATCACGGCGGGGAAGGGGATGGGGGCGAAGGAGGGCTGGTAGCCCAGGAACGGAGAACGTGCTCCGGCCTTGGTGAGAACGGCGCGGGCGGTTTCGTCGAGCTCCCGCAGGCGAACTCCCACAGCTGCCGCCTCGCGGGCGGCCGCAAGTGCGTGGGCCACGACGCGTCCAGCTTCTCGCATCGCCTCCAGCGCCGTGTCGGTCTTGATCTCCACCATGTGAGTTGCTCCCTGCCATGCGACGCTACCCAATACTTATACCGGTATTAGTATCACGGCTATGGTGAGAGTTCCTCTGAGTCCGCAAGAGCGGCAACGCGGAGAGCGCTTCGGGATCCTGCTTCGCCAGGCCCGGGGTGACCGCAGCATGGTCGACGTGGCAGCAGCCTCCGGGGTGTCCGCTGAAACCCTCCGCAAGATCGAAACCGGCCGCGTCCCGACCCCGGCCTTCTTCACCGTGGCGGCCTTGGCCCACGCGCTGCACCTGTCCCTGGACGACCTCGCCGCCGCCTGCGCGGACAAGGCCGAAGGCGGCGAGCAGGCCATGTCAGCGTGACCAGAAAGGCGCCGACTGACGGACTGACGGGGAGAGCAGACGTCCATGACGTAGCACGGCAGCACCGACCGTATCCCCCGACCGGCTGCCCCCGCTGCCCGCGGCCGTCGAGGTGGCCGCCTACCGGGTGGCCGTGGAGGCCGTGACCAACATCGCCCGGCACTCCGACGGCACCACCGCCACGCTGACGTTGGAACTGCCCGGCCCCGCATCCCTGCGCGTCACTGCGGCCGACACCGGCCACTGCACCCAGCCGTGGTCCCATGGCCTGGGCATCCGCTCCATGCACGAGCGGGTCGAGCAGATCGGCGGCACCCTGACGATCACCACAACACCCGAAGGAGCCACGGTCCGAGCCCAGTTACCGCTGGCGACACGTGGGTGAGCTGTGTCGACCGCGGCACGGTCGGCAGGGGTGCTCCCCCATGACCGGGCGGCCCGCGCCGACAAACTCTTCAGCGCCGGCCGTCGGCACTGCCGACCGGTACGGCCTCGGCTGTCACGGGGCGACCAGCCGGGTACAAGCGGAACAGGCATCACGTCCTTCGCCGATCTCACCCCCCAGCACGCGCCTTGCCCGCGTCCTGTGGGCAGAGCATCGCAACCCGCACTGCCAGGGTGGCGTTGTCAGACCGCGGACTGCTGCCGACCGGCCGGTTCGGGCAGCAGTCGAGCGCTGAGACGGTCCGCGCTCGGCCACCGCACGTCGTGGACCCAGCCCAGCTTCTCGAACACCCAGATAAGGCGTGCCGACGCGTCGACCTGGCCCGGCAACACGCCGTGGCGGGCCCCCGTGGGGTCGGCGTGATGTGAGTTGTGCCAGCTCTCACCGAAGGACAGCAGTGCGAGCGGCCAGAAGTTGGTGGCCTTGTCCCGACTGGCGAAGGGGCGCCTGCCCGCGACGTGGCAGACCGAGTTCACCGACCACGTGATGTGGTGCAGCAGCGCCATCCGGATCACGCCGGCCCAGAAGAACCCGGTCAGGGCGCCGGTCCAGGTGCCGGTGACGAGCCCGCCGACCAGCGCCGGGCCCAGCAGCGAGACGGCGGTCAGCGGCCCGAAGAGCCGACCGACGAGCCGCAGGTCGGGATCGGCGGCGATGTCGGGGGCGAACCTGGCACGGTTGCTCAGCTCACGCTTCAGCATCCACCCTATGTGGGCGTGAAGGAGCCCCTTGAGCAGCGCGCGGGTGTCGGTTCCATAGCGCCAGGGCGAGTGCGGGTCGCCCTCGCGGTCGGCGAAGGCGTGGTGCCGGCGGTGGTTCGCCACCCACTGGACCGGTGAGCCCTCGACCCCCAGCGAGCCTGCGACGGCCAGGGCGATCCGCAGGCCGCGCCGCGCCTTGAACGAGCGGTGCGTGAAAAGGCGGTGATAGCCGACCGTGAGGCCGAAGCCGGACACGAGGTAGGCGACCACCGCCATGCCGATGTCCAATGCCGACAGGCCCCATCCCCATACGAACGGCACCGCGACGATCAGGCTGATCGGCGGGCCGACGACGAAAATCCACATCGCCACCCCGGCCGCGGCCGTCTGCGGGGCGTCCAGCAGCGGCTTGACCCCATCCGCGGTGTCGGCGTCGTGTACGGCGGTGGCCTGTTCAGGACGGTCGGCGTCGCTCGGGTTCATCGGTTCCTCGCCATCGCTCAAACATCTTCGAACGCGGTGCCGGACCAGCCGGGATCACGCGCACGTACGCGGGCTTTCCAGCGCGCTCGGCGGCCCACCACACACCATCGCACCGGACGGCATCCGCGCAGGTCGTCGCTGGTGTCCAGAGTGTGAACGTCGCGGGACCGGCCGCAGACGGAGGCTGCGGGGCGCGAGGGGAGGCCAGGCCAGGCGCACCCACTTCCGGGGCGCCGTGCTCCAGCCAGGCCCCGGCCGACGCGCTGGCCGGGAAGTACCGAGCCCGCCAGCCCCTCCCCCGCCCCTTCTACTCGCCCCTCGTGGTCGTGGCCCACCGCAGCGCGGCCGACGTACTGGCCGCCAACGGGCTCGCCGTCCTCGACGGCCAGGGCAAGGGCACCCTGAAGATGGCCGGATATCTGGACGCTGCCCGGGACGACCGGACCTGGCAGCAGCTCAAGGGCGCCAAGACGCACGGAGAGTTGACCGGGACGCTGTACATCACCAGCACCGACCCGCAGGCCTCCAACTCCGGCGCCCTCTACCTCGCCGCCGCCTCCTACGTCGCCAACGGCGGCCGCGTCGTGGCCAGTGACGCCGATGTCGCGAAAACCGCACCGCTGCTGCACAAGCTCGTCAGCCTCCAGGGCGCCCAGCAGCCCAGCAGCGACTCGGTCTTCCGGGACTTCATCAGCGGCGCCGGAAACCCACTGGTGTTCCTCTACGAGTCGCAGGTCGTCTCCCTGCTCGCCGAACAGCACGGGGCCGGCGACCTCGTGGTTCTCTACCCGGACACCACGGTCAACAGCGACCACACGGTCGTACCGCTCACCGACGCCGGACGCGCGCTCGGTGAACTGCTCGGCGCCGACCCGACCCTGCGCAAGCTCGCCGTCAAGCACGGCTTCCGGCCCCAAGGCGACTCCGCCGAGTTCGTCCACGTCACCGCCGACCGGGCCACCTACCTCAACCAGACACTGACCGGCGTCCGGCAGGCGCCCGTGCCCACCTCCGCGGTGCTGCACGAGATGGCCCGCCGGGCGCGCGGCTGACCGGGGGATCCTGTGAGCAGCTTCAACCACATAAGTCCGGGCAGTAGTGAGCCCACGCTCAGCGGTGACGACGTCTTCACCCTCACCCCGCCGGAGGCCGTCGCGCCGGTGCCGCGGGAGAAGGCCGGCGGACTCGTGCCCGTGGACGACAGTGTCCGTACGGACATGGCGCAGAAGGCCGCCGCCTATGTCCAGGGGCTCGCCACCCTGGACGCGCGGTCACCGGAGTTCGCCGGCAAGGTCGGCGAGATCACCGCTCTCGGCGCCGGCGAGATGCGCACCGCCGCCGCCCAGTCCAACCGCACGCTGGAACGAGCCGTCCGCAGCCTGCCGGACAAGGGCGGCGACGCCCAGGCGAAGGTCGCCGGCTCGCTCGTCGAACTCCGCCGGGTCGTCGAGGACCTGGACCCGCGCGACCTGCCCGTGAGCAAGAGCCGCAAGTTCCTCTCCAGGCTGCCCGGCGGCAACAAGCTCCGCGACCACGTCGCCAAGTACGCCTCCGCCCAGGGCACGTTGAACAAGATCGTGGGCGCGCTGCGCGGTGGCCAGGACGAACTCCGCCGCGACAACGCCGCGTTGCAGACCGAGCGGCTCCGGCTCTGGGAAACCATGGGCAAGCTCCAGGAGTACGTCGTCCTCACTCAGGCTCTGGACACCGCCGTCGAGCAGCACATCGCCCGGCTCACGGACCCCCAGGAGGCCGACGCGCTGCGCGCGGACGTGCTCTTCCCTGTGGCAGAAGCACCAGGACCTGCTCACCCAGCTCGCGGTGTCCGCGCAGGGCTACCTCGCCATGGACGTCGTACGCCGCAACAACGACGAGCTGATCAAGGGCGTCGAACGCGCCGCCACCACCACGGTTTCCGCCCTGCGTATCTCGGTGATGCTGGCGTCGGCGCTGGACAACCAGAAGAAGGTCATCGAGCAGGTCAACGCGTTGCGCGGCACCACCGAGGACCTCATCCGGGGCAACGCCGAGATGCTCGCCACGCAGAGCGGCGAGATCCAGCGCATCGCCGCCGATCCGGCCGTCGGCGCCGAGACCCTGCGCGCCGCCTTCCAGCAGATCTACCGCACCCTCGACACCATCGACACCTACAAGGTGCAGGCGACCGAGGCGATGGCCGCCACCGTCCAATCCCTCACGGACGAACTCCACCAGGCGAGCGCCTACCTGGAGCGCAGCCGCTCGAAGGGCGCGCTGGAGGGCGGCCTGACATGAACAGACGCCCCCTCCTGACCCTTTTCGCCACAGCGGCCCTGCTGACCGCCTGCACCTCCGCGAACCACCAGGACGACGAATCGGCTGACCCCAGACCCGGCACCCTCCGCGTCCTGGCCTCCTCCGAACTCATCGACATGACCGCCGTCTTCGACCGGGTCCGCAAGGACACCGGCGTCACCGTCCGCCCCACCTACATGGGCACCCTGGACGCCGTCGACCTGCTCGCCCAGGGCAAGGCGGACGGGAGGTACGACGCGCTCTGGCTCTCCTCCGACGACTATCTGCGACTGCTCCCGGAAGCGGCGAAGAAGGTGGTCTCCGAGACCTCGGTCATGTCCAGCCCGGTCGCGATCGGCGTCAAACCGGTCACCGTCAGGGCCCTCGGCTGGAAACCGGCCGACGTCACCTGGTCCCAGATCGAACAGGCCGTCGAAGCCGGCAAGCTGACCTACGGCATGACCGACCCGGCCCGCTCCAACTCCGGCTTCTCCACCCTGGTCTCGGTGGCCTCCGCGCTCTCCGGCGCCCAGTCGGCGCTCACGGACGACGACGTGACCGGGGCAACCCCCCGGCTGAAGGAGTTCTTCAAGGGCCAGACCCTGACCTCGGGCTCCTCCGGCTGGCTGGCCTCGGCCTACCGGCGGCGCGGCAACGTCGACGCCCTGCTCAACTACGAGTCCGTCCTCAAGGGCATCCCGGGCCTCACGGTGATCCGCCCGCGCGACGGCGTCGTCACCGCCGACTACCCGCTCTCCTCCCTCGCCGGCACCTCCGCCGACACCCGGGAGGACGTCCGCAAGGTGGCAGAGGACCTGAGGACGGAGGCCGTACAGAAAGTCATCACGGACACCACCCACCGCCGCCCGGTGGTGGCCTCCGTCCCCCCGGCTGCCGGCCTGGACACCACCCGCCGCCGCGAACTGCCCTTCCCGGGCAGCAAGTCGGTGGCCGACGGGCTCATCTCCGCCTACGGAAAAGAACTGCGCCGCCCGTCCCGCACGGTCTACGTCCTGGACACCTCGGGCTCGATGGAGGGCGACCGCCTCTCCCGGCTGAAGAAGGCCCTCACCGACCTCACCGGCGACTTCCGCGACCGCGAGGAGGTTACGCTGATGCCGTTCGGCTCCGACGTGAAGAACAGCAGCACCCATGTGGTCGACCCGAAGGACCCGCAGGCCGGTCTGAACGCGATCCGCCAGGACACCGGGGCCCTCAGCGCCGACGGCAACACGGCGATCTACACATCTCTGGAGAAGGCGTACGGCCGGCTGAGCACAGACCGGGACACCTTCACGTCGATCGTGCTGATGACGGACGGCGAGAACACCACGGGCGCCAAGGTCGCCGACTTCGACGACTTCTACCGCGGGCTCTCCGCCGCCCAGCGGTCGATCCCCGTCTTCCCCATCCTCTTCGGCGACTCCTCACGCAGCGAACTGCAGCACATCGCCGCACTGACCGGCGGCCGCCTATTCGACGCCCAGCAGGGCTCCCTGGACGGCGCCTTCGAGGAGATCCGTGGCTACCAGTAGACTCCTCGGCTACCTCGAATCCAGCAAGAACCTCACCGGCTCGGCAGGCGGTCTCCTGGGCCTGGTCCTGACGTTCACCGGTGTGGCGGGCCCGTACTGGCCGGTGGTGGTGGCGGGCCTGTACGGCGCGGGCGCGCTGATCGCCCCGCCCGAACGGCCGCCACTGCCGGAGTTCCCGACGCCGTCGGCCCAACTGGAGGCAGTCCGCAGCGACTTCGAGCGCCTGGGCGGCTATCTGGCGGAAATCGACCTGCCGCCGGCCGCTGCCGGGCGCCTCAAGGAATGGGAAGACCTTCTCTCCGCACTGCTGGATCCAGGGTGGGCGGCAGAGTTGCTGGTCAACGATCCCGAGAGCGTACATGTGCTCTCCCGGGCGGTACGGCAGGACATCCCGGAGGCCGTCGACAGCTTCGTACGAACACGCTGGTGGACCCGCCTGGCACCTGGGCAGGAGGCCCCGGAGCGGCATCTGGAGCGCCAGTTGACACTGCTCAAGGAGGAGGCGGAGCAACTGGCGACCGCCCTCAGGGACACAGAGGCCAGACGCCAGGAGACACACACCCGCTACTTGGAGGACAGGGGCACCTGAACGCACCCGCACAGGCGAAGGCCTGCCGTCACCACGCTCCCGTCGGGGCAGATGGGGTCGGCGACGACAGGCCCACAAGCCGCACACCCCATGGTGCGCGGCCTCGCCGCTTCACACCGCGGGCCGGTCGTGACGATCGCAGGTCAGGGCACATCCGGACCAGCCGCGGAGGTCAAGGGGCTGGATCTACGAGGAGTCCCATGGCGGGAATCCGGCGAGTTCCTTCTGGCTCAGCTCGGTCCAGACCGTCTTGCCTTCTCGGGCCTGGCGTGTTCCCCAGTGCTCGGCGAGTTGGGCGACGAGGAACAGGCCCCGTCCTCCCTCGTCGAAGGTGCGTGCCCGGCGCAGGTAAGGGGCGGTGCTGCTGGTGTCGGGGACCTCGCACGTGAGGGCACGGTCGTGGATCAGGCGCAGCCGTATGGGAGGGCGACCGTAGCGAATGGCGTTGGTGACCAGTTCGCTGACCACCAGTTCGGTGGTGAACCCGAGCTCCTCCAGGCCCCAACTGCTCAGCTGCCGGGCGGCGTTCGATCGTGCCTGTGACACGGAGATGGGGTCGGCGTCCAACTCCCAGCCGGCGACCTGGCCAGCTCCGAGGGCATGGGTGCGGGCCAGGAGCAGGGCGACATCGTCGTGTGGTCGATCGGCGGGCAGCAGGGCTTCGATCATGGTGTCGCACGTGGCTTGCAGGGAGGGAGCCGGCTGGGCGAGGGCTTTTGCGAAGCAAGGCGATGCCCGCTTCGCAAGCCGACGCGCACGGTCCGGATCGGCGGCCGGCGTTTCGATCCGGCCTGGCTCGGTGCCGTGCGCCAGGCCGGCCAGGGCCGCGCGAACGTGCTCGGCGACGTTCTCCGCCGTGATGCGGGCGATGTCAGGCTCTTCCCACACCTGAGGAACTCCACGCTGCAGGCATCGCTCCACGTCGTGGATCAGCTGATCTGCACGCAGGCTGCGTCACGCGCGGCTCGGGACACGAGACTGCCCGCAGTGAAGTCCACAAAGACGACTTTACGCCGCACCGGGGGGGTAAAGCCGTCAGTGTTCGGGGCGGCGAGGCCCGGCGTGCGCACGTGCTCCAGCGGCCTCGCCGGACCGCGCAGATCGCTTCAGCAAGGGGATGTGAGCACCTCATGCCTGATCGGCCGGACATGCCGCTGACATCATGGCGACGATCAACAACTGGCAGTTACACGCAGACAATCACCCGCGCGAATCGATGAAGTACCAGCGGGTACGTGGAAGGGGTCTCGAACGCGCCGCCGAACGGGAGGGTGTGCCATGTCGCCCGAGGTGCAGACCCGTGAATGGTCGCTGGCCTCCCCCGCTCTCGCGGAGCAGCTGATCGAGGGGATTTCCCATATCCGGGTCCGCGATCTGGACACGTTGCGTCGGCACTTCCCCGGTCTGGGCCCGGAGGAGATCGCCGATCACCTGGTCACCACGGCGGTGAAGGGCTCCGAGGCCGTCGGAGCGGGCGTGGGTTCTGCCGCGGCGTTGCCGACTCCTCCGGCAATGCCCCTCGAGCTGGCGGCAGGCATCCTCGGGACGGCCTCCGTCGAGTTCAAGCTCATCGCCGAACTTCACGAGGTGTACGGTCTGCCTGCGCCTGGAACCGCTCGACAGCGTGCCGCACTGTATCTCGCGGAGTGGACGGAAGGGCGCGGCCTGAAGATCACGAAGCCGGCCTCCGCGGTCAGCCTCATGCTCAGCATCCGGTTGCGGAGGCAACTGCGCCGACGGCTGCTTACCCTCGCCATCCGTAAGATCCCCATGCTGACGCCCTTCATGGTCGGCGCGGCCATCGGCGCCTTGCTGAACCACTACGACACCACAAGGCTCGCCGGGCGCATCCGTGCCGACCTGCGCGCGCGTCAGGTCCCCTGGCAGGCGCTGCCCAGGCAGGAGCCGGAATCCCCGGGTGCCGACTCCTGAGCCACCGCCGACTGGCCTAGCGAGCCGGGGCCGACCGGCCGCTGGGAGCCGCCCATGTTGTATTACGTACTCAAGTACGTCCTCCTGGGGCCGGTGCTGCGGCTGCTGTTCCGGCCGCGGGCCGAGGGGCTCGAGCACGTTCCGGCCAAGGGCGCGGCGATCGTTGCCGGCAATCACCTGTCCTTCGTGGACCCCCTCCTCATGCCCGCGATCCTGAAACGGCGCATCACGTTCCTGGCCAAGGCGGAGTACTTCACGGCGCCGGGCCTCACGGGCCGACTGACCGCTTGCGTTCTCCGCGGTGCCGGGCAGATCTCGGTGGACAGGTCCGGCAGGGCCGCGGGGCAGGCGGCGATCCGGGAGGGGCTGGGGGTGCTGGCGAAGGGAGAGCTACTCGCGATCTACCCGGAGGGTACGCGTTCACCCGACGGCCGACTGTACAAGGGCAAGGTCGGGGTGGCAGTGATGACGCTGTGCGCGCAGGTTCCGGTGATTCCGTGCGCCATGGTGGGGACGTCCGAGATCTGGCCCCCGGGGCATGTCCTGCCGAGGATCCGGCCGGTCGAAATCCGTTTCGGGGAACCGCTGGACTTCTCGCGCTTTGCGGGGATGGAGCACCACAAGACGGTGCTGCGGGCCGTCACCGACGAGATCACGTACGCGATCTTGCGGCTTTCCGGCCAGGAGTACGTGGATCGGTACGCTGCCGAGGTGAAGGCCGGACAAGCGAAGGGACGGCGGGGGTGAGGTTCCGCCGCTCCTGGCTGCCATCGGGTCCGCGCGCCGTCCGTGGTCGGCGTTCAGCTGGCGCCCGGCCTCGGGTTCAGGCTGTGGTCTCCGGCTGTGGGCCGCCGCCTTGGGTGCGCAGTTGCTCGTTGATGCGCTGGGCTTCTTCGAGTTGGTCTTCGAGGATGACGATGCGGCAGGCGGCCTCTATGGGGGTGCCCTGGTCGACGAGTTCGCGGGCGCGGGCGGCGATGCGCAGCTGGTAGCGGGAGTAGCGGCGGTGGCCGCCCTCGGAGCGCAAGGGGGTGATCAGACGGTGTTCGCCGAGGGCGCGGAGGAAGGCGGGGGTGGTGCCGAGCATCTCGGCGGCCCGGCCCATGGTGTAGGCGGGGTAGTCGTCGTCATCGAGAGGGGCGACGGGGCGGGCACTGCGAGGGGGCATAGACCTCTTCTTCCGGGGACGCGTCGGGGGGCCCGGGTGCCGTGTCGGCACCCGGGCCCCGAGCTTTCAACACCATCTACCGGCTGACTGCGCCGGCCTTCTTTGTCCGCAGGTTCCGCCTGGGAGGGCGGGACTGCGGGGATCGCGGATGCGTGACCGGGGACCACCTTCCAATCCGGGGTCTGCGGTACCCGGGCGGACTGCTTCCTCGCCCGGGCGATCCTGATGGCGTTCTGCTCCTTACCTTCGGTTACTCGGTTGTACTGCTGGATACCGCGGGTACTGCTCGCGGCCCGGTGGGGCCGCGTCCTGCTTACCTGCTTGCACGGCAGTTTCGTGTCTGCCGCGCCCTCTTCGACTTCCTGAGGACGAGAAAACAGTAACTCCTCAACGAGGCAATGTCTACTGTCACCGCGATAGGTTTTCTTCGCGGTGGATGGACGAAGTCCTGGCGCAGGGGCAATAGTAAGAGCGCTGCCCCTGGGTTGCATCCCGGGTCGGCGGGCACACGCCGAGTCCGGTGCTGCAACCGACCCAGGGCGGATGGCAGCGCAAGAGCGCGGAGGAAGTGACGCCCCGGATGATCACCAGGTCGCGCCACCCGCCACGCGCGCTGACACCGGATGGGCATCCATCAGTCTCAGGGGTACTGGACCAGGAGGGCATCAGACGATCTGGTGCTTGAGAAGTGCACGCACGAAGGCGGAGGTGACCATGAGGTACGACGAGTTCCTCGCCCGCGTACGCGAGCGAGGCGAATACAACAGCCAGGATGAAGCCGCCAAGAGCACAGAAGTAGTCCTCAGCGTGCTTGCCCAGCGGATCACTCCCGGAGAAGTCGACGACCTCGCCTCCCAGCTGCCCGGCCCGCTGGGACAGACACTGGCCGGCGCCAAGCAGCAGCAGGCGGAAAGCTTCGGGATCGAGGAGTTCTACCGCCGGGTCGCGGAACGTATCGGGGCACGGCCGCGTACCGCCGAGTGGGACGCCAGCGCAGTCCTGACCACGGTTGCGGACACCGTCAGCGGCGGTGAGCTGAACCAGATCATCAGCCAGCTCCCCTCCGGTTACGCCGTGTTGTTCGGCAAGGCGGATCTCGCCAACTGATACCCACGCTCGCACATGCCGCCCCTCGGGAGGCCTGACTGCCTGACCCAGCGGTCGGGCCAGCCGAGGGCGACTGCGGCCTCACGACGACCAGGCGCCGCAGGACACCTCCGCAGCCAGGGCCGGCATCACAGCAGCCGTCGACGCAGGCCCTGGCCGGCGTGAATTCCTGGAAGCCTTCCCAGGCGGTTTCGGCCGTGAAATAGCCGGTCGCATCGCTCTCATGCAGCAAGCAGGACTCGCTTCCGCGGCAGGCCGAAGCCAGCACGCCCAGACGTCGCAGCTCGCCTTCCGAATAACCGACCGCGTGCCCGCGCATGCCGGGAGTCCGTGCCCGCACGGCGCCGTACCCGCACGGCGACCAGGGCCTCCGGCGCCACCTGCCCGACCACGGGGGCCACTTTCAAGTCGCCCGGCCGGTCGTGTCGACCGGCGCCGGAGGCGAGCGAGCGCATGAAGCGGCGCGGCGGCACCCACATCGCCGGCGCCGGCGCGGTGGTGCGCAGCCCGCCGCCCGGCCCCTTTCCGTGCGACGGCGACAGGAACCTCATCGGTCCCCTCGGGCAGCGCCGCCCGCACTTGCCGAGTAGCCTCTCGACACTTCCATACGTCGTATGGTACTACTGAAAGCGCAGTTCCATACATCGTATGGAAGTCCTTGCCCGGAGACCGCAGGCGCATCACATCGCCTGTACAAGCAGCGGATGGTGCAGATCGCATCACCCGAAAGGAAAGACCATGGAGAAGCTCACGAAGCGCATCGCCGTCACCGTGTCCTCCGTGGCGGTCGCAGGTGTCGCCGTCCTCGGTGCCGGGGGCACCGCTTCGGCCGCGACTCCTGCCTCCGCCCACGTCGAGCGCCCGGCCGTAGGCATCAAGGCCGACGGCTACCGCTGGGACCACGGTGTCGGCTATCTGCTCGAGCAGGGCTACTCCTGGGACCGAATCCACGGCTGGCACCGCAACGACTGCGTCACCGGCTCGACTCGGTACGGACGTGACGGTCACTTCCACCGCTGGGACGACAAGGAGTGCGGGTGGAAGTCCGATTGGTCGTACCGGCACGACCGGAGCCGCTACGAGCACGACGGCCGGGAGCGGCACCACCACGACCGGACCCACGCTGACCGCTGAGACAGATGCTGCTTGTTGACCGGTGGGTCAGGTGCCGCTTGTGTCCGTGGGGGTGGACCCGTGGGTTCGCGCTGAAGAGGCTTCAGTTTCCGCGAACTCGCCGAGGATCGCGGGGGTTGAGGAACATCCATGTCAGATCGTGCGCTAAGCGCTCGCGGCCTCGATTGGCGCTTTGACCTGGGCTGATCGTACGGCGCAGCCTTCGCGGGTCGATGTTGTCGATCTTCGGAGGACCTGGTGGCGGTCGAGTTCCTGTCGGATCAACAGGCAGCCAGGCTCGTCAGACCAGCAGGACCGGGGCCAGCCGGCGCAGGTCCTCCAGCTGCTGGTCGAGTGTCCGCGCGAGGGGTTGTACGCAGACGTGGTCGGCGCCAGCCCCGTAGTGCGCCCGGATGTGCTCACCCAGCTTCTCCGGGTCGCCCCAGGGGACGACAGCGTCGATGAGCTCGTCGCTGCCTCCGTTCTTGAAGTCGGAGTCCGAGAAGCCCAGCTCGCGCAGGTTGTTCAGATAGTTGGGCAGGGTGAGATACAAGGACGCGTAAGCGCGGGCGGTGGCCCGGGCCCGCTCGGGGTCGGTGTCGACCACCACGGCCTGCTCGGGGGCGAGGAGGGGATCGGGGCCCAGGATCTCCCGGGCCCTGCGGGTGTGTTCGGGCGTGACGAAGTAGGTGTGGGCGCCCTGGGCCCGCGTGGCAGCGAGCTTCAGCATGTTGGTGCGCAGCGCCGCGAGCACACGCGGCACCTGCTCGGGCAACGGAGCGTCGTAGGGCGTGGCGTCCATGGCGTCGAGGTAGGCCCGCATGGTGGACACCGGCTTGCTGTAGTCGTGTCCGCGGCTGGTCACCAACGGGCTGTGGCTGACGCCGAGGCCCAACACGAAACGGCTCTGCCACGCCTCGGCGAGTGTGTTGGCGCCGTTGGCCGCGGCGGTGGCGTCACGGCCATAGATGTTGGCGATGCCGGTTGCGATCATCATCTGCCGGCTTGCGGAGAGCAGGAGCGCCGCATGGGTCAGCGACTCCTTTCCGTTGGGGAACTCCACGAACCACAAGGTCCCGTAGCCGAGGTCCTCGATCGCGGCGGCGGCGCGCCGCTCCTCGTCCGCCGCCGCCGTGGACAGCGAGGCGAGCCATACGCCCGTGCGGCCCAGGCGCCGTTTGAGGGTGGGCCGGTCCACGGGCGCGGGTGCGGGGCGTTCAGTCATGCCGGTGCTCCTCGCTGTGCTCGATCTTTGTTGTCGGTGGACCCCCGGTGCCAGTTGTCATACACACGCTCGGGGTGGACGAAGACGGCGGCACGGCGCTCTTCGGCCGTCGCGCGGTCATAGGTCCGCAGTCGTCGTGGGTGCCGCCCGCGGCGGTGAAGATCTCACGCAGCAGCAGCCGCAGGCGTTCGCCGTCGATGTCGTCGTACGGGTCGTCGGGGCCCGCGATCTCGGCCCGGCCCTCGACGGTGGCCCAGTTCCACTCGGCGCGGAAGGTGAGGGTGGTACGCGGTCGTGCCCGCAGATGGGCGAGTTTGGTGGGGCCGTAGGTGACGAAGGCGACCACCGGTTCGTCGGTCACGGGATGGTGGATGATCCCGGCATTGACCAGCGACGCCTGGATCGAGCCGTCGGCACGGGTGGTGGCCACGTCCGCCAGGTTGTGATCGGCCGCGATCCGGGCCACGTCCTTGAGATCGGTCATCGGGTGCCTTTCTCCGCGGACCGGGTGTTTCCACGATGGCTCCCGTCCCCACAGGTCACAACCGCGGTGTCAGCCCGCCGCCCCGGTTCAGGCTCGTGCCGGCGTCGTCGTACACGGCCGCCGCTCGGCGCCGGCCCCGGCGAGGAGCGCGTCGCGGGCGCGAGTCGGCGACTCAGCCGTTCGAGTAGCGTGCGGCCCGAGGCCGACGCCGAGTGGCGCTCCGGCGGGCAGGTCGGGGAAGGTGACCTGGCCCTGCGGGTCGATGATCGCGGGCGGGGGGTGCCCGGCCCGTGCCATCGTGCACAGCCGGGTGACCGGGTCGTAGACCGCGTACAGACAGGTGGCGCCCACCACCGTGGGGACACCCCGGGCGTCGGCCTCTTCCTCGTTGTCGTCGTTCAGCCGCCGGGCCGTGTTGTCGAGGTGCGCCAGCACTTCGTCGGGGGGCAGGTCCAGGTCCGCGAGCGTGCGCATGGCGGTGCGAAGCCTGCCCATGGTGGCCGCGGCGTTGATGCCGTGCCCGACCACATCGCCGACGACGAGGCCACCCGGGCACTGGACAGCTCGATCACGTCGAACCAGTCACCCCCCACACCGTGGTCCATGTCGGCCGACACGTAGCGCGAGGCCACCTCGACGGCAACGCCACCCCGCACACGGTGAGGGAGCAGGTCGCGTTGAAGGGTGAGGGCCGCGGCGCGTTCTCGGGCGTACTGCAGATCCAGGAGCAGGTCGTCCTCCTGGAACGGGGTCGGCACCTCGGAGCGGGCGAACACCGCCAGGCCCAGCACGCAGCGCCGCGCACGGATGGGTACGACCATCAAGCTCACGGCGCCTGTCCGCCGGGGGCCACGCAAGCCCCCTTCGATCACAGACCGGCGCCCGGCGCTCGGCGGCCCCCTCCAAGGGAGGGGGCCAACGGGTGATCTCAGCTGCCGCAGCCCTGGAGCGGGCCCGCTCGGCGTCATTTCCTCGGCAGGCGAGATCTGAGAAGGCCCGCCGTAGGTGCTGGCGTCAGTGGATCGCGGGGGTGAGGCTGGATGCCAGTGAGAAAGACATTGACGTTCCGATGTCACCGCCGGCCCCATCTGCGCCTGCCGGTCTGCCGGACGGCCATGGTGATCGGTGTTCGTGCAGGATCTGGGAGAAGCGGGGGCAGGTCTCCGGTCGCCGATCTACCGGCTGGGAGAGAAGGCCACCGCCGAGCGGCACCGTCGCCGGTGCGTCAGCGCAGCATCGCCCGGTCCTCGGCCAGTAAGTGAAAAAGAGCGCGCGAGGTGCTGGAGGTAGCCGTGGCAATCCTCGCATTTGTTCTCCTTGTCACCGCGACGATCTTGATATTGGTTGGCACGCTCGTGCTGCTCATCGGCGCCGTCCTGGCCCTGGTCGCCGTACTCCTGGCCGCCGTGGGCGGATTCCTGATTTTCATGGGCATGGCCATGCTCGCAGGAGGAGTCCTCTTCCTGATCCGAAGAGGGCTGAGGCGGATGCGCAGACGGGACGAGGGGCATTAGGCGGCGGGCAGGCTGCGCATCTTCGCGCGCCGATGTCCTGCGCCGGCGTCGCTGTGCTGTCGGCGGTATGCACGGTCGGCGGCCGGGGTACCCACGGCTGAGACCCCGCCACACGGCGAACACAACGGAAGAGCCCCATACGTGATCAATCCGCTTAGGAAGCAGGCGGCGGACGATCAGGGCACGAGCGAGCACACCGCGCTGCGTTCCAGCATGGCGTGGGCCGGCGGCGCTGCCCGCGCCGTGGACGCGTGCCAGGGCCTCCGCGCCTTCCTCGCTCACGCCGCGCATGCCGGCCGGGCCCCCGTTCCCGAAGAACCGAGGGACCGTGAATCGGCTCTACTGTAACCAGCCACTTCAAGATGGCGGAGCTTCACTGAAGCCCGCTCGTGCGGGATTCTCGGACATGTATTTCATGCGGTCATTGACAAGCGTCTCCAGCTGCTTTCCTGCCCGCGCCGAGGCGATGAGGCAGACGGCGACGGCGATGATGCCGGGTACCTCGGTGAGCCACACGGCCTCGGAGGTGGTCACGCTGTAGACGACGACCACCCGCATGGTCGCGTAAGCAAGGAACATCACGCTCCAAACGGTGGAGAGTGAACGGTGAACGCTTAGGAACCGCTGGGAATTCTGCGCCAGCCATTCGAAGGCGACGATGCCGTCCGTGCCGCCCTTCCTGGCCGCAAAGGGTTTCGTGGCGTCCACGGTGATCGGGCGGCCGGTGAAGGTGTTCACCAGGATCCAGATCCCAGCCAGCGCGATGAACAGTGATCCGCGTGCCAGGGTGAGCCGTGGGTCACGGACGGCCAGGTCGAGGACAAGGCCGAGCGCGATCTCCACGATCACCAGGACGCCGAGGTTGTCCAGTTTGCCGCGCCGGATCGTGTTGATGATCGAGACGATCGTGGTCAGCGCACCGCCGATCAGCAGTGACCAGAAGGGACTCAGCCCCACCGAGGTCAGCACGTAATACGACACGAGTGGGACGATGATGTCGAGCAAGTAGGGCAGAACACCGATGATGCCGCGTGCGCGTCGAACCTGGCCCTCACTAGCCGTGGACACGGTCATTGCTCTCCGATCTGACTGCTCCCCGCGGGATCGGGGTACGTATTTGCGGCGTGTGCGGGTCTCAGACATGGGATGGCCTATCGCCGACCAGCCCAGCGGTTGTGGGCCGGCGTGCCGCACCAGTTCCTGCGGCAGCGCGGAACCGACCCCGTCGGCTACGACGATCAGGTCGGCGGCACCGACATCGGCGATCGAGGTGACCTTGCGCCCGGAGTGAAGCCGGTCCGCGAGCCCGTTCGCGAGCACTCGCCGCACCGTTGCCCGGTCGATGGCCCCGGGCGCCGCCGGCTTCCCCTGGTCGACGTCGTGGATCCCGTCTCGTGCCTCGAGCACCTCGACGTCCACCCCCGTCTTGTAGTCCATGCGCCACGCAGAGCCCATCCAGGCCCGCTCCAACGACTACGCCCCCATCTCACTCCTGGTCCGGCGCAAGAACCTTAGTGAGTCATTAGATTAGCTACTAAGATAATTGGAGGGTAAGGTAAGTTGAGCTCATGGCGCAAGGTGCAGCTTCCGAAGTCCCGGCGGCGGGCGAGCTACTCGGCCGCGAGTTCGCCACGGCGATCGTCGTGTTCCACGAAGCCGTGGGCAGACTCCTGGGGCTCAGCGCGGTCGAGCGAAAGTGCCTCGATGTGCTCCGACGGCTGGGACCGGTAGCGGCGGGCACGATCGGGGAACACACGGGGCTGACCACCGGCGCCGTCACCGGTCTGATGGATCGGTTGGAGAAGGCCGGCTATGTCCAACGCGCACGCGACCCGCACGACCGCCGCAAGGTCGTGGTACAGCTACTGCCGAACGAACGCATGGATGCGCTGCTGGCCGCCGCGCTCGGGCCGTTCACCGACGACATGACGAAGATGACGACCAGATACAGCGACGCCGAGCGCCGCGCGATCGCTGACTGGGTCAGCAGAACCACCGAGGTGCTGGTCGCCAACACACAGAGAATCATGAACCTTGACCAGCCCTGAGCCGACCTGCGGACCATGCCCGTCCTCAGCTTGGGAGTTATCCTCGTCGGGCTTGGTGTTCCTTGATCGACTCGGCGCGTTTGACCGTCTCTTCCGACGTCGTGACGTGTGGCCCGCTGCTTGTTCTTCGCGCCGGGAGGCCGTCCCGGGCCTGGCCTGGGCGGTTTCGGTGCCGCCGCTGGGCGAGCGGTAGTTCGGGCGGATGTTGCGAAACCCCCGCCGCACCGGGCGGGGGTGAGGCGGCGGGGCTCGGCGCGTCGGCACAGCGCCCTGTGGATCAGGGAGCGGGCGTTGAAGACCCGCGGATGACGATCGGCTTTTCGGCCTCGGCGCGGGCGCGGGCCGTGGCGCCCTCGACATCGTCGCGGGTGACTTTCTTGTAGAAGCGTTTCCCGTGGGCGTCGGTGATGTCGATGACGATGCCGGTCCACTCCTCGGCGGGCTCCTCGGGCACATGCCCGAGCTGGTATTCGGCATTCCGGAGCAGTTCCTCCGTCACCCGTACCCCGGTCAGGCGCTCGGCGAGGGCGAAGACCGCCGCCTTGGTGTCGACGCGCTCGCTCGTCTCGACTTCGTCGTCGGACAGTTGGAAACCGACCTCACGCATCACCGAGTTGAGGGCATCGGGAGTGCTGCCGTCCCTGGCTGTGGGCCACTCGAAGGTGGTCCGAAGTTCCCCGTCCTCATACCAGTGGAAAAAGTGCATGGGCTTGCCTCCATTGCTGGAGTGCACCACGGCGCACCCGCCTGCCGACAGGACCTCCAGGAAGCGCGACTGCATCCCCATACCGCCGTCTCCGATGTGCAGGACGAGCGTCCAGTCGCCGCCTTCGCCTGGAACGGTGAAAGCGCCCGCGATGAAGGACTCGTCCCAGTAGTCCGTCGGGTCGAGCAGTTCGTCCTGCCGCTCGATCAGCGCGTCCGCTCCTGTGCAGGTGCCCTGGGGCTCCGCCTCCATCACCCGCAGCACCTCCCTTGGGGCGACGCCCCGCACCAGGGTCAGGGTGTACCCGGTCCCCAGCGCGTAGCTGAACAACCGAGAGGAACGTATCCAGGCATAGTCATGTGCCGTCACCGAAGACATGCACCACAGTCTGCCTGCTGCCACTGACAAGGCCGTGAAACAGGCTGGGCGGTGTCGCAGCCCGTGCCTGTGTGGCCGGGCGCGAGTGCCCCGCGCTGAGGTGGCTTCTCAAGGCTCTGTAGGGCACAGCCTGTTGAGCGGCTCGCGGACGCGGACGTGGCCGTGCGAGGCTCGACGCTGCGAGTAACGCACCTCGTGACAGAGCGGATCGCCAAGGCTGAGGTCTCGAGGACCGGCGGGTCCGGGTCGGTTGTGCTGTCTGACGGCTCGTCGAACGCTGTCGAGCAGGATGACCAGAAGGTTGCTGCGTGTCAGCGCTCCAGCCGGTAACCGTGCCCTCGCAGGGTGGTGATCCGGGGCAACCGGCACGGGCGGGCAAGAGCGCCAGCGGCCTGGGTCAGGCTGCGTCGCAGACTGGCCATGGTGACGTCGAGGGTCTTGGTGGAGCCGAACCAGTTCTCATCCCAGACCTGTGCCATCAGCGTCTCGCGCGACAGGGCTTCGCCCGGGTGCCGGGCGAGGAGAGCGAGCAGGTCGAACTCCTTCGGGCGCAGGACGACTTCGATGTCCTTCAGGGTGCACCGGCGTCCCGTGGTGTCGATCACGAGGTCGCCCAGGCGCACCGGTTCGGGCGCGGGCGAGGTGCCGTTGTGGCGGCGCAGGTGGGCGCGGAGGCGGGCGAGCAGGACGGTGAGGCTGAAGGGTTTGACCAGGTAGTCGTCGGCTCCGGCGTCCAGGCCGGCGATGATGTCGATGTCGTCGGTTCGGGCGGTGAGTATCACGATCAGCAGGCCGGGGAAGCGGGCGCGCAGGGTGCGTGCGACATCGAGGCCGTCGGTGTCGGGCAGGCCGAGGTCCAGGAGTACGGCGTCGTAGGGGGTGCGGGCAGCCTCGGCCAGGGCGCCGGTGCCGGTGCGGCTCCAGGTGGGCGTGTAGCCATGTCCGAGCAGGCCGGTTTCCAGGTGGCGGCCGATGGTGGCGTCGTCCTCGACGACGAGGACGCGCAGGCGGCTGCGGTCCGGTGCGGCGGGCATCCCCATGGTCGACAGCGTAGAAGGAGGCGGGGCGGTCGGCGCGGTCGGCGAGTGCGGGCTGTTCACAGGTCGCGCAATTCCTCCACGGCGGGTCGGCGGGTGCCCCGGATACCGTTGAGGGCTGCGGCCAGGACGGCGATGACGGCGGCGGCCGCGGTGAGTGCAAGGTAGGCGCCCGGGACCGCCAGACTGGCCGGTGGCGGGTCGAAGACGCCGGTCAGTACCTTCACCAGCATTTCCGACAGGGCCCAGCCGATGAGGGCGCCTCCGGCCAGCCCACCGGCGGCCAGGAGAAGGGCCTCGGTGAGGACCATGCCGCGCAGCTGGCGTGTCCTGGCGCCGAGGGCGGTGGCGATAGCGAAGGTGCGGCGTCGTTCGGCGAGCCCGAGGGCGAGGACGAGCCCTCCGGATCCGGCGGCCAGCAGGACCGCGAAGGCGAGTTCGATGCGGGTCAGGCCGGCCAGGTCGACGGAGGTCAGGCTGGTGCCCACGGTGCCGCGGGTCTGGGTGAGGTCGGTGACGGTGGCGCTGGTGCCCAGCTGACCGCGCAGCTGCGCGGCGATCGGCTGCTGATGTGTCCCCCCTGTGTCGAGGAGGAACGCGCCGACCGCGTCGCTGCCGGTCGTCTTGGCGATATAGGAGGCGTTGGCCACGAAGAAGCTGTCCTTGGGGGCGGTGGGGAACTCCTTGACGATGCCGGCGTAGTGGAAGGGCACGGTGCGCAGGGCCTTGGTGCGGGCGTCCTGGATGCGCAGGTTGACGGTGTCGCCCGGGGAGAGCTGGAAGTCATGGACGGTTTCCGCACTGACCAGCAGGTTGTCCGGGCGCTGGGCCAGTTTCCGCATGAGCTGGTCGGCGGTGCCACCGGCGAAGTAGGCGTCCTGGAGCGAGGTGGCCTGCGCGATGTCGTCGGGGCGCACGCCGTAGAGGTCCTGCAGGTCGGAGCCGACATAGGCAAAGCGGTGCTGGAGGGGTTCGACATGCCGTACGCCCGAGATCTTCAGGGCGGACCCCGCTGCGGGTGCGACGCGGGCGCCGGGCGGTTCGGTGACGGTGACGTCGGCGCCGTTGGTCAGCTGTGCGTCGACCTCGGCCTGCTGCCGGTAGGTGGCGTTGAAGACGGCGGTGGACACGGCGAAGGACACGGCGAGGGCGAGCAGCACCACGGAGCGGGCCAGCGGGCGCCGGCGCCGGGAGAGCGTGGCCGCGGTGGTGCCGGCGAGCGTCGCGGTCAGCGGGCGGGCCAGCCGGGCCAGCGCGGGCCGGCCGTGGGCGAGGGCAAGCAGGGTGAGCCGCCACAGGAGCAGGGCGGCGCCGGTCCACAGCAGGGCGGGGCCGAGGAACGCCCAGTACGACACGGAGACGCTGGGGACGCCTTCCGGGGCGAGGACGAGGGCGTACTGGTTGCCGGAGGAGGCGCGGAAGACCAGCCAGGAGCCGATCAGAAGGGCGAAGTCCAGACCGTAGCGCATCCACCACGGGCTGCGACTGCCGCGCACGCCGGTTTCCCTGCGAGCGTCTGCGACGCTCACGGCGCGCAGGTCGCGCAGTGCGGGCACGAGGACGGCGCCCGCTGCCACGGCTGCCCCGAGGGCGAGGGCCGTGCCGTACCAGGAGGTCCAGGTGCCCGCGCCTGCCCCGAAGGAGGTGCTGCCGAAGGCGAGGCGGCCGGTCAGTGCGGCGATGCCCAGCCCGGTCAGTCCACCGACGAGGCCGATCAGGGTTGCCTCCACCCCCGCGAGAGCGGTGATCTGGCGGGGCCGCAGTCCGCGCAGCCGCAGCAGTCCCTGCTCCTGCCTGCGCCGTTCACCGCCCGCGGAGGCGACCGCGGCGGTCAGTGCGGCGGCCAGGACGGCGCCGGGGACGCCGAGGAAGAGGAAGAGGATCTGCGCGTACAGGGCGTCCTGGCGAGCGGAGTCGAGGGCGGCGCCGACGTTGTCGCCGACGAGCGCGGTGCCGGCGGAGCGGGCCTCCAGGTTGTGGGCGGCGCGGGTGACGGAGGTGAAGGCGGCGGCCGGGTCGGAGGGCAGCCGGGTGTGGTCGCGGGCGGTGTGGATCTGGGTCGTCGTGTCGGTGGCGCCGTGGGTGAGGGCGGCGAACCGGGCGGCGGGCAGCAGGACGACGTTGTCCGGAGGTGCGGTCGGCTGGGACTGGCTGGGGGCGCCGATCGTCTGGAAGAGGGAGTCGGCCTGGGGCAGGTCGACCACGCCGTCCACTCTCACCTGACGCAGTCCGACGCCGGGGAGCCGTATGCCGATGGTGTCGCCGGGGGCGGCATGCAGGTTGGAGGCGGTCTGCTGGGCCAGCAGGACGCCGGTGGAGGCGCCCGAGAGCGTGCGGATCTCGTCCGGGAACCGGCCACGGTAGCCGTCGGGCAGGCCGAGCGCCATGCCGGGGCCGGTGGTCTGGGTGCTGCCCTGTACGCGGGCGGTGAAGCCGGCGGTGTGCGCGTAGCCGACCGGCAGGGCGTCCCGCGTGCCGGGGGACTTGCGGACCAGGCCCAACACAGCGTTCGGGTCGGCGCCCGGCTGCACCTGGACCTGCCAGTCGACGGCGACCGAACGCAGGGCACGCTGGGTCATGGTGGCCTTGGACGCGGTGAGGAAGGAGCCGAGCGCGGCGATGAGTGCGACGGCGAGCGCGATGCCGGCCAGGGCGGCCAGCAGTCGTCCGGTGCGGTGGCGGGCCAAACCGCCTGCCCACGAGGTGATCACGACACCTCCTCGGCTACGAGGAGTCGCCCGTCGCGCATGGTGCGCCGGACGGCGAGGCGGGCGGCGACGGCCGGGTCGTGGGTGGTGACGACGAGGGCGGCGCCGGTGTGATCGGCGGCGGTCAGCAGGGCGTCCAGGACACGGGCTCCGGTGGTGTGGTCGAGGCGGCCGGTGGGCTCGTCGGCGAGGATCAGGCGCGGGCCCTGGGCCAGGACACGGGCGGCGGCGACCCGTTGGGCCTGTCCGCCGGAGATCTCCTCGGGCAGCCGGTCGGCAAGATCGGCCGTGTCCACGAGGGCGAGCGCCTCGAGTGCGGCCTGGCGTGCCTCGTCCTCCGGCCGGTCGGCGAGGACCAGGGGCAGGGCGGTGTTCTCGGCCACGTTCAGGGCGGGTACAAGGCTGTCGCTCTGGAAGACCAGGCCGATGTCGTACGCCCCGAGGCAGGAATCCCGGGTGACAGTGCCGCTGGTGGGCTGTTCGAGCCCGGCGATCAGGTGCAGCAGCGAGCTCTTGCCCGAGCCCGACGGCCCGACGATCGCCAGCCGGTCCCCGGCGAAGATCTCCAGGTTCGCGCCGTGCACGGCCACGACCGCCTGCGGGCCCCGGCCGAAGGTGAGGGCCGCGTTCGTGCAGGTGACCAGCAGGTCATCCGATGACATCGTGTGTCTCCTGTCGCAAAGCTCGGTCGGCCGTGGCCGGGGGGTCGGTGGCCCTGCCGTCGTCCAGTTCGATCACGCGGTCCGCGATCCGGACAGCCTCGGCGCTGTGCGTGACGATCAGCACCGCGCAGCCCTGTGTGGCCCGTTCCCGCAGCATCGTGAGGACCAGCCGTTCCGTCGCGCCGTCGAGTTCTCCGGTCGGCTCGTCGGCCAGCAGGACGTCGGGTGCGTTGGCCAGTGCGACGGCCAGCCCGGCCCGTGCCAGCTCTCCCCCGGACAGCTGCCGGGGCAGGGCGTGCGCCCGTTCGCCGAGCCCCACCTGGTCGAGAAGCTTCCGCGCGGGGATGGCGGGCCGCCGGCCGCCGGTCCGCTGCGGGAGGCGGACGTTGTCCCTCAGGCTCAGGTGCGCCAGCAGGTTGCGGGACTGCAAGAGCACGCCGATGTGCTGTGCTCGCAGCCGGGCACGCTCGGTCTCCGGCCGGTGGCTGATCCGTACGCCGTTCACACGGACCTCGCCGCCGGAGGGTTCGTCGAGGCCGGCGAGGCAGGCCAGCAGTGTCGACTTGCCCGCTCCGGACGGGCCGACCACTGCGACCGTCTCGCCGCGCCGCACCGTGAGCGAGACCCCGCGCAGCGCGAGTGTCTCCTCCTCACCGGCCCGGTAGAAGCGGTACAGCTCCCGGGCCGTCAGAACGTCCTCGCTGGAGGCGGTCATCGTGCTCACCGCCAGGCCAAGGAGTCGCTGACGATCCGCCACGGGTCGACGTTGTCGGCGTTGACCGGGCCGGACAGGGTCAAGTCCACCTCATGCCCGGACCGGTAGAAGGCGTACCGCTCGAAGGCGTCCCGCACTACTTTGCCGGTGACCGGGTTCTTCGCCGAGTCGCCCTCATAGGTGAGCAGGACGGCACGGCCGGCGTGGCGGGATACCTCGGACACCTTCGGTGCGGCGAACTTCGGTACCTGGGAGCGCAGTTGCGGCACGACCGTGTTGGTGACCGAGCCGGTCGTAGGGGCGCTCGCGGCGGAGGCCGCCGTGATCCTGATGGTGTTGAGCTTGTCCGTGAACACCGTGGTGTCCCCCTGGACGGTGCTGGCCCAGCCCTCGGGCACCTTTACCGTGAAGCCCGTGAAGGCGCCGCCGGTCGGCCGGTAGGTGACGAACGCCTGGTTGTCGGGGATGTCACCGGGCGGATTGGACTCGGTGGGCGCTGCCTGATTCTGCCCGCTGCTGTTGCCCGTGTCGGCCCTCGCTGACGAGGGCGCCGGCGCCGGGCCGGAACCGGAGTGCGAGCCGGAACCGGCGCAGCCGGCGGTCACCGCCGCCGCGAGCACCAGCACGACGGCCGCGGATGTCCGTGCGTGCGCTGTCATGGCCACTGCCTTCCAGGAAGTCTTTCGGACCGGAGGGTCATGGCAGCCACGCTAGGAAGCGGCCGGTTAACGCTCCGCTCGGTGAGGGTTAGACGACGGCAAAAGCGTGTGCCACGTCCCGGCGGCCCGGTGGCGCGCCCGCATGATGAAGGCATGAGACAGCGTGTGGTACGAGTCGCCCTCACCGCCGCCCTGGTCGCCGTCGTCCTCCTCGCTCTCCCCCTGGCCCTGGCGATCAGGTCGTCCCTGTACGCCGATGAGTGGGACCACCTGGAACGCGTGGCTCTCGCCGGCGCCGTCCACGTGAGCCCTGACTATGCGACCGGCGATCCGGTGGAACTGCCCGGGGCGCCTACCGGCGGCCGCCTCGGCCTTTACGACCCGCAGCTGAGGCTGCGGTCGGGCGACGGCCCCACAACCGGCGACACACCGGTCCGCCGCGCGCTCACGGGGCAGGCGGTCCGGGGTCACTCGGGAAACGACCTGGTCATCACCGTGCCCGTGTCGCACGCCGAACAGGTGATCGGCGTCGTCCGGGCGTCCTCCCCCGCCAGTGCCGTACGCGACCGCGTCCTTGTCGCCTGGGCCGTCCTGCTGGGCGTCACCGTGTTCGCGCTGGCCGTCGCCGTGCTCGTCGCCCGCCGGCAGGCACGGGCACTGGCCGCACCGCTGGAAGACCTCTCCCGCCACTGCCGGGCCGTCACCGAAGGGGACCTGAACGCCCGGGCGGCCCCCAGCAGCATCGCCGAGATCGACCAGGTCGCCAGCACCCACAACGAGATGCTGCACAGCCTGTCCGAACTCCTGCGCCGCGAGCGCGACTTCACCGCCAACGCCTCCCACCAGCTGCGCACCCCGCTCACCGGCCTGCAACTCGCCCTGGAGGAGGGTCTCGCCCAGGAGGACGACGCCCGGCTGCGGCCCGTTCTTGCAGAAGCTCTGGCCACCACCCACCGCCTGCACCAGACGGTAGAGGAGGTGCTGCGCCTGTCCCGCTCCCCGGAACGGACCGGCGCCGTCGGCAGGGGCGTTCCGGTGGCACGGTTGCTGCGGGAGACGGAGGCACGGTGGCACGGCCTCTTCGCCGACGCCGGCCGACGACTGGACTGCGCCACCGGCGACGTACCCGCGGACGTCCAAGTCCCGGGCGGGCCGGTGTCGGAGGTGCTGGGCGTCCTGCTGGACAACGCACGGGTGCACGGACACGGAACCGTCCGCCTGGGGGCCCGGGACCTCGGCGACGCCCTGGCCTTCGACGTGAGCGACGAGGGAGCCGTAACCGACGAGCCGGCGCGGCTGTTCGACCGCGGACACACCAACGCCGGGCCGGGTACGGGCATCGGCCTCGCGCTGGCCCTCGACCTGGCTGTCTCCCTCGGCGGCCGGCTCTCCCTGACCAATGGCGACCCGGCCACCTTCACCCTGCTCCTCCCCATCCGCCCCGACGACCGCGGAGACACCACGTCGGCCGAGCGGTGAGGGGCGCCGTCCTCCCGGTTACCGGTGATACTCCCGACGCTCCGGGCGATCATGGCCGCCGCAGCTCGGGGCGGTTGCGTGCCGGTGGTCTTTCGCCGACGGTGCGCTCGTGGGGCCGGCGTGCGCCGCGCACTGCGCCCACTGTGCGCTGTCCACCATCCGATCGCTGTCGGACGCGGCGTTGGCGAGGCTCGCACAGCACACCGCCAGCAGCAGACCACCCGCCAGGAAGGGCAGGCTCCGGCGTGCGGGGGGTGGGGCCAGCAAGGCCCGTACGCGCTGCGGCACCGCCCCGCCGGTCACCGCCAGCGAGAAAGGCCGGGACGCACCGGCGGAGGCCAGCGCGGCCCGCCCGACGGCGTGGGCGACAACCGTGCGGTCGCCGACCCGCTCCGCGGCCTCCTCGTCGGCCCAGCGCTCCAGGACGAACCCGCCCGCGACGGACAGTGGCCGCAGCAACGGGTTCAGGGACGCCGTGAGCCGCCACAGGCTCTGGAAGAGGTGGTGACGGCCGCGCAGATGGGCCCGCTCGTGGGCGAGCAGGGCCTCGCGCTCGTGGCCGTCGAGGCAGCGCAGCATCCCCCGTGAGACGACGATCCGTCCCGGCGCCCCGGGCAGCGCGAAGGCCAGCGGGACCTCGTCGTCGACCACGGCGAGCTCCGTGTTTCCGGGCAGTTGGGCGCACTCCCGCCGCGCGTGGGCGATGTGACGGATCTGCCGTACGGCGGCCATCCCGAGTGAGAGGATGCCCGCGGTCAGCATCAGGGCGCTGCCGGCCGCGACGACGAGGTACACCGGGTCCTCGGCGCGCAGTGCGGCGGCGGACCAGCGGCCCTCCTCCGCGATCTCGGGTATCTGTGCCACGCCGGTGAAGGCCAGCAGGGCGAGCGCTCCTGCCCAGCCGGCCGCCGACACGAGCGCGGCGCAGGCCAGGGCCCAGGCGGCCGGGCGCGGGGGCAGCCGGAGCGCCAGCCGGGGTGCGCACACGGCGAGCACGGCCGTGACGACGAACGGGACGTAGACGCTGATCAGCACCGGTTCACGGCCTCCTGCGCGTGCTCTCGTCCTCGGCGCGTGCGCTGTGCCCGGACAGCAGCTGGTGCAGCACGTGCTCGTCCTGCGCGGACAGCTCCGAGACGAAGCGAGCCAGCACCGCCTCACGGTCGGAGCCGCCTTCCAGCAGTGACCGCATGCGCCGGGCGGTGTGGGACGCCTCGTCCCGGGCCGGCGCATAGGCGTAGCCGCGACCTTCGCGGTGCCGGACGAGCATGCCTTTGTCGTACAGCCGGGACAGGATGGTCAGCACGGTCGTGTAGGCCAGGTCGCCCGGCAACTGTTCCCGGACCTGACGTGCGGTCAGCGGGCCGTCGGCGGCCCAGAGGGCGGCGAGCACATCACTCTCCAGTTCTCCGCGTGCCCGCCTTCCGGATGCCCCGTGAACCTCATCGTCTCTTCGGTTTTCCACCGGCGGCCTCCCTTCGTCGTCCGCCGCACAGACTACCCGGCAATCTTCTACTAGTTGTAGGAGGTATGCTCCGGTCTTCGAACCGCGAACTACTACATCTCGTAGAGTCCCGCCGCCCCTCGCCTGCGGAGGAAAGCCCATGCCCCACGTCGGAAGCACGGCACCCAGACTCGCCCCCGCGGTCGCCGTCCCGCGTCAGCGCGTCGCGACACCCGGCGCGGGCCGGGTCGCGATCGTCTCCGCGAGTGTCGGCGCCGGCCACGACGGCGCCGCCGCCGAGCTCGTCCGGCGTCTTGCCGCTCACGGCTTCGCGGTGGACCGGTTCGACCTGCTGGACCTGCTGCCCGCCCGGCTGGGCCGTGCCGTGCAGGAGGGCTATCACCGGTTGCTCGTCCGGGCCCCGTGGGCCTACCAGCGGATCTACGCCAGCACCGAGCGCGCCGGGGGCGGTGGCCCGGCCGCGCGAGCGCTGCTGCGCGCGGCCGAGGACCGGGTGCTGCACGCCCTGCCTCCGGGCACCGGAGCGGTTGCGTCCACCTACCCGGGGGCCAGCCGGGTGCTGGGGAACCTGCGCCTGAAGGGGCGGCTGGGCGTCCCCGTCCTGACCTACCTGACCGACTTCTCGGTGCATCCGCTGTGGGTGGCGGACGGCGTCGACGTCCACCTCGCCGCCCATGCCGTGCCCGCTGCCCAGGCGCGGGCCGCCGGGGCACGGGATGTGCGGGTGTGCGGGCCGGTCACCGACCCGCGTTTCCGCCCCTGCGACACACAGGGGCGCCGCGACGCGCGGGCCCGGTTCGGGCTGCCGGAACACTCGCCACTCGCCCTTCTGGTCGCCGGCTCCTGGGGGGTGGGACCGGTCCGCCAGGTGGCCCTGGAGCTGCGCGACTGCGGCGCCGTCGTCCCGGTCGTCGTGTGCGGCCGCAATGAGGCCCTGGCCGAGCGGCTGCGCGCGGACGGAATCGAGCACGCCTACGGCTGGGTCGAGGACATGCCCGGACTGATGCACGCCGCCGACGTCCTCGTCCAGAACGCCGGCGGGCTCACCTCGCTGGAGGCATTCGCCTCGGGCCTGCCCGTGGCGAGTTACCGCTGTATACCGGGCCACGGGCTGACCAATGCGGCCGCCCTGGACGAAGCCGGTGTGGCCGTGTGGGTCCGTGATCCGGCCGATCTCAAGGCGGTGCTGTGCGACCTGATCGACGGCCCGCTCGGAAGGCAGCAGCGCGCGAGGGGCCTCGCCCTGTTCGCCCGGTCCCAGGACGGCGGCCCGGCGGCCGAGATAGCGCGTGTTCACCGCTCCGGCCTTGCGGACCGGAGTCTGTATCCGCCAGCGCGGCGGCGCCCTGCCTCGCGTCGGCTCGCCGCCACCGCCGCGGCCGCGTCCGCCGTGTGGGCCTGCGCCGTCGGCACGGGCATGGCGACGTCGTACGACGGTCCGGACCTCATGCACACCATCGGCCACCGCCTCGACCTGGACGGCCTCACAGCCCAGGCCCCCCGGCCGGGAGTCCGCCACCCGTGACCACCGCTCGAATGCTGCGCACGGCCGCCCTCGCCGCCCTGCCCGCTCTCGCCGCCGCCCACGCCGCGCCCGTGGTCTCCACCCTCGGGCCGCTGCGCAACCGAGCCATGCCCCGCCTGTCGGGCCGGGGCCGCCCGGACCACGTCGCCCTGACCTTCGATGACGGGCCCGACCCCCGCTCCACACCGCACTTTCTGCGGCTGCTCGACGAGCGCGGAGTGCGCGCCACGTTCTTCCTTCTCGGCAGCGAGGCGGACCGCGCCCCCGGCCTGGTCGGCGAGATCGCGGCGGCCGGCCACGAGATCGGCATCCACGGCTGGCTGCACCGCCCGCTGCTCCTGCGCGGCCCCCGTGCCACGTACGCCGACCTGACCCGCGCACAGGACACCGTTGCCGCGCTCACCGGGCGGAAGCCCACGCTCTTCCGGCCTCCATACGGCGTCATGTCGACCGCCGCGCACCTGACGGCCCGCCGCCTCGGCCTCACCCCGGTGCTCTGGACCTGCTGGGGAGAGGACTGGACGGCACGCGCCACCCCGCAGTCGGTACACCGCACGGTCACCGCCGACCTGGACGGCGGTGGCACAATCCTCCTCCACGACTCCGACTGCACCTCCGCCCCCGGAGCCTGGCGCTCGGCCCTCGGCGCGCTCCCCCGCATCCTCGACACCTGCGAGGAGCGGGGCTACGGGGTCGGCCGGCTGCGCGACCACGGATGGCCCCTGTGAAATGCCTCCTGTCGGGAACGCCCACCAGCCGCCGCTCGTCTACAGTTCCATAGACCGTCTACTTTGTTGTAGTCGTTCGTTTCCATTCGTTCGCCCTCACATCACTCCCCGGAAAGGGCCAGGGCCCTATGACCACACCGCTGCACATCGCGTCGCAGCTCGCCGTTAACGTCCTCGACGCCCGGTCGCTGCTGGCCGCCTTCGGTGTGCTGGGCGTCGGCGCCGTGCTGTTCGCCGAGACGGGACTGCTGGTCGGGTTCTTCCTGCCCGGCGACTCCCTGCTGTTCACAGCGGGCCTGCTGTGCACAGGGGCGGCGGACCGGCCCGTGAAGCTGTCGCTGGCGCCGCTGCTGCTCCTGGCGGCCGTCGGCGCGCTGGCCGGGGCGCAGTGCGGGTACCTGATCGGCCGCAAGGCAGGCGGGGCGCTGATGGCCCGCAGCCGGTCGCAGCGTCTGCACGAAGGGATGAAACGGGCCGAGGAGCTGCTCGAACGATACGGGTACGCCAAAGCGATCGTGCTCGCCCGGTTCATTCCGGTGGTGCGCACGGTCCTCAACCCGATGGCGGGCGCCCTGGAGGTCCCGGCGCGGACGTTCGCCTTGTGGCAGGCGCTGGGTGGCTTGGTCTGGACCGCAGGGCTCATCCTGGCGGGGTACGCGCTGGGCTCCTCGGTCCCGAACGTCGACCGTTACCTGCTGCCCCTGGTCGTGGTGATCGTCGTCGTGTCACTGATCCCTCTCTTGTTGGAGGCTCTGCGCAGCCGCCGGGCGGCCAGGCCGAACGGAGGGCGTCCGTGATACTGGCTTTCGACGGTTCGTCCATCGACGGCGCCGCGTACACGGACGTGGTGCGCCTGGCCCAGCGCTCGCCCGACTGGCTGGACGACGCGGTGTCGCTCTGGACGACGTTCGGGCTCGCGCTGTTCGCCGCGCTCATGGTGATCGGCTGGTGGCGGGCACGCCGCGCCGGGGCCGCCGCAGCGGTGACGGCGCTGGCCGTGCCGATGGTCGTGGTCCTCGCCTACGGCGTCGACATGGGCGTGAAGATGGCGGTGCGCGAGGACCGGCCCTGTCAGCGCTTGCACGTGAGGACGCTGGAGGCGTGTCCGGCGCCCGGTGACTGGTCTTTCCCCAGCAACCACGCGGCGATCGCCGTCGCGGCCGCGGCGGCCCTGGTGTTCGTCTCGCGTCGGCTCGGGGCGGTCGCCGTCCTGGCCGCTCTGGCGATGGGAGTCTCCCGGGTGTGGGTCGGCGCACACTATCCGCACGACGTCCTGGCCGGCGTGGTCGTCGGCGGGCTCGTGGCACTGGTGGCGATGTTCGTACTTCGGCAGCAGTCGACGGCCCTGGCAGGATGGCTCACCACCAAGCGGCTGGGCTCACTGCTGCTCACCGCATGAGCCGCCGCGATGTCTCACGTCCGGGCAGGATCACCGGCCTCGGCGCGTGGAGCCTGTTCGGTGTGCTGACCGCGCTGATCGTCAGCCGTGCCGGCGCCCCTTTCGGGCCGGACGGCCGCTTCCTGTCCTGGTCGGTCGGGCACCGTCCGGAGGCGGCACTGGCCCTGGCCCGTGGAGTGACCGCCACCGGGACCGGTGTCATCCCTTACGCCCTGGCCGTGCTGGCCGGCCTGGTCGCGGGACGCACCGCGCGGCACCGGCTGCGCACCGTCGCCCTGTGCGTCGCCTGTCTGGCCATCGGGCAGGCGCTGCGGTACGGCATGATGGAACTGGTCCACCGCGCCCGCCCACCGCGGGCGGACTGGGCGACGCACGCCACCGGCTTCGCCTTTCCCTCGGGCCACAGCACTACATCGGCCATGACCGTCGGGCTGTTGATCGCCGCGCTCGCCCTGCGCGCTCCGCGCGGAGCGACGCCGCTCCGCGTCGTCATCGGCTGCTGGGGCGTGTCGGTCGGACTGACCCGCATCTACCTGGGGGTGCACTGGTTCACCGATGTCGTCAGCGGCTGGCTGTTCGCCGCCGGCTGGCTCGGGGTGTGCCTGTGGGCGATGGCCCGGTGGCTGCCCACATCGTTCATCGCGGGCACGCCCCGACCCACCACCGACGTGCGAACGGAGGACCATGCGCCCGAAGATCCTGGTCGTTGAGGACGATCACGCGCTGCGGGACGTGCTGCGCCGCGGCCTGTCAGAGGAGGACTTCGACCCCGTCCTCGCCACCGACGGCGCCACCGCCCTGCGGCTGGCCGGCGCCGACCTCGCGGCGGCCGTCCTGGACATCGGACTCCCCGACGCGGACGGCCGCGACGTCTGCCAGGCCATGCGAGCAGGCGGCTTCCACGCACCGGTCATCTTCCTGACCGCCCGTCACCAGCTCACCGACCGCCTGTCCGGATTCTCCGCCGGAGGTGACGACTACCTGCTCAAACCCTTCCATCTCGCCGAACTCGCCGCCCGGCTGAGAGCCGCGCTCCGCCGCGCCAACCCGCGGCCCGCGGCCACGGCCGGTGATCTCGTCCTGGACGCTGTCGAGCACAGCGTGACCGTGCACGGGACCTGTGTCGCCCTGTCCCCGACGGAATTCCGCCTGCTGGCCACGCTCGCCGCCGCGGACGGCGCCCTGGTACGCCGCCGCGACCTGGTCCGGGCGGGCTGGCCCGAAGGCGCGCAGGTCAGTGACAACACCTTGGACCAGTACCTGACCCGGCTGCGCCGCAAGCTGCGCGAAGCGGGAAGCGCCCTGACCGTCGGCACGGCACGCGGGGTCGGACACCGGTTGTCATGAAAGCCGTTCTGCGCCGCCTGACCCCCCGCACCCTGCGCGGACGGCTCTCCCTGGTCGCGCTGACCACCGCCGCGCTGCTGATGACCGTGCTGACCGTCGTGTTCAACGTCATGACGGACCGGCACCTGCGCCACCAGGCCGACGACGAACTCCACAACCGCGCGGCCGCCGCCGCCACGACCGTCGACGCCCGCGGCCCGCAGGTGCGCGTCCTGGAGACAGCCGACGATCAGCTCCTCGACGCGAACGTGTGGATCTACGCCGGGACACGGGTGATCGAGAAGCCACCGTCCGCCGCGGCTCGAAGCCCGCTGACACGGGCCGCCGACCGGCTCGCCGCCCACGGGCAGCAATCCTGCGTCACCGTCGGTACCAAAAGCCCCCGGTCTGTCCGGCTGTGCTCCCAGCCCCTGCCCAGCAATCACGCCGTCACCATCGTCACGGCCCTGGACCTCGGCCCGTACCGGAGTTCTGCCGACACCCTGCTGCTGGGCTCACTGATCCTGGACGCCGTGATGCTCGTGTGCACCTACGCGCTGACGCGGCTCGCGGTCGGCCGGGCCCTGCACCCGGTGCGGGCCATGACCGACCAGGCCACCCAGCGCAGCGCCGTCGCATCCGCCGAACGCTTCGGCGCGGCGGAGCACCCGGCCGAACTCGCCCGCCTGGGCGCCTCGCTGGATGCTCTGCTGGACCGGATACGCACCGTACTGCGCCACGAGCAACAGCTGACCGGAGAGCTGTCCCACGAACTGCGCACCCCGCTGACCCGCATCGTCATCGAGCTCGACTGGTGGCGGGCCCGTCCGCGCACGGACGACGAGACCCGCGCGACCCACGAGGTGATCGCCGAGGCCGCCCAGTCCATGCGCACCATCTGCGACACGCTGCTGCACGAGGCCAGGGACAGCATGCAGAACCCGTCGGCGGCCGCCGGCACGACGGATGTCGTACCCGTGCTCCGGCGCATGGTCCGTCACATCGAGTCACCGGCTTCCGTGAAGGCCGTACTGGAAGCCGCGGCCCCGGAGCTGCAAGCGGGAGTCGCACCCGCCCTCCTCGAACGCATCGTCAGCCCACTGTTGTCCAATGCCGCCCGCTATGCCCGCTCCAGCGTGACCGTCTGTGCCCGGCACGCCCCGGGCGCCGTACGGATCGACGTCACCGACGACGGCCCGGGCGTACCGCGGGCCTTCCTGGGCGAGTTGTTCCAGCCCGGGCGCCGCGCCGACTCCGGCGACGGCCACGACGGGGCCGGGCTGGGGCTGGCCCTCGCACGGCGCCTGGCCCGTTCCGTCGGCGGGGAGGTGTCCTACGACACCGAGCACGCTCCCGGAGCCCGGTTCAGCGTCAGCCTGCCCGCCGGGTGACGGGCTCCCGCTCCGTGCTCTGTCGGCCGGCCACCTTCCGCTCCCGCACCTGGGCGCGGGCCGGCATGCCGAACACGACGGCCGGCAGCGCCGCCGCTCTGGCTCAGGCTGCCCGCTCGGCGGTCGGCTCCGACTTGGCGACGTCCCTGTGTGTCACCGACAGGTACACCACGAGGCCCAGGATGACTGCCAGGAACAGTGCACTGGTCACGACGGTGCCCAGACCGAGACCGCCGTCGCCGGTGGCCTGGGAGAGGTAGTCACCGATCGAGGCGCCGAGCGGCCGGGTGAGGATGTAGGCGATCCAGAAGCTCAACACCGCGTCCAGGCCGAGGGAGAAGTGGGCGAGGGCGACCGCGGCGATCGCCAGGGCGAACAGCACGGCGGACAGCCAGTAGCCGAGGTTCATCCGCTCGGAGACCAGGTCCCCGGCGGCGGTCCCCAGGGCGAAGGTGAAGAGCACGGCGAGCCAGTAGAAGGACTCGCGGGCGGGGGTGTCGATGTGGTGGATGGACAGTGTCCGCTCGCGCCGGTACCAGACCACGAACACGACCACGAGGACGATCGCGAACACCGTGGTGCTGGTCTCCAGCGGCACGCCCATGTTGTCGGTGAGATTGTCGCTGATCAGCGTGCCCACGACGCTGATCAGCGCCACGGCGAGCCAGTACACACCGGCACGGTAGGCGCGGGTACGGAACTGGACCACCAGCACGACCGCGAGCAGCGCGCTCATCGATACCGACACACCGGTCAGGCCCAGGCCCGCCTTCTCGTTCAGCAGGTCGGCGGCGGTCTCGCCGACCGTCGTGCACAGCACCTTGATGATCCAGAAGTAGACGGTGACTTCGGGCACCTTGTTCCACCGCGGCCGGTGGCGGGCCGATGTGACAGCAGGCCCGCCGGCCGCGGGAGTCAGAGAGGTCTCGGACGTCTCGTATGTCATGACACCCGACCCTGCCACCGGACACCTGAACGCATCCTGACGACCGCACGCCTCGCCGTCGACGGTGTTCACCGCGCCGCCGACCAGGGCGGCGGCGCCCGTGATCCCGGCGAAGATGCCATAGGCGGTGGCCCGCCGCCCGGCCGGCACCGGGTCGGCGACAGTGGCGCGCAGAGTGGACTCCTGGACCCCGCCACCGACGCCGGCACCCGCACCAGGGCGCCTGCCACGGCGACCCGCAGTGCGCAGGTAAAGGCGAGTGCCCGGAACGGGCAAACAAACTGGCGCGGGATCTTCAGGAGTGCAGCGCGGGCCCGGTGACGAGACGTGCCACCGCTGGAACCTGGCGCTCGGCCCGGGCCGTCAGATCGCCCTGCCGCCCGCCGTGTCCCGACGGGACACGGCGAGGTAGCCGACGAAGCCCACGATGGCCGTCGTCCAGGCGAGGGTGACCGGCCCCAGCCCCAGTCCGAGCCCGCCCCGGGCATGACCGAGGGCCATCCAGTCGGCGAGGGAGGCACCGAGGGGACGGGTGATCACGTAAGCGGTCCAGAAGGCCGTCACGGCGTTCAGGCCGGCGAAGCGGTGAGCGAGTGCGGGCACGCAGATCGCGGCGGCGAAGAGGACGACCGAGCCGAGGTAGCCGAAGCCGACGGTGGCGGTCAGGTCGCCGGCCGCGGTACCGAGGGCGAAGGTGGCGAGGACGGCAGCCCAGTAGAAGGTCTCGCGGCGGCGGGTACGGACACCGTGGATGGAAAGGGTCCGTTCGACGGCGTACCAGAGGGCGAACACCGCGGTCAGTGCGGTGAGGAAGAGCGGCGTGGACACCGTGTAGGGCACACCGAGGCCGACGTGCAGGACGTCGGCGGCCATCGTGCCGAACACGCTGACCATGACGACGGCGGTCCAGTACACCCAGGCGATGTACCGCCGGACGGCGAACTGCACGGCCAGGGAAGCCACCAGGGCGAGGCCGCCGAGCGCAACAGCCGGCACGGGACCGAGCAGACGCGCCAGCAGATCCGAAGCCGTCTCGCCCATGCCGGTGGTAAGCACCTTGATGATCCAGAAGTAGACGGTCACTTCCGGCACCTTGTTCGCCAGGGCGCGCAGCGGAACGAGGGGCCGGTCATCGATGAGGTGCTCGGTAGTCATGGGTCGCACGATGACACGGTGAACTCCTTTTCACACAGATGCCTTTGCCATTGTTTTGAGGCTTCTGTGGCATGAGTTTCAAAACCGCGCGACCAGCCTGACAGCAACCTGAACGCCTCGGCGGAATGCCTGGTCACGACGGCTGAGCGGGTGATACGCATGGGTATTCAGCGCCTGGCCGGACCGCGACCCCAGCGCAGAAACAGCCGCCCGCAACTCGGCTGCGCGGGCCGTGGCGGCAGCCGGGGCGGCATCGGCCTCGGCGGTACCGGCGCTCCCGGTGACAGCGGTGGGCATCGCGCTGAGGCAGCCGGGACTCGAGGCCCGGGCGGCGCCCGCTCCGCAGCCGGCCGGCTGATCCACCGGGCATGACGGGAGGCCCTCCCCCGGCCGTGGGGAGGGCCACCTCGTGTCTGTGCGGTGCGTTACTTCCGGTGCAGGGCGGCGAGGTTCCGGTAGCCGATGCGTGCGTGGGCCATGGACTGGGCCGGGTCGGTGGAGCTGGGCGCGTTGTCCTGCTCGACCATCGGGTTGTGGTAATTGCGCCCGCCTACGCGGGAGAAGAACGTCGTGTAGTCGATGACGCCGGTGCCGAACGGGACCATGTCATAGCCCTGTCCGTTGGTGGTGTTGACGACGCCGTCCTTCGCGTGGAACAGCGGGTAGCGCTTGCCGTGGCGGGCGACCAGCCCCGCCGGGTCGAAGATCTTCTCCTGTGTGGAGCCGTCGGAGGCGGTGTAGCTGCGGAACTTGTACTGGGCCACGTGCGCCCAGTAGATGTCCATCTCCAGCCAGATCAGCTCGGGATCGGTGATGGACAGGAAGTACTCCAGCTTGCGGATGCCGGAGCTGCGTGTCGGGCGGCCCTGGGCGTCGAGCGGGCCCCGGTCGAGCAGGAAGCCGTAGGCGGCGTCGTGGTTGTGCGTGTACAGCTTGATCCCGGACCGGCGGGCGATCTCGCCGAGGGCGTGCCACTTGTCGGCGGCCACGTCCCAGTCGGCCTGGTAGGAGCTGCCGGTGGGGTCGCCGCCGGTGCCCATGTGGTCCATGCCGAGGATGTTCGCGATCTCCAGGTGCTTCTTGAAGGTGTCCACGTCGGCGGTGTTCAGCGGCCAGGAACTCGGGATGAAACCGTGGTTGCCCTGGGCCCGCAGCCCGAACTCGTCCAGCCAGCCGCGCAGTTGCCGGGCGCCCTGGACGGACTCCAGGTTCGCCCCGCCGGGCGAGTTGGCGTGCTGGCCGTATCCGGCGAACTCGACCTGCCGGTAGCCGAACTGGGCGAGCTGCTCGAACACGGCCCGGAACCCGGAGGGCAGGCTGATGGAGAGGGGGTCGCGGCCGATCGCGTCGCGGACCGTGTACAGGATGATGCCGCGCTTGTCGGCAGGGACCAGCTCATGCCCTCCGCCGCCCTTGCCGGGGTGGGCCGCCGGCGCTGCCTGGACGGGTGCCGCGCCGAACACGGGAGCGGCGATCGCGCCCGCCGCGACGGCGGTGCAGGTGCTCAGGAAGCCGCGGCGCCCGATGCCGAGGGCGCGGCGCAGGGGTTCGTCGGTACCGGTGACGGTGGTGTCGATGTCGTTCACGGGTGCCTCTCTCTGGACTGGGGGTCCGATAGGCCCGCAAGGGCGAGCAGCAGGAACTTCACGTCGGTGGCCGCGACGCGGCCACCGACGGCGCGGGGGGTGGAGCACAGAAGGAGCGGACCGTCGTCGTCGCTCGCGGGAAGGCGGCCGTGGCTGCCGCGGACGGGTGAGGCGTCGAGGGGCACGACCGCCATGCGATAGCGCATGCCGAGCTTCTTGCGGGCGAGCGCGGTGGCGGCCTTGACCTTGACGTAGGGGTCGAGCGGGTCCATGAACAGCTCGACCGGGTCGTATCCGGGTTTGCGGTGGATCTCGACGAGTTGCGCGAAGTCCGGTGCGCGGCTGTCGTCGAGCCAGTAGTAGTACGTGAACCAGGCGTCCGGCTTGGCCACCGCGACCAGCTCGCCGGAGCGCGGATGGTCGAGGTGGTGGTCCTTCTTGCCCTGGTCGTCGAGGAGTTGGTCGATGCCGGGCAGTCCGTCGAGCGCGGCCCGTGTGGCGTCGAGGTCCTCTGGGCGGCGCACGTACACATGGGCTGTCTGGTGGTCGGCGACCGCGAAGGCGCGGGAGGCCATGGGGTCGAGGTACTCCATGCCGTCCTGGGTGTGCACCTCCAGCAGGCCGGCCCGGCGCAGCGCCCGGTTGATGTGGACGGGGCGGTCGGCGCGGGTGATGCCGTACTCGGAGAGGACCACGACGGTACGGCCCTCGGCGCGGGCGTCGTCCAGGAGCGGGGCCACGGCGGTGTCCAGGTCGGTGGCGGCCCGGTGGGAGCGCGGGTGGTCGGGGCCGTAGCGCTGCAGGTCGTAGTCGAGGTGCGGGAGGTAGCAGAGCGTCAGGTCGGGGTTGCGGGTGCGCAGGACATGCCGGGTCGCGTCGATGATCCACTGGCTGGAGACGAGGTCGGCGCCAGGGCCCCAGAAGTGGAAGAGGGGGAATGTGCCGAACTTTTCGGTGAGTTCTTCGTGCAGTGAAGGGGGCCGGGTGTAGCAGTCGGGTTCCTTGCGTCCGTCGGCGTAGTAGACGGGGCGCGGTGTGACGGTGATGTCGGTGTCGGCGCCCATGGCGTACCACCAGCAGATGTTGGCGACCGTGTAGCCGGGGTGGGCGCGGCGGGCGGCGTCCCACAGTTTGTCCCCGTTGACGAGGCCGTTGTGCTGGCGCCACAGCAGGACGTCGCCGAGTTCACGGAAGTACCAGCCGTTGCCGACGATGCCGTGCTCGGAGGGCATGGTGCCGGTCAGGAACGTCGACTGGGCGGCGCAGGTCACGGCGGGTAGGACGGTGCCGAGCGTGGCCCGGGAGCCTGATCGGCCGAGCCTGTTGAGGTGCGGCATGTGTTCCAGGAGCCGGGGGGTGAGCCCGACGACGTCCAGGACGAGCAGCGGGGTGGGTCGCGCGGTGGCCGGCTCGGCGCTCATGGCAGTTCCTTCAGGCCGAGGTCGGTCAACAGGTCGCGGGCGAGGGTGAGTTCGGCGGCAATGCCGTCGGCGAGCCGGCCCCGGTCGCGGGGGCGAAGGTCGGGCGGGAGGGCCTGCCAGGTGTAGGTCTCGACCTCCAGGTGGTGGGTGAGCGGCTGCGGGCCGCCGACGAGCCGGGTCAGGGCGGTTCGCAGCACGGGGAGCGTGGCGGTGAGGGGGGCGGCGGGGGCCGCGTGCAGCGGGACGTGGAAGTGGGACCGCCAGGGCGCGGTGTCAGGCAGCGCGTCGCCGTGGACGGCCTCGCCGAGGTCGTCGGTGCCGCGCAGCCCGGCGTCGGTGCGAGTGCGGGTCTGGTGCAGGAAGCGGGGTTCGGCGAAGGCGGCGAGGGCCTCCCGGACCTCGGGGAGCCCGGGGTCCGCGGCGTGCAGCGCGGCGGACAGCTGGGACTTGACGACGGGGACGCCGGCCCGGGTGAGCGCGTCCAGGGCGGTGTCCGGGTCTTCGAAGGAGGTGGCGAGGTGGCAGGTGTCGACGCAGATGCCGATACGGTCGTGGGCGATCGCGGTGAGCGGGCCTATGGCGTCGGCGGTGGTCTCGACGATGCAGCCGGGTTCCGGCTCCAGGCCGACACGGACGGAGCGCCCGGTCAGCTCCTGAAGGGCGTCGAGGCGTTCGGCGAGGGTGCGCAGGGCGGTGCGTGCGGTCTCGGCGCGCCGGTCGTCCCAGTGCGCGCGCCAGGCAAGCGGCAGGGTGGAGACGGTACCTTCGGTGACGTCGTCGGGGAGCAGCCCGGCGAGCACCCGGGCCAGGGACGTGGTGTGCTCCAGGCGTTCGGGGTCGGCCCAGTCCGGTGTGTAGACGCGGTACTTGACCTCCTCGGCGCCGAAGCCCTGGTAGGGGAAGCCGTTGAGGGTGACGACCTCCAGGCCGCGCCGGTCCAGTTCACGGCGCAGGGTGCGCAGGGCGACCGGGTCGGTGACGAGGGCGTGGGCCGCGTCCCGGGCGAGCCACAGCCCGATGCCGAGCCGGTCCCGGCCCAGTCGGCGGCGCACGGGTTCGCAGTGGTCGCGGAGCTGGGCGAGGACACCGTCGAGGGTCTCCGCGGGGTGCACGTTGGTGCAGTAGGCGAGGTGGACGGTGGTGCCGTCGGGGTGCCGGAAGCGCATCGGTCACTCCCCGCCGCGCAGGATGCTGTTGCCCTCGTGGGTGGCGCCCGTTGCGGCGATGTCCAGGTTCAGCCGGCCGCTGAGCCCGTAGAAGGCGACGGGGTTGCGCCACAGGACCCGGTCGACGTCGTCCTCGGTGAAGCCCCCGGCGAGCATCAGGTCGCCCACCTTGCGGGTCTTGAGCGGGTCGCTCCTGCCCCAGTCGGCGGCGGAGTTCACCAGCACCTGGTCGGGGCCGTACGCGCGCAGGATCGCGACCATCCGCTCCTCGTCCATCTTGGTGTCGGGGTAGACGGAGAAGCCGAGCCAGCAGCCGCTGTCCTTGGCCTGCTTGACGGTGGTCTCGTTGAGGTGGTCGACCAGGACGCGGTCCGGGGGCAGTGCGGACTCCCGGACCACGTCGAGGGTGCGGCGCAGCCCGGCCGGCTTGTCGCGGTGCGGGGTGTGCACGAGCGCGGGCAGCCCGTGGTCGGCGGCGAGCTGCAACTGGGCGGCGAGCGCGGTGTCCTCGGCCGGGGTCATGGAGTCGTAGCCGATCTCGCCGACGGCCACGACCTGGTCCTTGAGGAGGTACCGCGGCAGTTCGTCGAGGACGGGCGCGCACCGGGGGTCGTTCGCCTCCTTGGGGTTGAGGGCGAGGGTGCAGTGGTGGGCGATGCCGTACTGGGCGGCGCGGAAGGGCTCCCAGCCCAGGAGTGAGTCGAAGTAGTCGTGGAAGGAGGCGGGTGAGGTGCGGGGCTGGCCGAGCCAGAAGGCGGGTTCGACGACGGCGCGGACGCCCGCGGTGTGCATGGCCTCGTAGTCGTCGGTCGTCCGGGAGGTCATGTGGATGTGGGGGTCGAAGATGCGCATCAGGACTCCTTGCCGTGGGGGTCGTCCGTGGTGTGCGGCGGTGTCGCGGCCCCGGTCAGGGTCAGCACCCGGTACAGGTCGTCGGGCACGTGGCGGCCGGCGGCGGTGCGTTCGGCGGCGTAGTCGCCGAGCATGCGGGCGAGTTCCGCGTCGCCGCGGGCGCGCCGGGGCAGGTCGGCCAGCTCGGTCACGGACACGCCGGTGAAAAGGCACTTGAGGACGGCGTGGCGCCAGGCGTGGGCGTCCAGATGGCGTGCGGCGTAGGGGCCCACGGCGGCGGCCTGGAGGCGGGTGTCGTTGGTGCGCAGCGCATCCTCGACGAGCGGCAGCGCACTGGCGTCCGCCACGAGGTGGGGCAGGGCGTGCAGGACCGCGCGGCGTTCGTCGGCGGTGCCCTGTCGGTAGACGCGGGTGAGGGCGTCGGTGTCGGCGCGGGCCGCGTGCAGGACGAGGATGCGGGCGGCGTCTGCGTGGGCGGGGCCGCAGCGGCGGCCGGCCTCCGCAAGCCGCAGCTCCCATACGGAGATGGGGCCGTGGCCGCCGGGGTGCGCGGCCGCCTCGTCGAGGGCCTGGTCGAGCCAGGAACGGGCGGCGGCGTCGAGCCGGGCCCGGAGCCGGGCGTGCAGTTCGTCGAGCGGGGTGGGGGCGGTTCCGGCCACCGGGGTGTCCGGTGCGGGGTGCCGGTCGGTCATGCGGTGCTCCCTTCGAAGGTGGCGGAGGGCGCGCCGAGGGGCCGGGCGGTGTGCGGGGTGCCCGGTGACGCGGTCACGGCGGCGGTGGCCGCCGTGCGGAGGAACGGGAGGGCGAGGGCTGCCTGATAGGGCCCGGCGTGGGAGTGGCGGGGCAGTTCGACGACGGTCAGGCCCCGGTAGCCGGTGGCGGCGAGGGCCGCGAGGACGGGCGGGAAGTCGATCTCACCGTCCCCGAAGGGCAGGTGTTCGTGGACGCCGCGCCGCATGTCCTCGATCTGGACGTGCCGCAGCCAGGGGGCGGCTGCGCGTACGCAGTCGGCGGGCGGGAGGGGTTCGAGGCACTGGCAGTGGCCGATGTCGAGGGTGAGGCCGAGGGCATCGGGGTCGCCGAGCGTGCGGCGCAGCCGGTGGAAGTCGGCGAGGGTGGCGAGCAGATGGCCGGGTTCGGGTTCCACGGCGAGGGGGACGCCCGCGGTGGCGGCGGCGTCCAGGACCGGCGTCAGGCTGTCGGCCAGCCGCCGCCAGGCCGTGTCCGCGTCGGTGCCGGCCGGGGTGATGCCGCTGAAGCACTGCACGGCGTGCGCCCCGAGGTCGGCGGCGACCCGCACGGCGCGGATCAGCAGATCCGCCCGGCGGGCGCGGGCCGCGGGGTCGGGGTCGAGCAAGGAGGGGCCGTGCTTGTGCCGGGGGTCGAGGACGTAGCGGGCGCCGGTCTCCACGGTGACCTCCAGGCCGAGTTGGGCCAGCCGGTGCGCGACACGGTGGGTGCGGGCGCCGAGGTCCGGGCCGAGCGGGTCGAGGTGCATATGGTCGAGGGTCAGCCCGAGGCCGTCGTAGCCGAGGTCGGCGAGGAGCGCGAGGGCGTCGCCGAGCCGCAGGTCGGTGAGGCCGTTGGTGCCGTAGCCGAAGCGGAGCTGCGGGCCGCCGGGGGCTGGTGCGGGAGCCGCGGTGCGCGGGGTGGCCGGGGCGCGCCGGGCGGCGGGAGGCTGCGGACTCATGTGACGCTCACCTTCTTCGCGAACCGGTGGGCGAGCGGCGCCAGGGCCGCGGTCAGCAGCGCACCGGCCGGGGCACCGGCCCGGGCACAGAGCGCGGCCTGAAGGGGAATGGTGGCGCGGATACCCCCGCCCACGGCTCGCTGGGTGAGCGGCGGTGACGGGTTGAGAGCGGCGTGCAGATAGGGACGGGCGGCCGTGCCGGCGTAGGCGGCGGCCAGGGCGGCGCGCAGGGCGTCCTGGGCGGTTCCCGGCGTACGAGAGGGCGGGGAGAGGCAGGTGCCCGGCAGGCTGGGGGTGGCTGCGTCGCCCCGGCCTGCCGGGGATCGCGGGAGGGTACGGTCGCGGTCGCTCAGCCCGGCGACCGCAAAGACGGAGGGCAGGACGCCGGCGGTGGTACCGGGTCGGGGAGCGGTGCCGTCGGCAGCCGGGGCCGGTGAGCCGGGCGCGGGAGCGGCGGCGGAGACGGGCGGGGACGTGGGAGCGGGGCGGCCCGTGCGGGGTGCCGTCGGGGGTGCGGACGCGGTCCGCCGCCGGGTCAGCAGCAGGGTGAGCGCGCCGGTGGTGGCCAGCGCGGCCAGGGGCGGCACGGCGGAGCCGCCGGTCGTCTCCCGGCGCGACACCGCCGTGACGGCCAGGGTGTGGCTGCTCAGCAGCGCGGCGGAGGGCAGCGCGCGGCGGACGGCGCCCGGTCCGGGCCGGGTGGCGACGGCACCGAGCAGCAGGTCGAGGCCGCGGGCCACCGCCATCGCCGCGGGGCCCGCCGGGGTGCGCTTGAGCACCAGGTCGTACGCCCACACCGTCGCGGCAAGGGGTGCAGCGACGGCGAGGGCGGGGCGGCCTGCGCGGGCGGCCAGGGCCAGGCCGACCGTGGTGCAGACACCGGCCGCGGCGAGGGCCGCCGCCGGGCGGATTCGGCCGGAGGGGAGGGGACGCTGCGGGCGTTCGGCGGCGTCCTCGTCCTGGTCCGCCCAGTCGTTGAGCGCCATGCCGGCCTCGTACAGGCACAGGGAGGAGCCGACGGCCAGCAGGGTGCGGGGGCCGGGGCGCGCCGACACGGCCGCGGCGCCGGCCAGGGCGTCCCCGGGCACGGTGAACAGGGCGGGCAGGCGCAGCAGTTCCGCCCAGGCCCGCGCCTGCGAGCCGCGACGGCCCGGGGCGGCCGTCCGGGCCGGTCGGCTGTCGGCCGGCTGTCCGGCGCGGTCCGGCCGGGGTGCCGCGGCCTCGCCGACATGGTCCGACCCTGTGCCCGCTGCCCGCCCGGCCGGCCCCGACCGGTACCCACCGGCCCCGTCGGCCGGGCCCTGGCACCCGTCGGCCGGGCCACCGACCCGCGCGGGCGCGGCGAGCCGCCGCAGCGACGTCAGGGCCCTCAGCATCCCGGCACCCCCAAGGCCCCCTCGCTCGCGCCCGACCGCCCCGCGGCCGTGTCTGCCCCGCTCTCGCCTTCACGAAGTCGCCGCGCGAACCGGGCAAGCGCCGCGTACTGCTCCGCGAGGGACGACGGGGCGTCGCCCACCGGGTCCTTGAAGTAGAAGGCGAGGTCGGTGAGGGGGCCCGTGTGGCCTGCCTCGTGGGTGCGGAGCGTCAGGCGGGCGAGGTCGAGGACGAGCGGTGAGGCCAGCGCGGAGTCGCAGCCCTGCCAGATGGTCTGCAGGGTCATACGGGTGCCGAGGAAGCCGTCGAAGGCGACATGGTCCCAGGCGGTCTTCCAGTCGCCGAGGGCGGGCACGTCGTCGATGTGCACCTCGCCCTGCGGTGTGCTGCCGAGGGTGTCGGCGAGGACCCGTTCCTTGCCGGCGTTCTTGGCGGCGGCCGCCGCCGGGTCGGCAAGGGCGGCGCCGTCGCCGCCGCCCAGCAGGTTCGTACCCGACCAGGCGCGGACCGCCAGCGCCCGCTGCGCGAACATCGGACCGAGGACCGAACGGAGCAGGGTCTGGCCGGTCTTGCCGTCCCGTCCCGCGTACGGCAGGCCACAGGTCTGCGCCGTCCCGGCCAGCGCCGGGTGGTGCAGACCGGTGGAGGGGGTGAAGTTGACGTACGGGCAGCCCGCCCGCAGGGCCGCCGCCGCGTACAGCGAGCTGGGCGGCAGGGCGTCACCGGTGGCGGTGGGTTCGGTGGACGCCACGTTGACCACGACGGCACGGGCCAGTCCGCCTCGCCGTACGAAGTCGGAGATGTCCGCGGCGAAGGCGGCGATCACCTCGTCGGGGTCCCGCGTGTCTCCCGGGGCCGGGCCGCCGGGCCTGATCTCGGCGTCCGCCGCGAGGAGTTCGCCCGCGACCGCGGCGGGCAGGTCGTGCGGCAGTACCCCGCCCGCCGCCAGCTGCTCGGCCCGCTTGGGCAGCGGGCAGTCGACCACGTCGTGCCCGCCGAAGACGAGCGAGGCGAGGGGCGGCAGGCCGCAGTCGGCGAACACGGGCGTCTCGGTGAGCATTCCGGTGGGTGGGTGCAGGCCGGCCGCCACGGCGGCGCAGCCCGCGACCACGGTGGTGGCTACGGAGCCCCGGGCGCCGATCAGCCACACTCCCACGCGGCTTCGGGAAAGGGACGCGGACATGAGCAGCCTCCTTGGCGTGCGTGAACCCCGGCGAGACGGGACGAAGACGGCGGGCGGGGGTCCGGCGTCCCCCGCCCGCCGCCGCTCACCTGCCCTTGGCGGGCAGTTCCTTGATCCGGATGTCGCGGAAGGACACCTGGTCGTCGGCACCGTGGTTCTGGATGCCGACATGTCCGTCGCGCAGGCTCCGGGCCGGATCGGTGTTGGTGAAATCGTTGATCTTCACGCCGTTGAGCCAGACGCGGAGGCGCTCGCCCTCCACGCGGACCTCGTACGTGTTCCACTGCCCCGGCGGATTGAGCGCCTGGTCGCGCTTCTTCAGGTCGGCGGAGCGGAAGCCGTAGACGGACCCGGTCGTCTTGTCGGGCACGTCCGTGGCGTCGATCTGGATCTCGTAACCGTTGTTCACGGCCGACCACGGGTCGTCCGAGGGCGGGAAGCCCACGAACACGCCCGAGTTGTCGTCGCCGGCCATCTTCCAGTCGAGTTTCAGCGAGTACGCCCCGAAGCTCCGGTCGGCGTACCAGAGCATCCCCATGCCGCCCGTCGAGGTCAGCGTGCCGTCCTCGGACAGGGTGAAGGAGCCCGGGCCCGCCTGGCGCCAGCCGTCCAGGGACGTGCCGTCGAAGAGCGGCCGGTAGCCGTTCTCGGGGCGGCAGTCGGCCTGGGCGTCTCCGATGGCCCAGCGGATTCCGCCCAGCAGGTGCTGCCGGAAGGCGGGTTCGGCGTACGACTCCTTGGTGTGGCCGCCGCCGGTGTAGAAGGCACGGCCGCCCTGGTAGTCCTGGCACCAGGCGATCGGGTGGTCGCCGTTCATGGTGCCGCCGGTGTACGACGACTCGTCGAGCGAGGCGAGGACATGAGCTCGTTCACGCGGGTTGGACCGGTAGTTGTACCACTCGTCCGTGCGCTCCCAGGTCCGCCCCAGGTCGGAGGTCGCCGGGTGGGCGTGGTCCTCCACGTCCACCGTGGCCGGCTGGATCGCCGGATGCGACTGGAAGTAGGCGCCGGCCAGGCCGCCGTAGAACGCCCAATCGTACTCGGTGTCGGCGGCGGCGTGGACGCCCACATATCCGCCGCCGTGCCGGATGTAGTCCTCGAAGGCCCGCTGTTGGGCGTTGTCGAGGACGTCTCCCGTCGTGGACAGGAACACGACCGCGTCGTAGCGCCGCAGGTTCTTCGCGGTGAAGGCGCCGGGGTCCTCCGTGGCGTCGACGGCGAAGCCGCCGCCCGCGCCGAGGTCCCTGACCGCCGCGATCCCCTCGGGGATCGAGTCGTGCCGGAATCCGGCCGTCTTGGAGAAGACCAGCACCCGCTTGCCCTCCGCTGGGTGCGCGGCGGCGGGTCCCGCCATGCAGCCGAGGAGCAGGGCCGCCCCGACGACGACGGTCGTCAGTCTGCCGGTCGAGCGCATCGTGGCCCCCTCTCAGCCCGTGGTGAAGGTGAAGTCGTCGACGTCGAACAGGGCGCCGTTGCCCGTGCTCCCCCTGAAGACCAGGTAGAGCGTGGTGGTGCCCTTCGGCGCGTGCGACAGGTCGGCGCTGACGTCCTGGAAGGTCTCCCAGCCGCCGGTGACCGGGACGGTCGCCTTGCCGAGCAGCTCGCCCTTCGGGGAGCCCGCGCGGACCTCGAGGGTGCCGCCCGCGCCGCCGGAGGAGATGCGCGCCGTGATCTTCTTGGCGTTGCTCAGGACGTACGGGGTGAAGGAGATCCAGTCGCCGTTGTCGACGTCGCCGACCGTCTTGCCGCCGTGAGCGCTTGCCTTGCCGATGACGGAGACGCCGGAGGCGTTGCCGTAGTGCTCCGCCTGGCGGTGCTTGGGCTGGGTGACGTGCTGGTCGTGCGAGGTGAGCGGGGCCTGGCCGCCGCCTCCGCCGTCGGTGTACTCGGCGTCGAAGACACCGAAGATGTTGGCGTTCTCGTCATGGCCGCCGTCGGCGGTGGTCTGGATGCTGCCGGAGCAGCCGTTGGCCGAGGTGACCGGGTGTCCGTGGGTGTCGTGGCCGAGGATGAAGGTGACCTTGACCTTGGAGCAGTCGATGGTCCTGCCGTCCTCGGGGTCGGTGACGTTCACCTTGAACGGGATGGCGTCACCGAAGCTGAACAGCTGCCCGTCCTGCGGAAGTTGCAGCGTCACCTTGGGAGCGGTGTTGCCGACCACGATCCGCACGCTCGCGCTGCCCGTGCGCCCGGAGGGGTCCTTGGCCGTCAGCGTCGCCGTGTAGGTGCCGTTCTTCGTGTACTTGTGGGTAGGGTTGGCGGCCGTCGACGTGCCGCCGTCGCCGAAGTCCCACTTGTAGCTGAGCGCGTCGCCGTCCTGGTCGCTCGTGCCCGCCGAGGAGAAGCGGACCCGCAGCGGGGCCTGGCCGGAGGTGCGGTCGGCCGCCGCCTGGGGTACCGGGGAGTGGCCGTCGGTCGCGTTCTCGATCCGGTACAGACCGGAGTTGTCGTCACCGCCGAACCACGCGGTGCCGTAGTCGAGGACGTAGAGCGCCCCGTCGGGCCCGAAGGCCATGTCCATCACCTGCGTGCCGGTCCACGGCACGGGGTTGATGGACTGCACGGTGCCGTTCGCGTCGCTGACGATGCGCTTGATCCAGCGGCGGCCGAACTCACCGGCGAAGAAGTTGCCGTCGTAGGCCTCGGGGAACTTCACGGGCGAGTCGAGCGCGGGGTCGTAGTGGTAGACCGGTCCGCCCATGGGGGACTCGGAGCCATCGCCGAACTCGGGCACGGACGGGCCGTCGTACGGGATCCAGGCGGGCTGGGCCGGCGGCAGGTCGGTCAGTCCGGTGTTGTGCGGCGAGGTGTTCCTCGGTGCGGCGCAGTCGAAGGCGGGGCCGGACGTCTTGGTGGCGAAGTCGTAGTCCCGGTACGCCTGGTTGTCGCCGATGCACAGCGGCCAGCCGTAGTTGCCGGGGCGGGTGACCCGGTCGAACTCGACCTGCCCGGAGGGGCCGCGGTCGGGGTTGGCGGAGCCGGCGTCGGGGCCGTAGTCGCCGACGTAGATGATGCCGGTTTCCTTGTCGACGCTGAAGCGGAACGGGTTGCGGAAGCCCATCGCGTAGATCTCGGGCCGCGTCCTGGCGGTGCCGGGCGCGAAGAGGTTGCCGTCGGGGATGGAGTACGAGCCGTCGGCGTTCACCTTGATCCGCAGGATCTTGCCGCGCAGGTCGTTGGTGTTGCCGGCGGAGCGGCGGGCGTCGAAGGCAGGGTTGCGGTCCGGCCGCTCGTCGATGGGCGTGTAGCCGTCCGACTGGAAGGGGTTGGTGTCGTCGCCGGTCGACAGGTAGAGGTTGCCGTCCTTGTCGAAGTCGATGTCCCCGCCGACGTGGCAGCAGATGCCGCGGGAGGTCGGGACGTCGAGGATCTGCTTCTCGCTGGCCTTGTCCAGCGTGCCGTCCGGGTTCAGGACGAACCGGGAGAGCCGGTTGACGCCGTCGAAGGGGGCGAAGTCGGCGGCGGTGCCGGTCTCCGGGGCGTCGCCCGCCGGGGTGTTCAGCGGGGGCGCGTAGTAGAGGTAGATGAAACGGTTGTCGGTGAAACCGGGGTCGACGGCGACGCCCTGGAGGCCTTCCTCGTCGTGCGAGTAGACGTCGAGCGCGCCGGCGACCTTGGTGTTGCCCGCGGCGTCGGTCAGGCGCAGCGTGCCGTCGCGGGAGGTGTGCAGGACGGAGCGGTCCGGGAGGACGGCGAGCGACATGGGCTCGCCGACCTCCGTAGCCCCCTTGGCGAGGGTGACCTGCTGGAAGTCCTCGGCCGCCGCGGTTCCGGGGCCGGCGACGGCTGCGCCGGCCCCGGGGGCGCCGAGGGCCAGGGTGGCGCCCGCCAGCAGAGCCCCGCTGAGCAGGGCCACCGCCTTGCGGAATCGGCGTCGTCGGTGCGTCGGGTTTCTGCGGGTGCTGGTGGTGCGGTCGTTCCCGTGCACGAATGCCTCCAGGAAGGGGCCGGTTGTACGGGCGGGTGCGGTACGCCGGGATGCGCCGTCATCCCGGAGAGCGGACAAGGGGTCGGTGGTGGCCGCGTCGGGCCTCAGTTGCCGAACGCCGCGTCGAAGGAAGCCGACGGTGGCTCGAAGTCGAAGGCCTTGAGGCGGGCCAGCGCCTCGGGGGCGCCCTGGAGCCGGTCCATGCCGGCGTCCTCCCATTCGACGGAGACGGGCCCCTGGTAGTCGATGGAGCGCAGCATCCGGAAGACGTCCTCCCAGGGGACGTCGCCGTGCCCGGCGGACACGAAGTCCCAGCCGCGGCGCGGGTCTCCCCAGGGCAGATGGGAGCCGAGGCGGCCGTTGCGGCCGTCGAGGCGCTTGCGGGCCTCCTTGCAGTCGACGTGGTAGATCCGGTCCCGGAAGTCCCACAGGAAACCGACCGGGTCGAGGTCCTGCCAAACGAAGTGGGAGGGGTCGAAGTTGAGGCCGAAGGCGGGCCGGTGGTCGACGGCCGCGAGGGCGCGCTGGGTGGTCCAGTAGTCGTAGGCGATCTCGCTGGGGTGGACCTCGTGTGCGAAGCGGACGCCCTGCGCGTCGAAGACGTCGAGGACGGGGTTCCACCGCTCGGCGAAGTCCTCGTAGCCGCGGTCGATCATCGCCTCGGACGCGGGCGGGAACATGGCGACCAGGTGCCAGATGGCGGAGCCGGTGAAGCCGATGACGGTGTCGACGCCGAAGGCCGCCGCGGCGCGCGCGGTGTCGGCGATCTCGGCGGCGGCCCGCCGGCGTACGCCCTCCGCGTCGCCGTCGCCCCAGATCCGGGCCGGCAGGATCGCCTCGTGCCGCTCGTCGATGATGGCGTCGCAGACGGCCTGTCCGACCAGGTGGTTGGAGATGGCCCAGCACGTGAGGCCGTACTTGTCGAGGAGCTGGTGGCGGGAGCGCACATAGGCGGGGTCGGCGAGGGCCTTGTCGACCTCGAAGTGGTCGCCCCAGCAGGCGAGTTCGAGTCCGTCGTAGCCGAAGTCACGCGCGAGGCGGCAGACCTCCTCCAGGGGAAGGTCGGCCCACTGACCGGTGAAGAGCGTGAATCTGCGGGGCATTGGCGAGGCCTCCTCAGACCGCGATGGGGGTGTAGACGGAGTTCTTCTCGGCGCTCTCCTCCACCGCTGCGAGCACGCGCTGGACCTGAAGTCCGTCGGCGAAGGAGGGTTCGGGGGCGCGGTCCTCGGCGATGGCGTGCACCAGGTCGCGGGCCTGGTGGACGAAGGTGTGCTCGTAGCCGAGGCCGTGACCCGGGGGCCACCAGGCGTCGAGGTAGGGGTGGTCGGGTTCGGTCACGAGGATGCGGCGGAAGCCGGCGTGCGTAGCGGGTTCGGTGCCGTCGTGGTACGACAGTTCGTTGAGCCGCTCCAGGTCGAACACGAGCGAGCCGCGCGCGCCGTTGAGTTCGATGCGCAGGGCGTTCTTGCGTCCTGTCGCGTAGCGGGTGGCCTCGAAGGAGGCCAGGGCGCCGGAGGCGAAGCGGCCGGTGAACAGGGCGGCGTCGTCGACGGTGACCTGTCCGGTGCCGGAGGCCGGCACCGCGGCCAGGCCGCTGCTGGGGCCGCCGGGCAGCGGCCGCCGGCGTACGAAGGTCTCGGTGAGCGCGGACACCCCGGCCAGTCGCTCACCCGCCAGGTACTGGGCGAGGTCGACGATATGCGCGCCGAGGTCGCCGAGCGAACCGGATCCCGCCTGGTCCTTGCGCAGCCGCCAGGTGAGCGGGAAATCCGGGTCGACCAGCCAGTCCTGGAGGTAGGTGACCCGGACGTGGCGCAGGGTTCCGATCCTGCCCTCGGCGACCATGCGCCGAGCCAGCACCGTGGCGGGCACCCGCCGGTAGTTGAAGCCGACCATCGCCAACTGGCCGCGTGCTGCGGCCTCGTCGGCCGCGCGGGTCATCGCGATCGCCTCCTCCACGGTGTTGGCGAGGGGCTTCTCGCACAGCACGTGCTTTCCGGCGGCGAGGGCGGCGAGGGCGATCTCGGCGTGGCTGTCCCCGGGAGTGCAGATGTCGACGAGGTCGACGTCGTCCCGGGCGATCAGCGCACGCCAGTCGGTCTCGGCCGCGGCCCAGCCGTGCCGGTCCGCCGCCGCCCGGACCGCGGCGCCGTCCCGGCCGCAGATCGCGGCCAGGACCGGCCGTAGCGGCAGGTCGAAGACACGGCCCGCAGTGCGCCAGCCCTGGGAATGGGCGGCGCCCATGAAGGCGTAACCGACCATGCCGACGCGGATCGGTGGCTTCTCCGCCTCCGGCCCGTCCGTCTGCTGCGGCTGTCCCATACGGAAGTCCTCCTCGTCCTCGTCGTGATGCGCCGTGCGCGGGAGCCGACCCGGCGGACCACGCCTGAGCCATGGGGCCCGGCGCGCGCCGCTCCGCCGGCGACTGACGCACCGGAATCCGCTCGGCTGTGCCGATCGGCACCGCGGCGTTCCGCCGGACCGGCCCCGGCGCCGTGGCTGGTGCGGGGCGGTACCGGTCAGCGGCATTCCTCCGGCCCGTTCCGCCGGACCGGCCCCGGCGCCGTGGGGGGTGCGGGGCGGCAGCGGTCAGCGGAAGCCCGTGGGCATGTACTGGTCGACGTTGTCCTTGTCGACGACGGCCGAGTAGAGCGTGATCGACGACGGGATCTCGTACTCGGCGAGACCGCCGATGCCCTTGCTCTGGCCCAGTGCGCGCGCCAGGTCGATCGCCGAGGCGGCCATGGACGGCGGGTACAGCACGGTCGCCTTCAGTACGCCGTTGTCCTGCTTGATCGCCTGGAAGGCGGAGAGCGCCCCGGCCCCACCGACCATCAGGAACTCGTCGCGCCCGGCCTGCTCGATGGCGCGCAGCGCGCCCACGCCCTGGTCGTCGTCGTGGTTCCAGACCGCGTCGATCTTCGACTGCGCCTGCAGCAGCTGGGACATCTTGGCCTGTCCCGACTCAACGGTGAAGTCGGCCGCCTGGCGGGCGACCTTCCGGATGTTCGGGTAGTTCTTGAGCGCGTCGTCGAAGCCCTGGGTGCGCTGCTTGGTCAGCTCCAGGTTGTCGATGCCGGCCAGTTCGACGACGCGGGAGTCCGCCTTGCCCTTGAGCTTTTCGCCGATGTAGTGGCCCGCGTTGAAGCCCATGCCGTAGTTGTCGCCGCCGATCCAGCAGCGGTACGCCTGAGGGGTGTTGAAGATCCGGTCCAGATTGATCACCGGAATGCCGGCGCGCATCGCCTTCAGGCCGACCTGGGTGAGGGCCTTGCCGTCGGCAGGCAGGATCACCAGCACGTCGATCTTCTTGTTGATCAGGGTCTCGATCTGGCCGATCTGCGCGGCGGTGTCATTGGAGCCCTCGGTGATCTCCAGAGTGACGTCCGAGTACTTCTTGGCGCGGCTCTTGGCGTTGTCGTTGATCGCGTTGAGCCAGCCGTGGTCGGCCTGGGGTCCGGCGAACCCGATGGTGACGTGCTTGCCGGGCTTGTCGTCGGCGGCCGGCCGGTCGTTCGCGGCGGGCTTCTCGTCCTTGCTCTCGTTGCTTGTGCAAGCGGTGAGCAGGGCGCCGGCGGAGACCGCTGCGGTCCCGAAGAGCAGTCCTCTGCGGCTGGTGAGGTGTGGCATGGCGGTGAACCCTTTCCTCAGGTCGTGCTCGCGGTACGGCGCTGGACCAGCACGGCGGCGACGATGATCGCGCCCTTGGCGATCTGCTGGACGTCGCTCTGCAGGTTGTTCAGGGCGAAGATGTTGGTGATCGTGGTGAAGATCAGGACGCCGAGCACAGAGCCCGTGATGGTGCCGCGACCCCCGCTGAGCAGCGTGCCGCCGATGATCGCGGCTGCGATCGCGTCGAGTTCGTACAGGTTGCCGTTGGTGTTCTGGCCCGAGCCGGACAGGATGATCAGCAGGAAGGCGGCGATGCCGCAGCACAGCCCGGACAGCAGATAGAGGTACAGCCGCTGGCGGCGTACGTCGATGCCGGCGAGCCGGGCCGCCTCCGCGTTGCCGCCGACGGCGACCGTGCGGCGGCCGAAGGTGGTGCGGTTGAGCACGAGCCAACCGATGATCGTCACGACCGCGAAGACCAGGACGAGTGGCGGGATACCGAGTACGTAGGAGTCGCGCTCGCCGAGCCTGAGGATGCCGTCGACGGTCACGATCTGCGTCTTGCCGTCGGTGATCTGCAGGGCCAGTCCGCGTGCCGAGGCCAGCATGGCGAGGGTGGCGATGAACGGGACCATGCCGCCGTAGGCGATGAGCACGCCGTTGACCAGTCCGCAGCCCACGCCGACGATCACCGCGGTGAACAGGATGCCGGCGAGGCCGAAGCCCTGGGTGGCGACCGTGGTCGCCCAGACCGAGGCGAGGGCGACGATCGCGCCGACCGACAGATCGATGCCGCCGGAGGTGATGACGAAGGTCATGCCGACCGTGACGACACCGATCACGGAGGCCTGGGTGAGGACCAGTTGGAGGTTTCGGGTGTCGAGGAACTCCTCCGGCCTGGTGATGCCGCCGACCACGACGAGCGCGAGGAGCACGCCGAGCAGCGAGAGGGTGCGGACGTCGGCGCGGGCCACGAGAGAGCGCCAGGCGGGGAGGGGGCCGACCGGCTGCACCTTGTCGGTGCTGCCCCGCGGCGGGGAGGCGTGCTGCGTCATGACGCCGGGCTTCCTTCCATGACGAGGTCGAGTACGCGGTGTTCGTCCAGTTGGCGGGCGGGTGCTTCGTGTACGACGCGGCCCTCGCGCAGCACCAGTACGCGGTCGGCCAGGCCCAGCACTTCGGGCACCTCGCTGGACACGAGCAGCACCGCGAGACCTTCGTCGGCCAGCCTGCGGACGACCGCGTACAGTTCGGCGCGGGCGCCGACATCGACGCCGCGGGTCGGCTCGTCGAGGAGCAGCACGCGGCAGCCGCGCAGCAGCCAGCGGGCCAGGACGGCCTTCTGCTGGTTTCCGCCGGAGAGGGTGCGGACGGGTACGGAGGGGTTGTCGGGCCGCAGCGACAGCTCGCGGGTCGCCGCGCGGGCCGCGCGCAGTTCGGCCCGCCGGTCGAGCCAGCCGCCGCGCGAGAAGCGGGACAGTGTGGAGACGGACACGTTCCGGGTGACCGACTCCAGCATCAGGAGGGCCTGCGCCTTGCGTTCCTCCGGGGCGAGGCCGAGTCCGGCGCGGACCGCGGAGGGTACGCTGCCGGGCCGCAACGGGCGGCCGCCCACCAGGACCTGGCCGGTGGTGGGCTTGCGGGCGCCGTAGATCGTCTCCAGCACCTCGGAGCGACCCGAGCCCACGAGTCCGGCGAGGCCGACGATCTCGCCGGGCCCGACGGTGAGGTCGAGCGGTTCGAACTCGCCCTTTCGGGAAAGCCCCCGGACGTGCAGGACCGGGGCGCCGCCGGGTGCCGCGGCCCGCCGCTCGGGGAAGACGTACTCGACGTTGCGGCCCGTCATCAGCGCGACGACGTCGCGCGTCGGCGTCGTCTTCGCGGGCAGCCCGCCCGCCACCGCGCGCCCGTCCTTCAGCACCGTCACCCGGTCGCCGATGCGCCGGATCTCCTCCAGCCGGTGCGAGATGTAGACGACCGCGACGCCGTCGGCGGTCAGGGAGCCGACGATGCGGAACAGGTTGTCGACCTCGTCCGGGTCGAGGGCGGCGGACGGCTCGTCCATGACGATGAGCCGTACGTCGTGGGAGAGCGCCCGGGCCATGGAGACGATCTGCTGCTGGGCCGCGGACAGCTCCCCGACGAGCCGGGCCGGGTCGACCTCCGGATGCCCCAGTCGCTTGAGGAGTTCGGCGGTCGAGGTGCGCGCGGCCCTCCCCCGTACGACGAATCCGGCGGCCGTGGGTTCATGGCCGAGGTGGACGTTCTCGGCCACCGACAGATGCTCCACCAGGTCGAGTTCCTGGTAGATGGTGGCGATGCCGAGGCGCATGGCGGCGATGGGCGAGCGGAGCGTGACGGCCTCACCGCGCCAGTTGATGGTGCCGCTGTCCGGCTGGTGGGCACCCGCGAGGACCTTGATCAGGGTGGACTTGCCGGCCCCGTTCTGGCCGAGCAGGCAGTGCACTTCACCGGCCTGGACGTCGAGGTCGACGCCGTCGAGGGCCCGCACACCGGGGAACGACTTGGTGATGCCGGACATGCTGAGCAGCGGTGGTTCTGGTGCCATGTGTGGGTTCCCCTCGGCGGGCGTGCGAGGCCGGAGTCAGGGCGACGTCACCTGCGTGGCAGGCACGTTCAGCAGGGCAGGGCAGAGCAGGACGCTGTGCTGGGTGAGGCGGGAAAGAGGGAGGAGTGAGAGTGGGCTACGCGGGTGAGAACAGGTGGTCGCTGATGAGGTGGGCCGCGCCGATGACTCCGGCGTTCTGGCCCAACTCCCCCAGGACGATCGGCAGATTGCCGGTCGCCAACGGCAGTGACTGGCGGTAGACCTGGGTGCGGATCGCGGCGAGCAGGGTGTGGCCGAGGCCGGTCACCCCACCGCCGATCACCACCAGGCCCGGGTTGAAGAAGGAGACGAGTCCGGCGATGACCTGACCGACGTGGTTGCCGCCCTCGCGGATCAGGCCGAGCGCGATGGCGTCACCCGCGGCGGCAGCGGCGGCGACGTCGACGCCCGTCAGGGTGCCGTTCGCGGAGAGCCGCGCCGCGAGCTCCGCCGACAGCCCCTGCTGGGCCGCTTCCAGTGCGTCGCGGGCGAGTGCCGCCCCGCTGAAGTGGGCCTCCAGACAGCCCCGGTTGCCGCAGGCACACGGCCGTCCGTCGGGCACCGCCTGGATGTGCCCGATGTCGCCTGCGCTGCCCGTCACCCCGCGATGGACCTCACCGCCGGCGACGATGCCGCAGCCGATGCCGGTACCGATCTTGACGCAGAGGAAGTCGCCCACGGAACGCGCGACGCCCGCGTGCCGCTCCCCCATCGCCATCAGGTTCACATCGTTGTCGACCAGGACCGGGCAGCCGAGTTCCTGGCTGAGCGCCTCCCGTACCGGGAAGCCGTCCCAGCCGGGCATGATCGGCGGCGCGACGGGGACGCCCTCGGGGAAGCGGACCGGTCCCGGGACGCCGATTCCAGCGCCGTCGAAGCCCTCCGCGAGTCCCAGGGCCCGCAGCTTCGCCGCCATGGTCAGGACTTGCTCGAAGACCGCGACGGGTCCCTCGCGGACGTCCATGGGCTGGTTGAGGTGTCCCAGCACCTCCAGTTCGGCGTTGGTGACGGCGACGTCGACCGAGGTCGCACCGATGTCGACGCCGAGGAACCGGAGGTTCGGGGCGAGCCGGATGTTGTGGGACCGGCGTCCGCCGCGCGAGGCGGCGAGGCCGTCGGCGACCACCAGTCCGGTCTCCAGCAGACGGTCCACCTCCACGGCCAGCTTGGACCGCGAGAGATCGATCTGGTCGCCCAGCTGTGCACGCGAGTTGGGGCCTCGGTCGCGCAACAGCTTGAGCAGCCGGGCCTGGTGGGCGTTCGCGGGTCGTGCGGTCATGCGTCTCACGTGCCCCTCCCCGCCTCAATTCGGCCATCCGGGTGTGTCTTTCGAGGGGAACGTAGCAGTCACCGCCGAAGCTGGGAAGAAGGTGTGCACGGATTGCTGTCAACTTCCTCCACTGACAGGACAAAGCTGTGTGGAGCCCGGCCGGGCGCCCATGTCCGCAGACGTCGGTGGCTCTTCTTCGATCGGACAGACAGAGGCCCCTGGGTCGGCGGTGACGCCGACCCAGGGGCCCTTGACGCTGTCGGGCTACGTCAGCCGTCGGACTCCGACGACGGGATGTAGGCGCCCGGCACGTCGTTCGGCGCGTACATCCGGTCCTCGCCGGGGTACGGCTTGGTCCAGTTGTGCGTCTGGTACCACGTGAAGTGGTTCATCTGCACGGGGTTGGCGAAGTCGGGCACGGCATGGGGCCCGGTCAGCCGCTGGTGCGACTTCCAGTCCTCCCACTTCGCCGCGAGCGCCTGCTTGTCCGCCGGCACCTTCGCCGACGGCGCGGCCGCCGCATCGGGGCTCTGCGGCACCGGTGTGTCCAGGCCGCAGGAGGGCGGGGTCTTCAGACCGTCGGTCAGCGAGGTCCGGTTGGGCAGCGCCTTGAACGGCGTGAAGTCCGGGTGCCTGGTGAATGCCCCACGCATCGGGCTGGCCGCGCTGTCCTTCTGGTTCATCGGGTGGATCCCGAGGATCTGCTCGATGGTGCGGACCATGGTGATCTGCGAGTAGTAGTGGCTGTCGACGGTGCCGTGCTGGGCCCAGGGGCTGATGATCTGGACCGGGGCACGGTGGCCGTCGACGTGGTCGAGGCCCGCCTGGGAGTCGTCCTCGACGACGAAGATCGCCGAGTCCTTCCAGTACTTGCTGTGCGAGATCTCGTCGACCATCTTGCCGACCGCGAGGTCGTTGTCGGCCACCTGAGCGGCGGCGTTCGCCGGACCACCGGTGTGGTCGTTGGAGAGCCAGAACATGTTCAGGGCCGCGGGAGCGTTCTTCTCGAACTCCTGCTTCCAGATCTGGTACTTGTAGACGTCCGGGACGCTGGTGTCGAACATCGGGAAGCCGGGCACCGACACCTTGTTGAGCGACGGGATCGCCGAGCCCGTTTGTATGGGGTAGGCGGTCTTCTGCCCGGTCGCGTCCATGTTCTTGGCGTCGCAGTACAGGTTCTGCCACGTCGCGCCGGACGGCTTGCTCTCGAACGACTGGAATTCGCCGTAGTCCTTGACGGACTTCCCCGCCGCCTGCGCACCGGTCCAGATGAAGCCGGACTTCTGGTGGCCGAGAGCGTCGTTTTCGGTGTCGTAGCTGCGCTCGTACTCACCGGCCGAGGACTCGGTGTACTCGGGGTTGTCGGCCTGCATCAGCCAGTTGTGGCCCTCGGCGGAGTTCGTGCCGACGTCGTACGTGTTGTCGTAGAGCCCGAACTGCTTGGCCAGCGCGTGCTGGTTCGGCGTCACGTTCTCACCGAACTGCGCCAGCGACGAGTCGCCGTTGCCCTTCGGCATGTCACCGAATACCTGGTCGTAGGTCCGGTTCTCCTTGACGATCAGGAAGACGTGCTTGATCGTCGAGGGGTCGCCGAGCCGCACCGGGACCGGCACCGGCGCCGCATGGCCCTTGCCCTCGGTGAGCTTGACCGAGCCGCCGTTCCAGCCGTTCTGCTTGAAGACCTTGCGGGTCTCGGACTTGATGACATCGTCGCTCGGCAGCGTGAACCGCGTCAGGCTCGACGTCGTGTCGTGGGTGCCGTGCCCGCTCTTGTCGGTGGGGCGGCGGGCGTCGATACCACGGGTGTTGGAGACCAGCACCTGTTTCCCGACGGTGGTGATCTCCGCGGGGAAGTAGTCCGTCGGGAGCAGGCCGACGTAGCTGACCGGCTCCTGCGGGCTCTTGTAGCGGTAGACGGCGACCGCGTTGGCGCGGCCGAGCGTCACCAGCAGGTGACCGTCGTCGGTGAGCGTCACCGCGTTGGGCTCGTAGCCGACCGACGCCTCCGGCCAGGGCTGGGTGGAGATGGTCTGCACCACCTTGTCGCCGGCGGTGTTGATGACCGACACGTTGTTGTCGGCGGTGTTGGTGACGAACACCGCGCCGTTCTTGGCGTACACCGCGGTCGGGTGCAGACCGACGTCGATGCTCCCTACGGCGGCGGACGGGTCCGCCAGGTTGATGACGCTGACCGTGCCGGTGGTGGTGGCACCGGTGTCCGGGTTCGCCGGCACCTGGGTGCCGTAGGAGTTGATCGTGGTGTCGCCGGCCTTGGCCGGACGGCCGCCCTCGTTGCTGACGTAGAGCTTGTCGCCGACCAGCACCATGCCACGCGGGGCGTTGCCCACGGCCCAGCTCTGCTTGATCGCGCCGGTGGCGGCGTCCATGGCCACCACCCGATTCTGGCCGTTGACCGCGGCGTAGACCGTGGCGCCGTCGGATGAGAACACCGCCTGGGCGGGCAGCGCGTGCTTCGACCCGGCATCCGGGATCTTGATGAAGGTCGGCGCACCGAGGGTGCCGTCGGCGTTGACCGGGAAGCGGTCGTAGCCCTGAAGCTGGGGCAGCCACAGCGTCTTGCCGTCGGGAGAGTAGGTCGGCCCCTCCTGCCCCACGGAGTTGTTGCCGATGCGCAGGTCCGCCGACGCGGAGTTGCCGACGAGCTGCTGCACCTTCCAGTTCTTCACATCCACGATGGCCAGCGCCATCCCACCGTCGGCGACCGAGGCCGCGAGGTGGGTTCCGTCCGGGCTGACCGTGGACGACATGATCTTGCCGTTGTTGATGACGAGACGGTCGCCGTACGGGGCGATGTACTGGTCGGCGGAGACGACCTGGCCGTCAGCAGTGACCTGGCCGACCTGCTGGGTGCCGAACTGATACGTCTGGGCAACAGCGGTGCCCGTGACGGCGAGGGCGACGGCGATGCCCGCCGTCACCAGAGTGGCCCGGCGGCCGACGCGTCTGCCGAAAAGGCTGATCTGCTCCTTCTCGTTGCTCCGACGCTGCTGTGTTACCTGCATGGGATTCATCCCTTCGAGGTGGTGTCCAGCAGTTCGACGTTGCCGTCGAACTGCCAAAGCGGGTTCGGTGCGTCCCCGGTCGGGGTGCGGACCAGGAAGTAGCCGTTGACTTCCTTCGGTCCGTCACCGTCGGCCGTGATCCGCCCGTCTGGGGTGACATCGAGCTGGTAGATGGCCGTCCCGGGGGCCGCGGCCCCGGGAAGATGCCAGGTGACGACGCAACGCCAGTCGTTGCCCGCCCCCTGCGGGGCGGCCTGGCCGTCGCTCTTGTTGCATGCCGCCGTGGCCTTCAGCTGTGCTTCGGTGACGGCGGGGCGGTGGAGCTGCTGGGTCTGCATGCGGTAGAGGTGGGCGAATGCCGTGGCGACCGACCGCTGGACCTTGTCCTGCTGGATCCCGGAGCCCGTGGCCCCGGTCGCCACGGTGACGACCGCGACGGTGAGGGCGGCCAGTCCCACCAGCGGCAGGAGTCCGGCGGTGATCGCGCGGCGCCCGGAACCGTCGTAGGCCGGGTTGGTGAAGTCGCGCCGGATGAAGAGCAGGTACGCCAGTGCTGTCGCGGCCACGGTCCACACCAGGCTGACCACGATGCCGGTCAGGAGCGGGCCGAGCTGTGCCGGGCTGGTGAACAGGCCGTTCCAGGAGATGAAGGCGTAGCCGGGCAGGGCGAGGCGTACGGCGACGGGCAGCGGCAGCATCTGGGCGAGCTGCATCGCCAGCGCGACAAGCGCGGGCAGCAGCAGTCCCATGGGGGACCGTCCCAGCGTGACCGACCCGAGCAGTCCGATCGCGGCCAGGGCCAGGGTGGGGGCGAGGGCGCAGACCCAGGCGAGCAGGACCTTTCCCGCGGCGTCCCCCGGCGTCAGCAGGTGGCCGTCGAGGCCGACCAGCGGCTGGTTGCCGACCGCCACGACCCCGCCGACCGCGCTGGAGCAGGCCAGCCCGGCCACGAGCAGCAGGATGACGGTGAGGCTGGCCAGTGCCTTCGCTGCGAAGATCCGCCTGGGCGACCGGACCGCGACGAGCAGGTGGCGCCAAGTGCCCAGGCGGTCCTCGGAGGCGAACACGTCGCCGGCGACGACCGAGGTCAGCAGCGGCAGCGCCCAGGTGCCCGCGAAACCGAGGGTCACCAGCGGCCCGGCCCACCCCGTGGCGTGCATCCAGCGACCGAAGAGGGTGTCGGAGGGCAGCGTGCTTTGCTGGCTCACCCCGGCGACGAAGAGCGCCGGCGCGATCCAGCAGGCAAGGACCAGCAAGCGGATCCGCCATTGCGAGACCAGCTTGACCAGCTCGAAGCGGTAGCCACGCGCAATGGAGACGCGGCGGGCAGTGGTAACAACGTTGTCGTCGGTGATGGTCGCGGTCATCGGCCCGCCTCCTGCTGCTCGGTGAGTGCGAGGAACGCGGCCTCCAGCGGCGACACCACGGGCGCGAGCTCACGCACCGCGATGCCCTCGCGCACGAGCCCCACCACCAGTTCGTCGAGGGCCGGCACCAGCGCGCGCACGACGAGCACCTCGGCGTCATGCCGTGCCGCGGCATCGTCGACGACGCGGATCCCGGCCGTTTCGGCGGCCAGCCGGCGCGCGGCCTGCTGGTCGGAGGTGCGCACCCGGTAGTCGAGTTCACGGTTCTCGGCGGCCAGCTTGCTCACCGGGCCGGAGAAGACGACCCGTCCGGTGGCGAGGATGGTGACCTCCGAGCACAGTGCCTCGAGGTCGTCCATGCGGTGGCTGGAGAGCACAACGCTGGTTCCGTCCGACGCGAGCCGGGTGAGGACACCGTGTACGTGCTTCTTGCCGGCCGGGTCCAGGCCGTTGGAAGGTTCGTCGAGTACGAGCAGCCGGGGCTTGGTGAGCAGTGCGGCGGCGAGCCCGAGCCGCTGACGCATGCCCAGGGAGAAGCCTCGGGTTCGCTCCTCGGCGACATCGGTGAGCCCGACCTGGTCGAGCACCTCCTCGATCCCCGCCGTCCGCGCGTCGCCGCCGCGCAGAGCGGCCAGCGCGGCGAGGTTCTGCCGGGCAGTGAGCTGGGGATACAGACCGGGGCCGTCCACGAAGCCGGCGACAGCGTCGGGAGCGGCCGGCGTCCGCCCGACCGGCGTACCCAGGATCTCGAGGCGGCCGCTGTCGGGGACGGCCAGACCGAGCAGGAGACCGAGCAATGTCGTCTTGCCGGCGCCGTTCGGTCCCACCAAGCCGTGGATCTGGCCCTGCGTCACATCCAGGTCGACGCCCTCGAGCGCGACGACATCGCCGAAACACTTGGCGATCCCACGAGCCCGGACCGCGAGGAGTGTGTCCATGAGTCCCTTCTTTCGAAATCCACAGGGACCTTAGGTGCAACGCACAACCTTTCGCGGGGACGGGCATTGAACGTTTATGGAATGGGAGACGACCGGTATCCGCCGCCGATGCCCCGCGGATGGCCGTCGAGATCTCTACCGGCCTCGGGCTGTCGGGGGTGTGGCGGATCGAGTCGGAGCCGCAAGAAGTCGTAGGTTGCTGGAGCTGGACCGGGATGCCGTAGGCGCTGTTGACGCACGGGTTGACCTCGGAAGCGATGAGCATCGGGCGTTCGGGAGCAGCATTTGGCCGCGGGCGTAGTGGTCTCGATAGGGGGCCACAGCCTCCTCGACCGGTGCAAGCCGTGGGCTGGGGACGGACTTCTCGGCCATCTGGTCCCGAAGACAGGTCTCGGCGGCGGACACGAACCTGGGGACGGCGGCGTTGAGATCGGCGGCCTGCACCAGCGCCGGAAGGTGCAGTGACCGAAGGTCGCGTTCGCCCCGGTTACGGGGGGGGATCAGTCAGGACCTGGTGGAAGTCGGCCACCCCGGCTGGTGCGATGCGTATGCCCATGATGAGGACCGTGGCAGCCGCCTTGGCCGGTACAGACGAAGGTCCGCACGTGAGACGGCCGGCACTCACCGGCCCTGAGCCGCCGACCGCCCCGGCGCGGTGCGTGGCGCGTGACCCCTCATGCCATGCCTCGGGCAGCGGTCCGGGCGGGCTCTGTCCCGAGAGGGCACCGGTTGCAGGTTGTCGTGTGTGCCCCTGCGACGGTGGGGAAACTCGATTCGCCTGGGTGCGGCCCTGGCGAGAGGAGCCCATGTGACAGCGTCGACGTCTGCGGCAGACGGTCGGGACCCGGGCCCTCAGGGGGTCGGCTACGAGCCGGATCCGCAGCGATGGCGGGCCCTGTGGGTCACCCTGGTGGCCGGCTTCATGAGCCTGCTGGACGTGACGATCGTGGCGGTCGCCCTGCCCACCATCCAGCGCGACCTGCACGCTTCCCCCGCGCAGGTGCAGTGGGTGGTGTCCGGATACGCCCTCACCTTCGCCCTCGCCCTCGTCACCGCCGGGCGCCTCGGCGACGCCCTGGACCGGCGGCGCATCTTTCTGCTGGCCCTCACCTGCTTCGTTGTCTTCAGCGCGGCCTGCGGAGCGGCCCCCGACATCACGCTGCTGACGGTGGCCCGCCTCGCCCAGGGCCTGGCGGCCGGCTTCATGGCCCCCCAGAACTCCGCGCTCATCCAGCAGATGTTCCGCGGCGCCGAGCGCGGCCGCGCCTTCGGCTTCTTCGGCGCGACCGTCGGCATCTCCTCCGCCGCCGGCCCTATAACCGGCGGCGCCATTCTCGCCCTGGCCTCCGGTGCCCAGGGCTGGCGGTGGATCTTCTACGTCAACGTCCCCATCGGCATCCTCGCCGTCCTGCTCGGCCGCCGCCTGCTGCCCCGCACCCGGCGGTCCGGCAGGGGACAGGTGGACCTCCCCGGTGTCCTGCTCCTCGGCCTCGGTGTCCTCGCGCTCATGTACCCGCTGGTCCAGGCGGACTCCGGCGGCATCGACCGCCTGTGGTGGCTGTTCCCCGTCGGCGCCGCGATTCTCGCCGCCTTCGCCCGGTGGCAGCACCGCCTCGTCGCCCGGGGTGCCCAGCCGCTGCTCGACCCGCGCCTGTTCACCATCGTGCGCGGCTACGCCGTGGGAGCCGGCGTGGGCACGCTGTACTTCATCGGCTTCAGCGGCATCTGGCTGGTCTTCGCCCTCTTCTACCAGCGTGGCCTGGACTTCTCCCCGCTCCGGTCCGGCCTCGCGGTGACCCCCTTCGCCCTCGGCTCGGCGATCGCGGCCGTGGTCTCCGGCCGGCTGGTGGACAGATTCGGACGCCTGCTCACCGTGTGGGGCCTCACGGGCGTGATCCTCGGTTTGGGCGGCACCGCGCTACTGCTCCGCTTCGCGCCCCTCGACATCGCTCCCTGGGCCGCCGCCCCGATGCTGTTCCTCGGTGGCATCGGCGGCGGCTTCGTGGTCTCCCCCAACATCACCATGACCCTGCGGGACGTGCCCGTGCACATGGCGGGCGCGGCGGGCGGCGCGCTGCAGACCGGGCAGCGCCTCGGCGCCGCGGTGGGCACCGCCGCGCTGCCCGGCCTCTTCTACCTGGTGCTCGGCAGGAGCGACGACTACCGCGGCGCCCTCGTCGCCGCGCTGGGCGCGGCCCTCATCGGCATGGTGGCGTCCCTGGCCCTGGCGACGTTCGACTGGCAGCGCGACCGGCGGATGCGCGGGCCGCACCGGAAGTGCCCGGACGAGGTCGCCAACAGCCCGGTGCACTCCCGGCAGACCTGACCGGGCCCTCCCGCGCCCGATCACGCCGACGGGTCGAGCCGTCCTGGCCCGGCCGTCGGCCTGACCTCGCCGCCGCACTGCCTCGAGGGCCTCGCGCGGTACCGCCGAAGGCGAAGGCCGAGCGGATAAGGAGAGGACATCCAGCGACTCGGCCGGACACACTGCGGCAATGGCTGATCACGATCAAGATGCCGACGCAGCGCGCCGCGGCTTCCTCACCAAGCCCACGCTGAGAGGAAAACGCGTGCTGCTCCGGCCGGTCACTGTGGACGACGCGCCCGCGCTGATGCCGATCTTCCGGGACGCGGAGACATCACGGCTGACCGGCCACCACGGCGGCAGCGAGCGCGACGAAGCGCGGATACACGCGTGGTACGCCACGCGCCGGGACCAGGACGACCGACTGGACCTCGCCGTGGTCGACCAGACGACCGGGAACGTCATCGGCGAGGCGGTCCTCAACGAGTGGGACCCGGGCAACGAAAGCTGCAACTTCCGTATCTGCCTCGTACCCGGCGTCCACGGGCACGGGTCGGGGACAGAGGCGACCCGGCTGATCGTCGGCTACGGCTTTGAGAGCCTGCGTCTGCACCGCATCTCGCTCGAGGTCTACGCCTTCAATCCGCGGGCCCGCCGCGTCTACGAGAAGGTGGGGTTCGTCCCCGAGGGCGTACTGCGCCATGCGCTGCTCTGGGACGGCGAGTGGGTCGACGCGGCTGTGATGTCGATTCTGGCGCCGGAGTGGTTCCGGCACCGCGGGCATCCGGAGGCCACCGCTCACGCACCGGCCTGACCATTCCTTGTCCGTGACCTGACCCTCGATCCGCTTGGCGGCGTCCGGTGCGGCCGTACACGGCGTGGCCGGGCGCCTGCGGCCCGTCGATGTGAGCGATTCTGGGCTGGTGCACTGGCATGCGGCCATCGGGTCCCCTTCCGGGTGCGGGGCACAGGGCCGTAACTCGCCGAGGAGGACGTATGACCACCCTTGATGATCCCGTTCCCGGTGGGCGTCCGGGTGACGTCGAGCGGGCCACCGCGCTGGGCGCGGAGCTGTCGGCGCGCGGCGTGCACGGCATCGTCCTGGCGTACGTCGATACGGCGGGTATCGCGCGGGTGAAGACCATCCCGACGGCCCGGCTGGTGTCGGCGGCCGCCTGGGGCGTGGGGATGTCGCCGGTGTTCGACACCTTCCTGGCGAACGACTCCATCGTCTCCACCGACGTGCTCGGCTCCCCGGACGGTGATCTCCGCCTGTACCCCGACCTCGCGCACCTGGTGGTCCTCGCCGGACAACCGGGCTGGGCGTGGGCGCCGGTCGACAGGATCACCCAGGAGGGTGAGCGGCATCCGGCGTGCAGTCGGACCTTCCTGCGCCGGGTGGTCACGGACGCCGCTCGGCGGCTCGGCATCACGTTCAAGTCGGCCATCGAGGTCGAATGGATGATCGGACGAGGATCGACGGCGGGGGACGACTTCGTTCCCGCCACGTCTGGTCCCGCCTATGGCGCCATCCGACAGGTCGAGCTGAGCGACTACACCGCGGAGCTGCTGGCGGCGTTGGAGGCCGAAGGCCTGGACGCCGAGCAACTGCACCCCGAGTACGCGCCCGCACAGTTCGAGGTCTCGGTGGGTGCGCTCGACCCGGTGGCCGCCGCGGACCGGAGCCTGCTGGTGCGGCAGACGATCCGGGCGGTGGCCGCACGCCATGCGCTGAGGGTCTCCTTCGCGCCGGCGGTCACCGCGGAGGGCATCGGAAACGGCGGGCACGTCCATCTGTCCGCCTGGCGTGACGGGGCCAATCTGCACGCGGGGGGCGAGGGCCGGTACGGCATGACGGCCCAGGCCGAATCGTTCGCGGCCGGTCTGCTCGCCCACCTGCCCGCGCTCACCGCGGTGACCGCACCGAGCCCGGCAAGCTATCTGCGTCTCAAACCGTCGCAGTGGGCCGGGGCCTTCGCCGTGTGGGGCCGTGAGACCCGCGAGTCCGCGGTGCGTGTCATCACCGGCTCGACGGGGCAGTGCGGCCGGGCCGCGAACCTGGAGGTGAAGCCGGTCGATCTGGCCGCCAATCCGTACCTGGCCCTCGGCTGCCTCATCGCCGCGGGACTTGACGGCCTTGAGTCCTCCCTGCCGCTGCCGGAGGAGGTCACCGGGGATCCCGCGCGGTTCACCGGCGACGAGGCCCGGGTCAGGGGCGTGCGCCGGCTGCCGACGTCACTGGAGGAGGCCGTGCGCATGTTCCGCGAGGACGAAGGGCTCCGCGCGGCCCTGGGGCCGGTCCTGGCCGACGCGGTGATCGCCGTACGCCTCGGGGAGATCGCCGCGGTGGCCGGGCTGGACGACGAGCTCGTGGCGGCGGCGTACCGGTGGGTGTACTGACCGCAGGCGAGGAGAGCCCGATTCCGCCGACCACCAAGGAGGCCACCCGGTCATGAGCAGCCGGCCAATCGCCGCCGGTCCGGTTCACGAGGCCCTCGCCGGTCTGCCCCTCGTGGATCACCACTGTCACGGCGTGGTCACCGCCGATCTGGATCCGGCGGCGTTCCAGTCGCTCATCACGGAGGGCGACGCGTGGCCGGAGAGCGGCATCACGCCCTTCGACACTCCGGTCGGTGTGGCCATCCGCCGCCACTGTGCTCCTGTTCTGGACCTGCCGCGGCACGCTCCGGCCGCGGAGTACCTGGCACGGCGCGCAGAGCTGGGCTGGCGTGAAGTCAACCGCAGGTTTCTCGCCGACGCGGGAACCGAGGTGTTCTGTGTCGACACCGGATACGCCCCGGGCCGCCTGACGACTCCGGCGGAGCTCGCGGCGGCTGCGGGTCGCCCGCCGACCGCCGCGTACGAGGTCGTACGCCTCGAGGCCGTCGCCGAGGCCGTGGCAGCGGCGGGAGTGGAACCCGACGAGTACGCCCGCGCCTTCGTCACCGCCATGGGCGAAGCCATCGCCGAACGGAACGTGGTGGCCGTGAAATCCGTGGCCGCGTACCGCACCGGATTCGACCTGGATCCCCATCGTCCTTCGGACGGCGACGTCACCGAGGCGGCCCGGCGCTGGCTGGCCGGGGGATCGGCCGACGGCGCCGCCTCCACAGCAGACAAGAAGCCGCACGACCCCCGTCGACTCGACGATCCCGTCCTCGTACGGCACCTGCTCTGGACGGCGGTGGACCTCGGGTTGCCCCTTCAACTGCACACCGGCTTCGGGGACAACGACATCCGCATGCATCGCGCCGACCCGGCCCACCTGACCGACTGGCTGCACCTCACCTCCGGTGCCATCCCGGTCCTGCTGCTGCACTGCTGGCCGTACCAACGTCAGGCCGGCTACCTGTCCGCCGTCTTCGAGCAGGTGTATCTCGACGTCGGACTCACTCTGCACCACGTTGGTCCCGCCCGCGCCCGGGCGGTCCTGGAGGAGGCACTCGAGGTCACCCCGTTCCGCAAACTCCTCTACAGCTCCGACGCCTACGGGGTCGCCGAATTCTTCCAGCTCGGCGCCCTGGCCTTCCGGTACGGTCTGGCCTCCTTGCTCCAGGACCGGGTGGACGCGGACGAACTGAGCGTGCCGGACGCGCTACGGATCGTCGAGTGGACGGGGTGCGACAACGCCCGCCGCGTCTACGGGCTGCCGCCGAAGGATTCCGCGTAGTGCGCCCGCAGTGCGTCGCAAGGTGCTTACCGGTCAGCGTGATCAGCGCCTTTGCCGAACCTCTCCCCCGACACGATGCGTGCAGGCGAGGTTGCGCCTCGGCCGGCTCAGTGCCTCGGCGAGCGCCCGGTGTCCCGTGCCGGCAGGGCACCGGGCGCCGAGAGTCAGTTCACGCTCTGTCCGCCATCGACCATGATCGACTGTCCGGTGACGAAGGAGGCCCGGTCGGAAAGGAGGAAAAGCACCACCTGGGCAACCTCCTCCGCCTCTCCGATGCGGCCGAGGGGGATGTACTCCCCGTGCGGGTGGTACTCGGTTCCGTCCTCCGTCTTTGTGATTCCGCCCTCGGTCAAAGGCGTGCGGATAACGGTCGGGTTCACGGTGTTCACACGAATCGCGTCGTGCCCCAGCTCCACAGCCGCCGCGCGTGCGAGCGCGGCGACACCGCCCTTGCTCGCACTGTAGATGGAGATTCCCGGGGTGCCGAGTTCGGCGAACACCGATCCGTTGAAGACGATGGCTCCGCCGCCACCCTGCCGCTTCATCTGGTCGGCCTCGGCCTGCAAAGAGAAGAAAGCGCCCTTCAGGTTACCGTCGACAAGATGGTCCCAGGCCTTCTCGTCGAGCTCGGTCAGCGGGCCGACCGCCGCGGTGCCGGCGTTGTTGAAGGCCACGTCAAGCGTGCCGAAGCGATCGACGACCTGCCGCACCACATCCCGGGCGCCACCGAAGTCCGTGGCGTCGGCCTGGATGAACAGTGCCTCGCCGCCATTCCGTGTGATCTCCTCCACCACTTCCCTGCCCGCGTTCTCCCGCCGCCCGGTGACCGCCACCTTCGCGCCTTCCTCCGCGAACAGAAGCGCGGTGACCCGGCCGATCCCGGACGTTCCTCCATCAGAGCAACCTTGCCGTCCAGAAGTCCCATAGTTTCGTTCACTCCACCTTGGGAGTCGCTGAGTTATCGATATGGCCTCGGCGTTCCGAACCGATGACGGTTTTCAGGCCGGGTCCCTGCCACTGTGGGGTGGCGAGCGGATACAGCGTCCGTGCGTCCGGGAGGATTCCGGACTGGCCATAGGCCGTTGCGATAGCCGTCATAACCCTCGGCTTCGAGGTGGATCACGTGCCGAGCGGGCATACGGCACTCGCACGCTTCGGCCCGAGGGACGGGCGGCGACCTGGCCTGCCTTGCGGCTACCGTGAGGCTGTCTGTCCCGGGCCCCGGTCACGCCGGTCACGCCGGTCACTGAGTGGACGATCGGCTTGGGTTCGTGCTCGTGACTGCCTTGAGTGATCTCGTACGTATCGCGAGTGGCATTCCTGTGAGGCCGGGCTTATACGTCGAATATGAGCAATGACAAGGTGTACCGCCCCGGCGAGGTGGTGCCCGAGACCGGCATGTACGAATGCGATACGGCCTGCGGCCACAGCTGGTCCACGGACGTGCAGGGGAATCGGTTTCCACCGACACCTGAGGACTGCTCCGGAGGCGGGTGGAAACTGACCACCACGACCCCGGTCGGTCAGTAGCCCGCGAGTGCGCGCGCCGGCGGCGGCGGCCGGGCAGGACCGTCGCTGGGCCGCGGTCCGCCCCGTCCGCAGCGGGGCGTCGACCCGGCAGCCCGACTCGCCCTCCCGTGCGCTCCCGGTCGGGGCGTCGGCGGAGGCGGTGCGACGCCACCGACGTCCAGTAGCCGCGCAACCGACGACCATGTGGGGCCGCCGCCCCGGATCAGGCGACCCCGCTGACGGACAGGTCGGTCCCACTGCTCGTCCGCGAGGGAACTGACCGGCTGCGGCTTGCCGTCCGTCAACAGCGCCGGGGAGAGCGTCACCCCCGACCCCGAGCGGACCACCGGTCAGGAGGAACGGACCGTGACTCTTGCCCCGGGAGCGCGCGCGTGGTCGGCGCTGGTCTCGCCGAGTTGCGGGCGTCCGTGGTCCCAACCATTCACCAACCCGGCCGCCACCGTGACACCGGTGGCCGTACTCGTCACCCCGCCCGACGAGACGGTATCGCTCAGAGTCGACTGGACCGGCCGTCTTGGCGGGAGACAGGTCAGGGAGTCCTATCGGAAGGCGGCGATGTGACGCTTGGCCCAATCGGCGAAGGTGCGGGGCGCACGGCCGAGGACTTGTTCGGCGTCCGGGCTGATGCGCTGCTCGTCGGGGGTGGGCTCGCCGAGGATGGCAAGGGTGGTCTCGACCACGGGCGCGGGCATGAACCGCAGCATCTGCGCGTGGGCCTCCTCCCGGGTCTGCTCCATGAACCGGATCGGTTCGCCGAGAGCGTCGCCGATCGCCGCGGCTCGTTGCCGGGGTGTGCTCAGTGCGGGCCCGGTCAGCTCATAGATCCGCCCCACATGGCCTTCCTCACGCAGGCTCAAGGCGGCGATCTCCGCGATGTCGGTCGGGTCGATGGTGGGCAGGCCGACGTCACCGAACGGCGCGGCGATGATCCGCCGGGTCCTGACCGACTCCGCCCATGCGTACGCGTTGGAGTCGAAGCCGCCCGGCCGCAGGATCGTCCAGTCCATGCCCGAGGTCCGGACGGCATCCTCGATCGCGCGTGCCGTGCCCCCGTGCGAGGCCGACTGCGGTCGGGTCGCGGCTCCTTGGGAGGACAGCAGCACGATCCGTCGGACCCCGCCGGCCTGGGCGGCGTCCAGAATGCCCTGTGGGTTCAACAGGTGCGCACTGGGGCCGCCGTTCTGGAGGAACAAGGCCTCCGCACCGTCGAACACCGGCCAAAGGCTCGCGGCGTCGGTCAGGTCCGCCCGCTGCCGGCGGACGCCCGTCGGCACGTCGGCGTCCGAGACCCCCCGGGATGTTGCGGTCACTTGCTCACCGGCCGCCACAAGGGCCTGCACAAGCGATCGGCCGACGTTGCCGGTTGCTCCGGTCACTACGATCACGGTAACTCCCCCACGTCTCTGCATGGTTGTCGATGCCCAAGCGGGCGAAAACGCCGCGGAGAGGTGATCTCCGGGACGCGAGGGGACGCTAACACCGCGGATATAGTAGGTACCTAGAGGAAAGTGGCTTTCCCGAAGGGATGCGCATGGCCGGCAACGCGACATGGACGTCATCCGCCGCGACAGAGCCGGAACTCGCCTGCCCGATCGGCCCGGTCGTCGACATCGTGTTCAGCCGGTGGACCACTCCGATCTTGTGGACCCTGCATACATACGGCCTCCAACGCTTCGTCGAGCTGGAACGGCGGATCTCCAAGATCACGCCGAAGGTGCTGACCCAGCGGCTGAGACAACTGGAACGCGACGGCCTCATTCTGCGCACGTACCACCCAGAGGTTCCCCCTCGGGTCGAGTACGAGATCAGCGAGCTCGGCCGCAGCCTTGCTCCGCTCTTCGCGCACCTCACTGAATGGGCCGCCCACAACCTGGACAAGGTCGAGCAGGCCCGGCAGGACTACGACAGCCGGCCGGACCGGTAGCGGGCCGAGTCCTCAGCCGGACTCCGGTCGGTCCGTCGCGGACGCTGACCGGCCGGCCGGGTGCGGTGAGAGATCTCGGCCACGGACGCGGCCAGGACATCGCCCTGCGCCACCGGGGCCCGCTTCAGGCGGCAGGCCTGGACTCGGCCGTGCGTCGCCGGAGCTCCGGCGTGGTGAGCGACCGCGGAGCCCAGACGCCGTGCGGGGGGTGGACGTCCGTTCCGGGCGGCACGATGGCCTCGATCCGGTCGAGGACGCCGTCGTCCAGCACCACGGATGTGCCCTTGAAAGTGCTCCGCAGTTGCTCCAACGTACGCGGACCGGTGATCACCGATATGACGGCTGGATGCACGAGCGGGAAGGCGATGGCCAACTCCGCCGGAGAGCAGCCGACTTCCTCGGCCACGGCAACGAGCTGCTCGACCACCTCCAGCTTCGCGGCGGTGCGCGAAGCCGACGGATCGAAGCGCTCCGGGTGCAGGGTGGGACGTCCGCTGCTCAGATCGAGAACCCGGCCCTTCCGGTAGCGGCCGGTCAGGAATCCAGAGACCGACGGGCTCCAGGTCAGCACGCCCATACCCAGGCGCTGCGCCACCGGCAGCACGTGCCTTTCGGCGCCTCGGGCCAGCAGCGAGTAGGGAGGCTGCTCGGTGCGGAGCCGCTGGAGCCCGGGGACATGTGATGATTTCGCGAAACTCGGGCCGATACGGCTGGTGGGCTGTTTCACCCGCGTATCCGCAGGTGACCCGAAGGCGGATACGCGTTTACCGAGGTATGGACTTTCGATCGCAGGTGACTTTCATGGACAACTGGCGAGACCACGCCGCGTGCCGTCAGGAGGACCCCGACCTCTTCTTCCCGATCGGCACAACCGGCCCGGCGCTGTTGCAGACTCAGCAGGCCAAGGCGATCTGCCGACGCTGCCCCGTGCAGGAGCAGTGCCTTCAGTGGGCGCTGGACACCAAGCAGACCATCGGCGTGTGGGGCGGTACGAGCGAGTCCGAACGCCGCGCGCTGAAGCGGCGCGCGGGCGCCCGGCGCCGCTCGGGATAACGACACGCTCCACCACGCCGCGGACCAAGGTCGAACTGACGGACGTCTACTGCGGAAGCCGCTGGGGCGGGGCGACCTGTCGGCCGCGTGCTGCCGGGAGGCGACCCGGACGGCTCGTCTTCAGGGGCCGCGTCCCCGATCCGCCGGCGGGTGCCGGTACCGGGCGCCGTGCGACGCGGTTGCCCGAGTACTGGTGGTCCCGGCAGACCTGTGCCGCCAGCAGCCAGAACCACATCGCCACGGTCACGAGGTGAATCCGTTGCGCGATTCCCTCTCCGCCCGGGTGGCCTAGGTACGGCCCGGCGGAGCAGACCGCCGCCGCCATGGACACCGGCAGCAGCCTGGGAGCCCAACGCCCGGCGATCTGCGGGCAATCCGGGTTCGAGCGGGCGGCGAGAGCGAAGGCTGTCATCGAGGCGAAGAGAGCGAAGTGCACCGAGCCGCTGGTCAGGGTGTGCCACACACTGTCGGTGGGGCAGCCGGTCTCCAGCGAGGGCGCGCACCGCATCGGCAGCAGGACGTCCGCGACGGAGAAGACACCGAATGCCCCCAGTGCGCCCCAGCCCGCAGCGGCCCAGCCGCGCGGCGCACCGGATGCTGCCAGGCAGGCGCCGGTCATCACCAGCAGTGCCGTGGCCAGTTCGACACCGCTGAACAGCAGCCGGTAGGGCTGATCAGCGGCAAAGGCCTCACTGACATAGGAGTTGCGCTGATCCAGTCCGGTGGGCAGCAGAAACTGCAGCAACCAGTCGTTGTACGTCACCGCCGCCACACTGAGCAGTGCCGCCGTCAGCGTCGGCCATAGCCTGCGGCTCCTGTGACCACCGTTCGCGTTCGCACGCATATCGCTCGGCCCTCCCCTGCCACCCGACCCACCACTAGGCGAAGTTCCCCGAACGGCGGATTCCATCGCACGGTCCGCGGTGGTCTCTCGGACAACGGCATCGGTCTGGGCGGCGGGCGAGCCGTGCGGGTGCGGCCCCATAAGTCGTGACCCCGGCTGTGGGCCGCTCGGTCAGGGCGGCGCTCTGCTCGGCGGTGCTCTGCCCGGCCGGAGCGGGAACCGGCCGGGCACGCGGCCTGCCGGCGGGAGGGCTCCGCCGACGAGTGAGCCAAACGGCCGAACGTGCGGCGGCGGTATGGCCTGGAAGCTGGTAGTCCGTGAGGGGGTGGCGGATGCACTGTGCATGACTACGGTCTCCCCGCGGGGAGACCCACACGGGCATGCGAGAAGCCGACACCAGGACCGCGTGGAGGGAGACAGCGTGATGGCAACCACCGTGGGCGAGGTCCGGGCCGGTCTGGCGCCGGCCGGCCTTCAGCTGCCGGGCATCGTGCTGGGGGTGGGTCTGGGCGGGTTCGTGGACGGCATTCTGCTGCACCAGCTCCTCCAGTGGCACCACATGCTGACCAGCACCAACCACGACCACATCGGTGTGAAGTACTACAACCCCCACACCGTCTCCGGTCTGGAGATGAACACCCTGTGGGACGGCATCTTCCACGCGGTGTGCTGGATCGCCGTCCTCACCGGTCTGGCGATCCTGTACTCACGGGTCACCCACAACCGCCGCCGGGTGTGGACCTCCCGGGTGCTGTGGGGCTGGATGCTGGCCGGCTGGGGCCTGTTCAATCTTGTCGAAGGCGTTCTGGACCACCACATCCTGGGCATCCACCACGTGCACGGCGGCCCCTATCAGCTCTGGTGGGACATCGGCTTCCTCTGCCTGGGCGCGCTGCTGCTCGTAGGCGGCTGGCTCCTCCAGCGCAGCGGACAGCCCTTCGATCCCGAGGCCCCCACCGCCCGGCAGGCCGGACGGGACGCCCGATGAACCACGACATGCATCCCATGCACGCCGGTGCCGGCAGCGGCCTGCTGGAGACCTTGGCGCCCGTGCTCGCACTGCCGGCGTGCGCCGGCGGCTATCTCCTGCTCGCTCACCGGGCGCGGCGCCGTAACGCGGCGCGGGCCTGGAGCGCCTGGCGCACGGCAAGTTTCATCACCGGTCTGGCCCTGCTGGCTGTGGCGCTCCTGCCCCCCGTCGCGCCCCTGGCCCACTCCGACTTCCGCGGCCATATGGCGCAGCACATGCTCATCGGCATGTACGCCCCTCTCGCCCTGGTGCTAGGCGCCTCGATGACGCTCCTGCTGCGGACCCTGCCCGCGCCCCGCGCCCGCCTGCTCTCCGCGCTCCTGCACAGCCGCGCCGCCCGCCTGCTCACCCATCCGGCCGTCGCCCTGCTGCTGTCCACCGGCGGCCTCGCCCTTCTCTACTTCACCCCGCTCTACACCACCACCGTGTCGCATCCGGCCGGGCACTGGCTGTTGCACGCCCATTTCCTGCTGTCGGGCTGTCTGTTCGCCCATGCCATCGCCGGACCCGATCCCGCGCCCGCCCGCCCCGGCGTCCCGGCACGCCTGGTCTACCTCGGCTGTGCCATCGCGGCGCACGCCGTCATCTCGCAGCTGATGTACGGCGGCTTCTGGGTCGACATCCACGCCCCCATCCCGGAAGTGCAGGGCGGTGCGGAGATCATGTACTACGGCGGCGACATCGCAGAACTCCTTCTCGCCGCCGCCCTCGTGGCCACCTGGCGCCCCGACCGCCGCCCCCGCCCCGTCAAGGCGTCGCCCTCCCAGCCGTTTGCGCGGGCGTGACGTTCACCGGTCCGCTCCTGCCTGGCGTCGGCGGACCGGGGGGCCACACACCGTCGGAGCGCAGGCCCAGCGGTGACGGAGTGCGGGAACACGACGTCCGGAAGCATGGCGGTCGCCGTGGGGGCAGGACAGACGACTGTCCGGAAGACGGCTGCCGATTTACGGCAACGTCAGGGCGCCGAGCTGCGACGGTCGGTATCGTTTGTCCGTGATCGGATTAGATCGTCTTGCCGTCTTCCTGACCGTCGTGGCCGTGCTGATCGCCGTGCCGGGTCCGAGCGTGCTTTTCGTGGTGAGCCGTGGCGTGGCGCTGGGGCGGCGGGCCGCCGTGTCCACCGCGGTGGGGAACGAGGCAGGTCTGCTCGTTCAAGTGACACTCGTGGCATTCGGGCTGGGGAACGTACTGGAGCGCTCCCTTCTGGTGTTCTCGGTGCTGAAGTTCGCCGGCGCCTTGTACCTGGTGTACCTGGGCGTTCAGGCCTGGCGGCATCGAAAGTCGCTGGCAGTGGCGGAACAGAACACGCCGGAGGCGGGAAGACCGGGCCGCGTCCTACGAGAGGGATTCATCGTGGGGCTCAGCAACCCCAAGGGGCTGCTGATCTTCGGTGCCGTGCTGCCGCAGTTCGTGGATCCCTCGGCGGGGAACGTGCAGGTGCAGTTGCTGCTGCTGGGCATGATCTGCGTCGTGATCGCGCTCATCTCGGATGCGACATGGGGGTTGCTGGCCGGGTCGGCGCGCAAGTGGCTCGCCAGGTCGCCCCATCGCCTGTCGTGGATCGGCGGGACGTCAGGTGTGGTGATGGTCGGCCTGGGGATCCGTCTGGCGTTCAGCGGCCGGGAGTGAGCGGGGGCATCGGTGGCCGAGCGTCGGGAGGTCGAGCCGCCCGCCGGCCTCGGCCGGGGAGCCGACCGGTCGGGCGACTGCCTCCCGGTCAGCCCGCGATGCTCGTCCCGGTGATCCCGAGCTCGTAGGCGACGGCCACCGCGCTGGCGCGGTTGCGCAGCCCCAGTTTGCCGAGCAGGTTCTGCACATGAGTCTTGACCGTGCTCTCGCTGACCACCAGTTCCCCGGCGATCTCGGCGTTCTTCATACCGCGTGCCATCAGTTTGAGCACCTGTCGTTCGCGGAGGGTCAGCAGGTCGAGCGTCTCGTGCCGACTGTTCTGCCTGCGTGGTGACGCGCGGCCCGGCTCGCCGCGGTCCGGCGCGTCGATCCGGTATCCCCCGGAGACGAGCCTGATGGCGGAGACCAGGAACCGGGGCGTCTCCCAGGCCAGCAGCACACCGCCCGCCCCCATCTTGTCCGCCTCGAGACAGAGCGGCTCCCCGATGTCATTGGTCAGCAGCAGCAGTCTCGAGATGCCGGACTCCGAGTAGTGGTGGACGCGGTGGATCAAGTGACCGATGTCGATGGATCGACAGGAGGTGTTGACGACGACCGCATCGAGCGAGGAGTCGAGACAGGCCTCCAGAGCCGCGGAACTGTCGCGGGTGCTGCCGACGAGGCAGAGGTCGGGGTACTTGAGGAAGATATGGAGCAGCCCAGCGTGGACGAGGCTGGAGTCGTCGATGAGGAAGACGCGCAACCCTCCGGGTCTCTGGTCGCCGCCCTCGGCTCCTGGCGCCGGTTTGTGTTCGGACTGAGCTTCCTCCATGGACACCCCCCGGGTCCCTCACGGAATTCGAACACGGCCATCATTTCTCGGGTTTGCCACTCCTAGTGCACTGGTTTCGGTCACATTCGCCCGTCATGTTCGGCACGCACATTCTGGCTCTTTTTGCCTAGGCCTTTCGACGCGCACGCTCCTGGTGATCGGACCGATCGACCGAGGGCGCCGCTGGGCGTTCGAGCCTAGGGTCAAGTGACATGACACAGAGCGTGGTGATCCTGGGCGGTGGAACGGCTGGGTGGATGACCGCCTCCTACCTGCGGGCGGCGTTCGCGGACAGTGTCGACGTCACCGTGGTGGAGTCCCGGCGGATCGGCACCATCGGGGTGGGCGAGGCCACCTTCAGCACGGTCCGGCACTTCTTCGACTATCTCGGCCTCACCGAGGCCGACTGGATGCCGGCGTGCAACGGCACGTACAAACTGGCGGTGCGCCTGGAGAACTGGCGTGCGCCCGGCACGTACTTCTACCACCCATTCGAACGGATGCGAGTCGTCGACGGTGTGCCGCTCACCGACTGGTGGCAGCGGATCGGCGAGACGGAACACTTCGACCGGGAGTGCTTCCTGATCCCCTGGCTCTGCGACGCCAAGGCCTCACCCAGGTTCCTGGACGGCCGCCTGTTCGAGCAGGACTTCGTCGAGGATCCCGGCCGCCCGCTCTACCGGACCACCCTCGCCGAGCAGAACACACAATTCCCCTACGCCTACCACTTCGACGCCTCCCTGCTCGCCGACTTTCTGACCCGCTACGCCGTCAAACGCGGCGTACGCCAGGTCGTCGACGACGTCGTGGACGTAGGACTCGACGAGCGGGGCTGGATCGACCACCTCGTCACCCGGGAGAACGGTGAGCTGCGCGCCGATCTCTACATCGACTGCTCCGGCTTCCGCGGCCGGCTGCTCGGCCAGGCCCTGGAGGAACCGTTCGTCTCCTTCCAGGACTCGCTGCCCAACGACCGCGCGGTGGCCCTGCGGGTCCCCGTCGACACGGCGGTGGAGGGCATACGGCCGTGCACGACGGCCACCGCCCAGGACGCGGGGTGGATCTGGACCATCCCGCTCTACGACCGGATCGGCACCGGATACGTGTACGCGTCCGACTACTGCGAGCCCGAGGAGGCCGAGCGGGTACTGCGGGACTTCGTCGGGCCCGCGGCCGAGGGTCTCGAAGCCAACCACATCCGCATGCGGATCGGCCGTAGCAACCGGGCCTGGGTGAACAACTGCGTGGGCATCGGGCTGTCCGCCGGCTTCGTCGAACCGCTCCAGTCGACCGGCATCTTCCTCATCCAGCACGCGATCGAGCAACTCGTTCGGTACTTCCCCGGCACCGGGCGGGACGCGGTGCTGCGCGAGACCTACAACCTCACTACGGCCAGGGCCATCGAGGGGGTGCGCGAGTTCCTGATCCTGCACTACCGGGGCGCGGCCCGTGCGGACAACGCATACTGGCGCGACGCGAAGAAGCGCCCGATGCCCCAGGACATGGCGCTGCGCCTGGAGCAGTGGCAGAGCAAGCTCCCGGACAACGACACCACGTACCCCTACTACCACGCCTTCGAGCCCTACAGCTACGTCTGCATGGCGCTGGGGCTCGGCGGTATTCCGCTGCGCCACCCGCCCGCGCTGGACCTGTTCGACCCCGGCCGGGCCCGACGCGAACTGGGCAGGGTCCGGGAGCAGGCCCGGAAGCTGGTGGACACGCTGCCCAGCCAGGTGGAGTACCTCGCGGGGATGCGCTGACGTGGTGGTGCTGCTCCAGGCCGTAGCGGCACTGGTCGTGGTGCTCGCCGTGGCCCGGCTGGCTCGTGGTGTGGCGGCATGGGTCCACCAGCCGCCGGTGGTCGCTGAGGTCGCCGTAGGTCTGGTCATCGTTCCCCTTCTGATGGCGGCGGCCGGGCCCGGGGTGGTCCGGACGCTGCTGCCGCCCGGTGTGACGGACGATCTGCACGTCGTCCCAGTGGCCGGCCTCGCGCTGTACCCGACGGGTGCCGGGCACGGCGCGCGGCCGCGTGGGAGCAAGGTGACACCGCGCTCCCACGCTGGCCTGCTTGCGGGCACCCTGGCGCCCGGGCCGGCGGCGGGAACGCTGCCGGCCGCCTGGGTGATGTTGCGGGACGTTCCGGCGGAGCGCGGCACCGCGCCCGCCGCGGCGCTCCTACTGCTCGCTCTTCCTGGCCCTGGTGCTGGTGGCACTCGACACCACCGCCGCGACCGGCCCACTGCTGTCACTGGTGGATGTCCGTCACCCTCGTGCCGCCGCGCCGCCCCTGCCCGCCTCCGAGGAGTTGTCGCATGACGAGGCCTGACACGGCCGCGCGCGAAACGACCGCCGGTGAGGGGGAGTTCCGGTCCCTGATGTCCCTGTTCCCGACCGGTGTCGCGGTGATCGGGGCACTGGACGCCGCGGGCCGGCCGTGGGGCATGACGTGCTCGTCCCTGTGCAGTGTCTCCCTCGCACCTCCCCTGCTGCTGGTGTGCGTGCGCAGCGGCAGCCCCACCCTGGGCGCACTCACCCACGCCGGAACGTTCAGCGTCAACCTGCTGCATCACCGTGCCCGGAATGTGGCGGAGTTGTTCGCGTCCGGCGACCCGGGCCGGTTCCGGCACACTCCCTGGCACGTTCCCTCCCACGCGGCCGGCCCTCATCTGCGGGACGCCGCGCACGCTGTCGCCGACTGCCTCGTCGACAGTGCCCAGCGGATGGGGGACCACACGGTGGTGTTCGGCCGGGTCAGCCGGGTCAGCGTCCTCACCGGTCCCGGCCGCGTCCCGCTGCTGTACGGGCTGCGCCGGTACGCCGCCTGGCCCTCGGGCGGTAGCGTTGCGGATCCCGACTGACGAGGAGTGAGATGTCGCAGCCCGTGGAGCCCGCTGGTGTCCTGTCCCCCGAGGAAGTGCTCCGGAAGTCCGGGGTGCCGTTCACGGTGCTGGACCATGTGCCGATCGTGGGCCGGCACGATGCCGAGACCACACTGGGCCTGGCCACCGAGCAGTTACTGAAGACCATGGTCTTCAGGACGGCCGACGGCGGCTTCGTGCTCGCCGCCCTGCCCGTCACCGGCCGTGTCAACTACGGCAGGCTGGCCAGAGCGGCGGGCGTGTCCCGGGCGAAGCTCCGGCAGGCCGACCCCGAGGAGCTGAGCCTGCTCGGCATGGAACCGGGCGGCGCGAGTCCGGTGTGCGACCTGCCGGGCGTCGTTATCGTCTTCGACGCCTCGGTGGCGCACATGGGCACCGTGTACTGCGGCAGCGGGCGGGCTGACAGGACCGTGCAGATCGAGGCGGAGCGCCTGATCGACCTGATCGGCCCGAAGTTCGAGGAACTGTCCTCGTGAGCCGCGGGGGGCGGGGCGGGTAGTCCCGGCCCCGCCCCCTGTGACAGTCCCTCAGCAAGGGGTTCCGAACCGGTCCGGTGCGAACGGCTCGGCGCCGGCAGGACGGCGCCCCTCCACCAGGTAGTCGCTCAGCAGCCGGGCCGTCCCGGGCGCCAGCGGCATGCCGTCGATACCGAACCCTGTGAGCAGCCACAGCCCCGGGGCTCCGGGGGCCGGGCCGACGATCGGCAGGCCGTCGGGAGACATGGGACGTACGCCCGACCAGGCCGCGCGGACCGGCATCTTCGCCAGCACCGGCGCGTGACGGGCGGCGGCCGCCGTGATCAGCGAGACCGCCGCTTCGCCGTCCCGCAGGTCGTCGAGTTGCAGCGCCGGTCCGCTGCTGGAGCCGAGGACCACCTCCCCACCGGGCAGCGGCTGCAGCGAGAAGACCACCTGAGTGTCCGTCGCCCCGGGTGCGGGATGGGCCAGATCGGCCAGCAGCGGCGGCCCGTTGCGCTTCAGTCCGACCGGGCCGTGCCAGGTGGACTCCATGAGGGTGTGGCGGAAGGCCGCACCGGTGACGGGCGCGGTACGCACAAGCCAGCCCCGGGCCCCGAAGACCGGCGCATCGGTTCCGGCGTGCTGGGCCAGGCTTCGCGACCACGGCCCAGCCGCGAGGACCACCGCGCCCGCCGGGAGCGGCCCGTCGTCAGTGATCACACCGGTGACGCGGTCGGCGTCCGTGAGCAGGCCCCGGACCATGGTGTGCGTACGGATGTCCGCGCCCGCGCGCCGTGCCCGGTGGGCGAGCGCGGTCGCGGCCAGCACAGGATGGAGGGCATACGCCCCCTCGACCGCCACCGCCCCCGCCAGGTCGGGCGCGAGACCGGGTTCCCGTTCCAGCAGGTCGCGGATGCCGATCTCCTGGGAGGGAAACCCGGCTTCGGCCAGCGCCCGGCCGTGGCTGCGGGCGCGGTCCATGCCGTCCTCGCTCCGCGCGACCAGCAGGTAGCCGTGCGGCCGTAACCGGAAGGACACCTCGCTCTCCCGCTGGGCCAGCTCGTAGTACGCGATCGCTTCGGCGAAGAGGTCACCGCAGGCGGGCAGCGGACTGGGCAGCAGTCCCCCCTGGTTGCGGCCCGTCGCACCGCCCGCCAGCGGGCCGCGCTCCAGGAGCAGAACGTGCAGGCCGCGCGCGGCGAGCCGCTCGGCGCAGGCACAGCCGGCGATACCGCCACCGACCACGATCACGTCAGGTGCCATGGGATCCGTTTCCTTCCTATCGGCGCTCCGAAGCGGCGGCGGGGGCGCTGCGCCGCACGGCGTCGCGAGCGAGGTCACCCAGGAGCTGGGGGATGGCGTGTTCGATGTGCTCGACCTGTGGTGCGGTCAGTGCCTCCGGCTTCTCGCCACGGCTGGAGGCGAACCCCGGGTACAGGCCGTTCGCCGCGAGATCGTCACGCACGACCCGCACCCTGCGCAGCAGTTGCGCGGCGATGTCCGAGGGCGACGAAGGTGCCCGAAGCGTGAGGAAATAGGTATCGAACAGGACCGCAAGGACATTGCGCGGCAGGGTGCGGCCGTTGCCCGCCGACGCCTGGAGCAAGGAGGGAGCGTCGGGCACCAGCTTGGCGGCCACGCCCTCGTGCACGGCTTCGTTGAGCGTGCACTCCTGCAGCAGGGCGTGGGCCCTGCCGTCCCAGGCAGCGGGCAGCCGACCCCGAAGCAGCGCTCGGACGGGACCGTAGTCGCGGGCCCAGGCGCCGCTGAAGCCGGGGTGGTGCAGGGCCATGCTGGGTCTGATGACCCGTTGGTAGACGTCGCGGGTACAGGACGCGGTGTACAGCAGCATCGCCGAGTAGCCGCGGACCAGTCGGGCCGCCGCGGCCATCTCGTCCGGCGACGCCGGGGCGGCGGCCTCGGCGGCTCGCCGTCCCAGCTCCTGCCACACCATGAAGGTGAGCTGGTGGCCGGTGATCCACCGGAACCAGAACAGCTGCTCCGCGGATTCCGGAGCTCCCAGTGCGCCCAGGGGCTCCGCATCGGCGCCCTTGCCCAGGAGTTCCCCGTACCGTTCGGCCAGGTGTGCGTCACCGCTTCCGGGGACCGGATCGGGCGGCAGCACCAGGGGTTCAAGACCGTAGGCGCGGCCGCCGAATTCGGTGACCGCGGCTTCCAGGAGGCCGGCGGTCGAGTTGCCGTTCAGTGTGGTCACCGCCCCTGGGCCGCTGCGGGTATGTGAGTGAACTCGTACTCCAGGCCGTTCACGTCATAGGCGTAGAAGCTGCTGACCCCGTCGGCATCCACGACGATCTCCGTCGGGGCCTCGGTGCGGGCGAAGACGTAACGCCCCGAGGCGGACAACCGCTGCCAGCGGTCCCGCCACTGCCGCAGTTCCCCGGCCGATGCGGCGGTCATGCACACATGCTGGAACTGGAGCACGTCCGGCTGTGGGCGGGTGTAGGCGGTGGCGCGGGTGAACAGGTGGAACCGGGTGCCCGCGGCCACCACCTCGGTCAGCCGGACGATGCCTGGCAGCCTGCTGCGGGTCAGGTCGGAAAAGGTGTCGAGGGTCCAGGCGGCGGTGCCGCCGAAGAAGTCGGTGTACCAGGCGACACAGTTGTCCAGGTCGGCCGTCTCGACGGCGAGGTGGTGCAGACCGGCCCGGAGGGTGCGGCCGGGCGGTGTCGTTTCGTCCACGGAGTGGTCCATGGGGCAGGAGTCCTCTCATCTGGCGACCGCGTACGCCTGCTCGCCGCGTGGGGACGCGGCGGCGCGCACCATGCCGTCGCCCGGTTCCGCGCCCACGGCACACACCTTGCCCAGCGACCAGTCCGGGACGGACTCGATCTCGTGTCCGCGGCGGGTGAGGTCCGACGTGACCTCGTGGGGGCAACGGCTCTCGATCTTCACGGTGAGCGGCCGGTGGGTGCGGGGTGTGAAGGACGACGGGACATGCTCGGAATGGAAGGCAAGGGTCTCGACGGCGTGTTGCAGGTCGAGCCCGAAGTCGGCGTGGGCCAGGAAGAAGCCCAGCGTCCACTGGTCCTGCTGGTCCCCGCCGGGGGTGCCGAACGCCAACCGGGCCCGGCCCTCCTCGAGGACGAGGGTGGGGCTCAGCGTGGTACGGGGTCGCTTGCCCGGCGCCAGCGAGTTGGGGTGCCCCTCCGCCAGCCAGGCCATCTGGCCCCGCGTACCCAGCGGGAAGCCGAGGCCCGGGATCACCGGGGAGCTCTTCAGCCAGCCCCCACTGGGGGTGGCGGCCACCATGTTGCCCTGGCGGTCGGTGACCGTCAGGCAGCAGGTGTCGCCGCGTGCCTCGGTCGCCGCCACGACCGGGAGAGCCACTGTCGGCAGGCCGTCGTACAACTGGCCCAACCAGGAGGGATCGTTCGGCGGCTCCGTCCGGTCCAGCGGCGGAATCCACGGAGTCCGGCCGTCCGGGCTGCCAGGACGCAGGATGTCGGCGGCGTGTTCGCCGACCAGCCGGCGGCGGCCCTCGGCATAGTCGCCGTCCAGCAGGGCGGTCAGCGGCACATCGGCGAAGTCCGGGTCCCCGTACCAGGCCTCCCGGTCCGCATAGGCCAGCTTTGCGCACTCGGTGATGGTGTGCAGATAGTCGGCGCTGTCCAGGCCCATCGCCGCCAGGTCGAATCCCTCGAGGAGCGCGAGCTGCTGGAGGAAGACCGGGCCCTGCGACCACGGACCCGGCTTGTGCACCTCCAGGCCGCGGTAGCGGCGGCTCACCGTGGCCTCCGTACGGGGCTCCCAGCGAGCCATGTCGTCGCCGGTGAGCAGTCCTCGATGGCGCCGCCCCGTCGCGTCCAGCACGTCGGTGTTCCGCATGTGGGCGTCGATGGCCTCGGCGACGAAACCGCCGTAGAACGCCCGGTGAGCGGCGCGGATCTGCTGCTCGCGGCGCGATCCGGCCGCCTCGGCCTCCTTCAGGATCCGCCGGTATGTCTCGGCGAGCGCGGGATTGCGCATCCGGGACCAGGGGCCGGGCGGTGCGCCGCCCACCAGATAGGTGCGGCCGGACTCCGCCCACTCCTCTCGGAAGAGCGGGGCCAGGACCTCGATGGCCTGGGCTGCCCTGGGCAGCAGCGGATAGCCGTCCGCCGCATAGCCGATGGCGTGTCCCAGCACCTGCCCCAGGCGCAGCGTTCCGTACTCCTCCAGCAGCCGCAGCCAGGCGCCGAAGGCCCCGGGAACGGTGGCCGGAAGCAGCCCGGAGCCGGGGACCCGGCTCAAGCCCAGAGCCTGGAACGCCGCCGGCGTCGCCGCCCGCGGCATCGGTCCCTGTCCACAGATCACCCGGGCCCGGCCGTGCGTGGCGTCGAAGACGAGGATCGGCACGTCACCGCCGGGGCCGTTCAGGTGCGGTTCGACCACCTGTAGTACGAATCCTGCCGCGGCGGCGGCGTCGAAGGCGTTGCCTCCCGCCTCCAGCGTCGCCATGCCCGCTGCCGAGGCCAGCCAGTGCGTCGTGGACACCGCGCCGAAGGTGCCGCGCAGTTCGGGACGTGTCGTCACCGCGACCGCTCCTCAGGCCGATGCGGCCGACGGGAGACCGGCGAGGCTTGCCGCGATCTGCTCGTCCGTGACCGTCGGGTTCTCCAGTGTCCCGGCCAGGAAGGAGTCGAAGGCGGCGAGGTCGAAGTTGCCGTGTCCGGAGATGTTGAAAAGGATCACCCTTTCCTCCCCGGCCTCACGCGCGGCCAGCGCCTCGACGATCGCCGCCCTGAGCCCGTGCGACGACTCGGGCGCGATGACGAAGCCCTCGCTGCGCGCGAAGCGCACCGCCGCCTCGAAGACCTCGGTCTGCGGGAAGGCCCGGGCTTCCACCAGGCCGTGCTCCTTCAGAAGGCACAGGCTGGGGGCGTCGCCGTGGTATCGCAGACCACCGGCGTGGATGGAGCCGGGGATGAAGTCGTGTCCCAGGGTGTACATGTACAGCGGCGGGGTCAGGCCCGCCGTGTCCGGGTAGTCGTACGCCAGCTTGCCCCGGGTCAGTGTGGGGCAGGCTTCGGGCTCCGCGGCGACGAACCGGGTGCGCGGGCGTTCGCCACTGAGCCGGTCACGCAGGAAGGGGTAGGCGAGCCCGGCGTAGTTCGAGCCGCCCCCGACGCAGCCGATCACGACGTCGGGGTACTCGCCCATGATCTCCATCTGCTTCCTGGCCTCCAGACCGATCACGGTCTGGTGCAGCAACACGTTGTTCATGATGGAGCCGAGGGCGAACTTGGTGTCGTCGCGGCTGAGCGCGTCCTCCACCGCCTCACTGATGGCGATGCCGATGCTGCCGGGCGAGTCGGGGTGCTCCGCCAGGATGTCGCGCCCGGCCTTGGTGCGCTGCGTCGGCGAGGCGTAGACCTGTGCGCCCCAGCTCTGCATGAGCGACTTGCGATAGGGCTTCTGCTCGAAGGACGCACGGACCATGTAGACGTTCACTTCGAGGCCGAAGAGCGCGCCGGCGAACGACAGGGCGGAGCCCCACTGGCCCGCTCCGGTCTCGGTCGTCAGCCGCCGGGCACCTTCTTCGGCGGCGTAATAGGCCTGTACGACGGCGGTGTTCGGCTTGTGGGAGCCCGAAGGGGACACGCCCTCGAACTTGAAGTAGATATGCGCCGGTGTGCCGAGCGCGCGCTCCAGAAGCCCCGCACGGACCAGCGGCGAGGGACGCCAGATTTTGTAGACGTCTCGCACCCGTTCCGGGATTTCCACCCAGCGCTCCTGCGTGAACTCGTGCTCGATGACTTTCTGTGGAAGCAGGGCAGCCAGGTCCTCCGGCTTCAGCGGGGCCATCGTTGCCGGGTTGAGCGCTTCGGGGAGGGTCGCGGGCAGATCGGGGAGGATGTTGTACCAACGGTCGGGCAGGTCGGTCTCGGAGAGCAGGACTCGCTTCAACACCGGTACTTCCCTTCAACGAGCGCGGGACTTGTCGGGGATGCGCCAGCATCGTATGAGTTGGGAAAGGCGGCGAACTTCGCCTTTTCTGCTTGTTTGACGGGTTGAGTTCTCCATAAATCGAACTAGGCCGAAAGGCGCACGACTTCTCACCTGCCGCGGAGGCGAGGGGAGCGGACCTGACAGACCTGGGCTTTTTCAGCCAACCCTCGCTTCCGACCGGATGGGGCGGGTCACCGGGCCTCCACTGCGGCGAAACTGGGACATGCGGTACCGCGTGCCGCCGTGCGGACCCGTGCGATGACGTGGCAGACCCGTGCGAAGAAGCAGCAGACCGCACGAAGACCGTGGAGGACAAGGGCATGACCGCAGATGACGCAGAAATCATCCGTGAACTGGAAGAACGCCGTTTCGGCGCCATGACGGCGGGTGATTTCGACAGCTTTGCCGAACTGGCCCATCCCGACCTCGCCTACACCCACTCCAGCGGAAGCCTGGACACGCTCGATTCCTATCTGGCGAAATGCGAGAACGGTTACTACGTCTACCACCGGATCGATCACCCTATCGAGAGGATCTCGATTGTCGGGGACACCGCCGTCGTCATCGGTGAGATGCTCGCCGATATGACCGCAGGGGGTGTCCGCCGACAATTGGGGAACCGCTCGATCGCCGTATGGTCCCGGGTCGACGGCACCTGGAAATTCCTCGCCTATCAGGCCACGGCCAAGCGGTAGCGGGAAGCCCCACGGCGGGCCGGGAGGCGAGGAGGCCGAGGCGGGGTGAGGAAGCCCACCTGGCACCCGGCAGGGGCCCATCCCGCGCCGGGACGGGCGACAGGCCGACGCAGCGGGGAGCGCTGCACACGCTGACCGGCCGGGAAACCGGGGTACCCGACGTGGTATCCGAGGGAAGGACTGACATGACGACGTACGTGATCAGCGTGCCGGGCACCTTCACCGACACGATCGGAGCCAGTCGAAGGGATGAACTGGTCCGAGCGCTGCGTCCGGCTGATCCGCACCGTACCCAGGCGGGGAACGAGGAGGATCTGGACGTCCTCACCGTCAACGAGGACGACACTTTCACCATCCGCCTCACCGTGGAGGCGGACAGCGGACCGCACGCAGAACGGGACGCCCGGAACCTCGCGGGCTCCGCTCTGCGCGCCGTTGGGCTGGACGAGAACAGCGCGCCCCTGGGGCCGGCGGTGATCACCGGCATCGATTCCGAGATCTGAGGTCCGCACCACTCCGTCCCAGGCCAGGAGGTGCGGCGACGCCGGCCGTGAGGAGGTCGTCCGGATCGACGCGCTCGGCAGGTCGCCCGCGGGCCCCTCGCGGGGCCGGCTCAGCGGCCGGCGGCCGCATTCCAGTGGACCAGCTGCACGATGACGCCGTTGGGGTCGCGGACCTGGAAGGCGCGTTCACCCCACTCCTCTTCGGTGAGCGGCATGGTGATCGCGACCCCCTCGGCGTGCAGGCGTGCCAGCTCGCCTTCGAGATCGTCGACGACGAAGGCGAGGATGAGACCACGGGCGTGCTCCTCGCGCTGGTCCGCGGGGAGGGTCGCCAGCCCTCGCCGCAGAAAGACGACGTTCATGCCGACGTCGTCACGTGTCAGGGACGCGAACCCGTCCGCGGTCATCTCCTCGCGGAAGCCGAAGTGCTCCACGAGGAAGGCGGTGGAGGCGGGGACGTCGTCGACGTTGAGTGATACGGCGCTGGAAGTGACCTTCACTGGGACTCCTTCGAGGTGACGCGCGCTACCGATCTCCGTACGACGTACAGAGTACAGCGTACAGAGATAGGGTGCGAGAGGATTGCCCCGTGCCGACGGAACGAACGAGCGCGGGCGACCCGGCCCGTACCCTGCAACTGCTGTGGCGCCACTCCGGCGCTGACCGCCGCCGAGGACCGCGACGCGGGCTGAGCGTGGACGCGGTGGTCGAAGCAGCCACCGCAATCGCCGACACCGAAGGCCTGGACTCGGTCACCATGCGCCGAGTGGCCCAGGAACTCGGCGTGGTGCCTATGACGCTGTACACCTATGTCCCCGGCAAGGCCGAGCTCCTCGACCTCATGCTCGACGCCGCCTACGCCCGCATGCCTCGTACGGACACCACCGGAGAGCCGTGGTACCGACGCGTCACCGCCGTCGCCGAGGAGAACAAGGCCCTCTTCGAACGGCACCCTTGGGCCGCGACCGTCTCGACCGCCAGGCCTCCGCTCGGACCGGGGCTGATGGCGAAGTACGAGCACGAGCTGTCCGCGCTCGACGGCCTGGGTCTCAGTGACGTCGAGATGGACGACTGCCTGACCTATCTGCTCACCTTCGTGGGGGCGTGCGCCCGCGCAGCCGCCGACGCCCGCTCCGCCCAGCACGACAGCACGATGAACGACCGGCAGTGGTGGGAGGCGAACGCCCCCCTCCTCGCCCGGGTACTCGACCAGGACGCCTACCCCACAGCCGTCCGGGTCGGCGCGGCGGCAGGCGCCGCACACGGCACCGCCTACGACCCCGACCACGCCTACACCTTCGGCCTGCAGCGCGCCCTCGACGCCTTCGCCGCCCTCATCGACCGAGGCCGCGGCACGGACGCGTCCATGCCACCGCACGGGCGCGGCGCCGGTGCCCCGTGAGTCGGGGAACCCCTCGAGCCGCACTCGCGCCGGCACGCGGGATCACTCATCTCCGCTGCCCGTGTGTTGGCTGCACTGAGTGGGGTAAGCGCACCATCCGACCGGTTCGCCGGGACGGTGACGGCGATATCTTTCCCGTCCGTTCGGGTGGCCGCACGACCGAGTCAGCTCGATTTCAACAGGGCTGCCAAGGAGGAGACCATGAAGAAGCTGACGCAGCGTATCGCCACGGCCGGCATTTCCTGCGTGATCGCCGCAGGGGCTCTCTTCGCCACCGGCGGAGCCGCGGCGGCGGCCTCTCCCCAGGCGGGCGGCCACACCTCCGCTCCCACCACCACGGCCGACACCGGCCACCGCTCCTCCCAGCTCCGCACCGACCACCGGCCCACCGATCGCTGGATCGCGGACCAGCTGGCACTGTTCGATTCCGCGGCTGCCAAGCGGCCGACGGCACCGGACCCCTGGATCGCGGACCAGCTGGCGCTGTTCGCTCCCGCCGCCCGGTAGGCGCGGCACGGCATTCCCTGACGGGAGGACGGGCTGCTCCGGCGGCCTGCAGGTGGAACTCCAGGTCTCCAGATCGGTGATGCGGCGGTGGTGGGTGTCATGCGGCGTCGTGGAAGACGAGACCGAGGGTGCGTCGGCGGCCGGTGCGGACCGTGCTCACGCCGTGCCGCATCGGCCCGTTCGACCAGCCCCGCCTGGTCGCCACCGGCCGGTCCCGGGTGGTGAAGACCAGGCCGTGGCCCTGGGGCAGGGTACTGGAGGAGCCGCGTGACTGTGCTCGCGGTCGCTGCTCGGTCATCAGGAACTCGCCGCCGGTGAAGTCCACACCCGGCGCGTCGAGACCGATGACGACCTGGAGCGGGAACAGCATCTCGCCGAACACGTCCCGGTGCAGGGCGTTCCAGTCGCCGGGGCCGTAACGCAGCAGGATCTGTGCGGACTTGGTCTGCCCCGCCTCGTGGCACTGCTCCAGCCACTCCTGGAGGGCATCCGGCCAGGGGGCGGGCTTGCCGAGCTTGCCGGCCCAGTCCCGGGCGATGGGAAGCAGGCGGGGGTAGAAGGCCTCTCGCAACTCGCCCACCGGCTGGGGCAGTTCGTGCGTGAAGTAGCGGTACTGGCCGGAGCCGAAGCGGTGGCGGGCCATGTCGACGGTGGTACGGAAGTGGGCCGGCTTGTCATAGAGGGCGGCGATCTGGTGGCATTCGGCCCGGGTGAGGAGCCGGCCGGTGAGCGCGTTGCCGTGCTCACCGAGTTCGCCGGCCAGGGCCGCCCAGTCCTGCCGGGCGATCCGGTCGGCGACGGGGCCCGCGAGCCGGGTGGTCTCGCTCATGATGAGGCATTCCTTGGATGGTTGATGAGTGCCGTCCCGGCTCGGCCTGTGCGAGAGGATGATGCGGAGCCGGGGTGATGTCGTTCAGGCGGCCTGGTGGACGCGCTCCAGGCTCAGGAGCTGCTGCTTGCGCTCCAGGCCGCCGGCGTAGCCGGTCAGCGCGCCTCCGGCACCGATCACACGGTGGCAGGGACGGACGACCAGCAGCGGGTTGGCGCCGATCGCCGTGCCCACGGCTCGTACCGCGGCCCTCGGGGCGCCGATCTTCCGGGCGATGTCTCCGTAGGTGACAGTGGTGCCGTAGGGGATGGCCTCCAGTGCCGTCCACACCCGCCGCTGGAAGTCCGAGCCTCTGTCGACGTACTCGATGGCGAAGTGGGTCAGCTTGCCGTCGAAGTACGAGCGCAGCTGGGCGACGATCTCGGTGAACGCCTCCGGCTTCTCGACCCAGCCGTCCTGCACACCCATGCGCACGGTGACCACATCGCGGGCGACGCCCAGTTCGCGGACCGTCCGGCCACCACGGTGGTGGGTGCGGATCTGGCCAGCGCCTGGGAGTACTTCGGGTTCACGGAGGACCCCGGGGCCGTGGCGCAGGTGGATCTGGGCGGGCGGGTGCTGGAGTGTCTGGCCACCCCGGGCCATCACGAAGCAGCGGTGACCTTCTACGACCCGTGGACCGGCTTTCTGCTCACGGGTGACACGGTCTACCCGGGCAGGCTTTACATCCAGGACCGGGCCGCCTTCGCCCTGAGCGTCGATCGACTGATCGAGTTCTGCGACCGCCGACCGGTTACCCATGTGCTCGGCTGCCACATCGAAATGACCCGGCAGCCGGGTGTGGACTACCCGATCCGCACCACTCACCAGCCCGACGAGCCTCCGTTGCAGATGGCCCCTCACCACCTGCGTGAGATCCGCGCGGCGCTCGCGGAGGTCGGCAACCGGCCCGGCCGACATCCCTTTCGCGACTTCATCCTGTGCTTTCACGACTGATCGGCGTGTGCCCCGGCACCTGATCCGCGGCCGTCATGGGCGGAGTCGACATGGTGGAGAGCGCGGCGTGGGCACGCGTCGAAGGGCCCGTCCCCCATTCCGGGGACGGGCCCTGTGGAGCGCCGGGCAGGCCTTGCACCTGCATCTCCCCGCAGGAAGCGGGGCGTCTTTCCTTGGACCACCAACGCGCGGCACCGCGCTCGTAGTTGAGCGGCGTGCTCAAGATCCAGCATAGCGCACCACGCCGACAGCGTCGGACGCCGGCAGGGAGGGGCGACGGCCGTGATGCGGCCATGGTCGTTGCCCGTCGGCGCCCTTGCCTCGGGTAAGGCGACGGTGCCGGGCGAGGGCCACGACGCGCCCGGCACCTCGGTGCGCGAAGGGCAGTGTCCTGACCTTCTCCGCGCGTACCGCGGTGGGACGGGAGGGCTCCGGCCGTGGTCGCGGCCGGGCCGGGTTCCCGGCCGGGCCGGGAACCCCTCCCCTTGTGCCGATTCGGCTTGTGTGTGGAGTCAGTTCGTCGCGGCCGCGGTGCGATGCGGTCGGTTGTGTACCAGGAAGGCCCCGGCGAGGGCTGCGCACAGGAACACCACGGCGATGACGGTCATACCGGCGCGGACCCCCGAGGTGAAGGCATCGGCCACCGCAGCGGTCACATTCGGTGGAGCCGCTCCCCCGCCGGAGCCGGTGGAGACTGCGTGTTCGACGGCAGGCCAGGCGGCGCGAGGGACGTGGTGGTCGCCGAGCCGGGCCGGCAGTTGCGACTCCAGCCGACTGGTGAGCAGGGCGCCGAGCAGGGAGGAGCCCATGACGGATCCGATCTGGCGGAAGGCGTTGACGGCCGCGGAGGCCATGCCCGCACGTTCGTGCGAGACACTGACCAAGGCCGCGGCCGTGCTGGGTGCGGCCACCATGCCGCTCGCGGCACCGAAGAGCACGTACAGCCACCACACCCGGGTGTAGGGGGTGGTCGGGTCGAGGGTGGTGAATCCGGCGGCGGCGGCCGCACCCAGGAGGAGGCCCAGGGTCAGGGGCAGCTTGAAGCCGGTACGGCGGATGAGGCGTCCGGTGCCGTACGCGACGATGACGTAGATGCCGAAGAAGGCCAGCAGGCGCCATCCCACATCCAGCGCGCTCAGCTGCTGGACGCGCTCGTAGTAGAGCACCGACAGGATCGCGACGCCGGTGAATCCGAACAGGGAGACGGCCGCCACGAACATCACCGCGCTGAACGAGGCCGAGCGGAACAGGCTCAGGTCGAGCAGCGGCGCTGTGCCGGCGCGCTCGACGAGGACGAAGCCCGTGAGGGCCGCGGCTGCGACGAACCATGCGGCGAGGATGCGCGCGCTGGTGTAGCCGTCGCTTCCGCCCTCGATAAGGGCGTAGACGAGGGCGGCGATGCCGAGGACGGCCGAGAGCTGGCCCGGGATGTCGAGCCTGCCGCCTGGGCTGCGTGACTCGGCGACGAAGGCGCCGACCACCAGGGTGACCACGGCGAGGACGGCGGTCGACAGGAAGACGCTGTTCCAGTGGAAGTGGTCCAGCAGTGCACCGGCGATCAGGGGGCCGACGGCGAGTCCTATGCCGGACGACGCGGCCCAGGCGGTCACGACTTCGGTGCGCCGGTGGGGGTCGGGGAAGGCGGCACCGAGGAGGGCGAGGCTGTTGGGCAGGATGAGCGCCCCGCCGAGGCCGGAGACGAGCTGCCCGGCGATGACGCCTCCCGCCGAGCTCGCGGCATAGACGGTGATCGATCCGAGGATCATGACCACGGCGCCGGCGAGGAAGGTCCGCTTGCGTCCGTAGAGGTCGCCGATGGTGCCCGCGGACATCACGAGGCTCGCTACGAGCAGGGTGTACGCGGAGGGTATCCAGACCAGCCCGGTCGGGGAGACGTGCAGATCGTCCTGGATGGCCGACAGAGCCGAAACGGACGCGGTGATCAGCAGGAAGGTCGTCATGGCGCCGAGGCACATCGCGACGAGCGTGACAGCCGGGGCGAGCCGGGAGGGCTCACGCGGGGAGAGCCGGTTGCCGGTGTGCTCGGCGGCCTCGCGTCTGAGCGGGCCCAACCGTCGCGTCGCGGCGGAGGGAGGAGTGGAGGGCACGCCGTCCTCTTCTCAGCCGAGCTGCGGGTAGAGGGCGGCGACGCCACCGGAGAGACCGGCCTGCACCTGGCGGCTGAGGTCGTCGACGACGATCTCGTGGGCGCCGGCGGCGATGCCGTCCACGGCCGCGCGGGCGACGTCCGCCGGGTCGCTCTTGGACCCCGTCACGTGGCGGGCCATGTCGGTGTCCATGTAGCCGACGTGGAGTCCGGCGACGGTGATGCCCTTCGGTGCCAGTTGCTGGCGCAGGGCGTTGGTCATGTTCCACTGCGCGGCCTTGGCGGCGGAGTAGGCGCCGGTGGTGGGGAGGCTCACCCACGACAGCACCGAGAGGATGTTCAGGATCGACCCGCCGCCCCGCGCCTCGATCACCGGGGCGAATTCCCTGATCACCCGAAGGGTGCCCAGGTAGTGCGTCTCCATCTCCAGGCGGAGGTCCTCCCAGCTGCCCGTCAGCAGATCGGCTCCTGTCGAGGTCCCGGCGTTGTTGATCAGCACGTTGACGTCACGGGCCTCGTCGGCCGCCGCGGCGACGGAGGCGGGGTCGGTGACATCGAGCCGGATCGCCTTCACGCCGGGCAGATCGATTTGGTCCGGCCGTCGCGCTGCGGCGTACACGGTGGCGCCGCGGGCGAGCAGTTCCTGTGCCAGCGCCCTGCCGAGGCCGCGGTTGGCTCCGGTGACCAGGGCGGTTGCGGTGCTGATGTCCATGATTTCCCCTCCGGGGCGCATACCCCCTGCTGACTAATGACTTCAAAAGTCAGGTGCGACGCTACCTTCTGGCTATGGATGAGGCAAGTCAGGTTAGGCTTGGAGCATGACCGACCTGCTGACGGAACGCGACACCTGGTCGATGACCAACTGCTCCATCGCCCGCACGCTCGAGATCGTCGGCACCAGAACGGCGCTGCTGATCCTGCGCGAGGCGTTTTTCGGCACTCGCCGGTTCGACGACTTCGCCCGGCGTGTGGGCATCGGCGAACCCGCCGCCGCCACGCGTCTGAAGGAACTGACCGCCGCGGGGCTCCTGGAACGCGTCCCCTATCAGGAGCCCGGCCAGCGAACCCGGTACGCCTACCAACTCACCGAGAAGGGCCGCGATTTCCTGCCCGTGCTCGTGGCGCTGCGGCAGTGGGGCGACACCTGGGCCACGGACGAACAGGGTCCCCCGGTGGTCGTACGCCACAAGGAGTGCGGCGCCCCGGTGCACGCGGTGCTCCGGTGCGACAACGGCCACGACGTCCCGTACGGGGACTCGGTCGTCGACCGCGGCCCCGGCCTTATCCGCACCGGCCCGGAGAGCGCCTGACCCGGCCGTGACGGCCGGCACCGCCGGGCAGCCGGCGCTCCCCGGCGGGCACGACCCGTTCGCGCCCGCACCACGAAGTCCTACGAGGACAAGTCCATCATTGGAGACGAGTGACCAGTGACCGGCGAGCAGTGACCGGCGACCAGTGAACGGTGACCGGCGACCAATGAACGGCAATGGGCGTCCAGTCACCGGCGTCCGGCCGAAGGCCACCACGCCACCGGCCACCGGCGTCCGGCCGAAGGCCACCACGACACCCGCCACCGGCCACCGGCCACCGGCCACCGGCAAACCGTCCGCGAAGCTGTCAGAACTCGGTGCCGAACGGAGCGCTTCCTTGACGCACGACTTTCATCCCGAGCGGAGGACCCTTCACAGGCCCCGTCAGGTCCTGGCCCACCTGTCAGCAGGACCGCTCGACGGACCACCCCTGATCTTCGTTCACGGCTGGCCCGCGCTCGCCTGGACCTGGCGGCACCAAATGGCCCACTTCGCCGCCCTCGGCTACCACGTCGTCGCCCCCGACCTGCGTGGCTACGGACAGTCGACCGTGCACTCAGATCCTTCCGCCTACCGGCAGGAGCTCATCGTCGACGACATGATCGCCCTGCTGGACCACCTCGGGCTCGGCGAAGCGGTCTGGATCGGTCACGACTGGGGCAGCCCCACCGTGTGGAACATCGCCGCCCACTTTCCCGAACGGTGCACCGCTGCCGCCACTCTCGCGGTGCCCTTCGGCGGCCTGGAGTACGGCCTCGAAGCCTTGGTCTCGGCCGTGGACCGAGCGCGCTACCCCGCAACGACGCATCCGTACGGGCAGTTCGACTACATGGTGTCCTACGAGCAGCACCCCGAACGGATCACCGCGGTCTTCGATGCCGAGCCTGGCAACACCGTCAAAGCGCTGTACCGCAAAGGCGATCCGGCGGTCCACAGCCGTCCTGCGCCCACCTCGGTCATCACCTCCGACGGCGGCTGGTTCGGTGGGGCTCCGGCGGCTCCTGATCTGCCCTTGGACACCGACGTTCTCTCGCCCCAGGACCACGCCGAACTCACCGAGGCCCTCGAGACCAACGGCTTCTGGGGACCGACCTGCTACTACCTCAACCACCAGGCGAACGCGGCGTACGCGAAAGCGGCGGTCAACGACGGGCGGCTGGAGATGCCCGTGCTGTTCGTCGGGGCCGACTACGACGCCGTGGCGGACCTGACCAACCCGCGTGCCCTTCACCGCATGCGGACGACCTGTGACCGGCTCACCGAGCGCCGTGTCCAGGCGGGGCACTGGCTCCAGCTGGAAGCCGCTGACGACGTCAATGGCCTCCTGGCGGCCTGGCTCCGCACGGTTGCCGAGGCCCCGGCCTCCGGCTCCTGAGACAGCAGAGGCATCCCGCGCCCGCCGGGCGTCTCGGCCGACGGGGTATGCCTGGCGGAAGGGCATCCTGGCCCAGCGCCGCCGCCGGCGTCTGTGGGCCGCCCGGCCACGGCCGAGGAAGTTCACCGCCGGGCGGGCGCCGGGGCCAGGAGTGCGGGCCAGTCCTGGGCGGCGGCCCAGTCGGCGAGGGCGTGCCAGCCGACTTCGGGGTAGTCGTGTCGCAGCCCGGCGACGTCGACGTCGAGGCCGACGGTGCTGAAGTACTCGACCACGGCCGCCAGATCCGCGGAGCGGGTCAGTCGGCCGTCGTCGGTTCCCGCTCCGCTTCGGCGGGGGATGCGCCAGGTGCCCGTAAGGGGAAACGGTGGTCAGGCCTTGAGCGCACGCCCCGCAACGGCCAAGGCGACTCGGCGTGGCGCCAGCCTGGACGCCAGCACCGACAGGCGATTGCCCAGTCCGGCGACCACGCTCGGCGGGGTGCTGCCGCGCTCCAGGGCACGGCGGGTCGCCGTCACCACGTCGACGGGCGTGGCGACGCGCCCGACCATCGCGTCGCGGGTACCGACCACGTCGAAGAATTCTGTGCTGACCGGCCCGGGCGACACCGCGAGGACGCGCAGCGAGGACCGGCGGGTCTCGTAGGCGAGAGCCTCGGTCAGGTTCAGCACGAACGCCTTGGTGGCGCCGTAGACCGCCATGGCCGGGGTGGGCTGGTAGGCGGCGGTGCTCGCCACGGTGACCAGGGCGCCCCGGCCATCGGCCACCAACTCCGGCAGGAAGACCCGAGACAGCTCGGCTACTGCCCCGACGTTGAGCTGGACCATGCGGGCGATCTGCTCCGGGTCCTGCTCCAGGAACGCCCCGTAGCTCCCGAAGCCCGCGTTGTTGATGAGCGTCTGAACGGTGATGCCCCGCGCGTCGAGATCCGCCCGCAGCGCCGCGCCCGCTCCCGGTCGGGCGAGGTCCGCAGCGATCGGTGTGGCGATGACGCCATGGCTTTTCTCCAGGTCGGCGGCGAGCTCATGGAGCCGGTCGAGTCGTCGAGCGACGAGGACGACGTCGGCGCCTCGCTCGGCCCACTGGCGGGCGAACTCCTCGCCCAGGCCGGCACTGGCACCGGTGATCAGGGCTGTCGTGCCTCGATAGGACATGCTGGACATCGTCGGTTGCTCCACTTCCCCTGCCACGACATGCGGGATAATCAATGTAGGCAACCTACAACATTGTAGTCAACCGCCAACATCGAGGAGAGTGCTGTGCCCGAGGGCTCCTACCATCACGGCAACCTGAGGGCCGCCTTGCTGGAAAGGGCCGAGGCCGTGCTGACCGAGTCGGGAGCCGTCGGGCTCTCTCTGCGCGGTCTCGCCCGCGACCTCGGCGTCAGTCATGCCGCACCGACCCGCCACTTCCGCGACCGCCAGGCCGTGCTGGACGCGCTGGTGGTCAATGGGTTCAGCGAACTCAACAGGCGTCTCCGGGCGGCCGCGGAGGATCCCGGGCCGGTCGAACAGCGGCTGACCGCGCTCGGACGGGCGTACTTGGGATTCGCGGTCGAGCACGCCGCGCTGCTGCAACTGATGTTCACCGCGAAACACGACGAGCGGTCCGGCCAGGAACTGCGCGAACTCGGGCACCAGGCCCTGGAGATCGCCGCCGGGGTGATCGCCGAGGCACAGGAGAGCGGTGTCGTCCGTACCGGTGATTCCGTCCGGCTGGCCCAGGTCGCGTTCTCCACCGTGCACGGTCTGGCCAGCCTGGCCGTCGGCGGGCTGCTCGACGACACCCCTCTGGACGAGGCCGCCGATCTCTCCCTCCAGCTGCTGCTGGCCGGCCTGCGGGCCTCCCCATGAGCGCCGCAAAGCCCTGGCCGGGCCTGCGCATGCACGCGTAGGCCGGTCCAGACGACCGGAGCCGCCAGAGCGACGTCGGCTGCCGGAGGGGCGCAGGAGCTGAGCGGACTGCGGGGACGGCGACGCCGACCGCGGCGGCTCCGCCTGTGCAAGCCGCTTGCGGCGGGCGTCCCGACCCGAATTCGTGACTGAGCGTCCAAGTTGACCAGTGAGCGTTGCGCTTGGCCGTCCTAGCACGAAACTCGTACGCTCCGCGTCCTCCGGCGATCTTGACTACGACGCCGGGCTTCCTGATTGCCTGCGGGGGCGAGTCGGCGCCCTATACCGGGCGGTGCGGCCATTTCCGCGGCCGTCCCCGTGGGCGTCGGCCTGGTGGCGGCGGTAGGACGAAGACCGAAACTCGCCTCTCCCGAGGCGTAACGATCAGCCAGACTGCTTCCGACCGTCTCCCTCATGAGCCAGGGGTGAGCATGCGCACTACACGTTTGGCCGCCTCCGCCGGCGGTGCCGCAACCGGTCTGGCCTTGACACTGCTCGCAGCAGCTCCGGCGAGTGCGTACGCGGACCAGACCGTCTACTCGGAACGGTCGGCGAAAGGCGGGTACGGCACCGCGAACGCTTACCTGACAGGTGAATACTTCTGGCTCAGAGTCTGCGACAAGGGCACCGCGGACGGTTACCGCGCCGTCGGCCGCTTGTCCAAAGACGGAACCTCCTGGAGCGTGACGCGACACGCCGCGGGCGGAAGCGGTTCCTGTGTCGGTGGCTCAGAAGACGGCGCGACCAGCGGCTTCCTGCCCCAGCCGTTCCGCGGTAACTACACGCTGCGGGTCTGTCTGCGCAACGGCGCGAGTGGTGCGGATTTCAACTGCAACGCCACGACGTTCTACTACGACGGCTCGGCCTGACCGCGAGCGAAGTGACGGACACAGTCCTGAGGACCCCCGCGGCCGGCCGGCTCTTCAGCCGTCCGGCCGCGGCCGCGTCCTGTGTCGGTTACGTCCTCACCGGCATGCTCCAGGCGCTCTACGGCTCAGTGAGCAGCGTGAGCAGCCCGATCTCATAGGCGGTGATCATGGGACCCGACCGGATCGGTCTCCACCGTCCCCCTCATACCGGCATGGTGACCTGTGCCTTGGCGATGAGCAGATCCAGCAGCGACAGCAAGGCGCTGCGGACGTCCTCCCGGGAGCGGGCGTCGAGCAGGAGGACGGGGGTGTTCGGGTCCCGCAGGTGCAGGGCCGCGTTGATCTCCTCGGCGGTGTAGGGCTGTTCGCCGTGGAAGCAGTTCGCGGCGATGATGAAGGGCAGTCCGCGGTTTTCGAAGAAGTCGATGGCGGGGAAGCTGCGGTCCAGGCGCCGGGTGTCGACCAGGACGATCGCCCCGAGCGCCCCGTGCAGCAGGTCGTCCCACATGAACCAGAAGCGTTCCTGGCCCGGTGTACCGAAGAGATAGAGGACGACTCCGGCCTGGTTCAGGGTGAGACGGCCGAAATCCATCGCCACCGTGGTAGCCGTCTTGCTCTCGATGCCGTCGAGGTCGTCGACTCCGACGCCGGCGGCCGTCAGCCGCTCCTCGGTGCGCAGCGGATCGATCTCGGATATCGCTTCGACCAGAGTCGTCTTGCCGACGCCGAAGCCCCCGGCGATGAGGACCTTGACGGGGGATGCTTCCGGTGCGGCGGTGTCATAGTCGGGCAAGGTTGTCCCTGATTTTCATGAGCAGGTGGACATTGGAGGTCTCGGAGGCGTCCAGCGGCGGCCGGTGACGGATCAGACCGCGGTCGAGCAGCTCACCTAGCAGGACCGTCATGGGAGTCAGGCGCATGTGCATCCGCGCGGCGATCTCGGCGACCGCCCGTCCGTTCGGCGACGGGCACATGGCAAGGATCTCCCGCCACTCCGTGGGCAGGCTGCCGTGACCGTCGGCGTCGGCAGTCGCAGTGATCATCGTGTCCATCGTCAGGCCGTGCCGGGATGCAGCCGTACGCCCATCGGTGAGGGCGTACAGCCGCGTCCGTCGGCCCCGTTCGGGCTGGGGGTCTGCCGCCATTACGATGTGTGCGCCTGTGAGCGTTCAGGGGTGCCCAGCCACTCGCCGAGTGCCTGCGAGGCGCGGACCGTCTCGCCGCCAAGCTCTCCGAGCCGTGCCTTGCGGGAGGCCACCACGATCAGCGTGCTGCCCGACCCGCACCCGACGATGCACAGGTACCGGTCGTCCATCTCCACGAGTTGGCGGATCACCGCGCCGCCGTCGATCTCCCGCGAGATGGCCTTCATGGTGGATGCGACACCGGAGGCCGCCGCGGCCACCCGCTCGGCCTGGTCCCGCTCCAGGAGGTAGGCGCTGAGCTTGATCCCGTCATTGGACAGGAGTACGGCTCCCTGGATCCCCGCAATCCTGCTCAGGTTGTTGTCCAGGATGCTGTAGATCACGTCGTTCTGTGTCGTCGTCATGGCTGGTCCTGTCGGAGCTCGAGTTCGACTTGTCGGGTGCTGTCTTCGTAGTCCGCCCAAGCGTCGGCGACCTCTTCGGGCGTGGCGGCGTCCTGGCCGACCGCTTCGGCAACGCGTGGCTCACGGAGTTGCTCGGCCATATGCGTCTGCGGGACGCGCTCGGGCAGGGCCGGTGGGGTGGAGACGCTGCCGGAGCTCCCCCGGCGAGCTGGCCCCGGCGCCATGGTCTGTGCCGGACGCACCTGCTCCCTCCGCTGACGGCGCGGCAGTCCCGACGGGGCGGGGGCGGAGACGTCAGCCTGCTCGTCGGACCGCTGATGCGGGAGGAACTCGGGCCGGCGTTCCTCGGCGGACTGCCGTACGGGCGCGGGACCCTGCGCCGGCTCGGGCACCGGATTTCGCTCCTGGGTCTCCACGAGGTGCTCAGCCGGAACGATCACCACGGCGGACGTTCCGCCGAACGCCGACCGGCGCAGCGTGACCTTCGCCCCGAGTTGGTCGGCGAGGTGGCCGACCACGAAGAGACCGAGCCGGTGCGCGTTCTGAGCCAGCACGGAGTACGGCGGCGCGGAGTGGAGTCGGCCGTTCATCTCCTCGTACCTCTCAGCGGTCACCCGCGGGCCACGGTCCTCCACCTCGATGCAGAGTCCATCGGCCACGCGTTCGGACCGGATGTCGACCCTCGACGTCGGCGGGGAAAAGCGGGTGGCGTTGTCAAGCAGCTCCGCCAGGAGGTGGCTGAGCTGGCTGATCACGCGCGGCTCCACACTGACCTCGTCCATGGCGTGACGGTCGATGCGCCGGAAGTCCTCGACCTCCGCGGCCGCCTCGCGCAGCAGGTCGGCGATGCGCATGGGCTCGGTGTGCGGGTCGGGGATCTCACCGCCTGCCAGGATGAGGAGGTTCTCGATCTGCCTGCGCATGCCCACCGTCAGCTGGTCGGACTTCATCAGCTCGGCGAGCAGGGCCTCGTCCTGGCCGAAGGTGTCCTGCAGGTGCTCGGTGAGGGAGAGCTGCCGGCTGACGAGGTTGCCGGTGCGGGAGGCGATACCGGACGCGAACATGCCGAAGCCCTGCCGCTCGTCGGCAAGCTTCCGGTGTCCCTCGATGGACACGGCGACGACGCGGGCGAAGGCGTCACTGATCCGGCCGACCTCGTCCTGCTCCCCCGTCGGCTGCGGCAGCGCTTCGGCGCCGAGGGTCTGTCCGCGCTGCAAGCGGGCCACGATATCCGGCAGGGTCTCCTCGGCGACCGTCACCGTGCGCTCGTGCAGGCCCTTCAATCGGCGCAGAACCGAACGCGTGGTGAAGACCACGACGGCGATGACCAGAAGGAGGGCGGCACCGCTCGCTGCCACCAGCAGGGCAACCTGCCTCTCCAACTGCGCTGCCCGGTCATCGGCGTGGGCGAGCAGTTCTCGCAACCCGCCCTGGTTGAAGGTGTTCAACTCGGCGGAAAGGGTGTCGGCGGGCGCCCGCCACTCGCGGACACCGGGCGGCAGCACGACACCGGAAGGAATGTCCCGGTGCTCGGAGATGACCGCCTCCTCGATGCGGGACTTCTCCTTCCACGCCTTCGAGGCGAGGATCCGCTCAAGGGCCCGCTGGTCGTCTGCGGTCAGATCAGGGGCGATCGTGTCGTACAAGTAGTCGCTGGCGCCGGCGGCTTCGATGAATTCACCGAACCTGGCGGACGTCAGCTTCCCGGAGGGGCCCGACAGCGCGAGGATCGCATCCTCGCGAGCCACCACCTCCGATGCCGAGAACAGGGAGACCAACGACGTTCTCTCCTGTGTCAGCCCACCGTCGTCCACGTGGCTGAAATCCTCGTAGCTGCGGATGGTCTCGTTGATCACGCCGGTGTAATAGTTCACGGTGTCGTCCAGGCTGCCGTGACGTGCGTCGGCGCGCTCGCGCTGGGCACCCAAGTCGGCCAGACGCCGCGTGACGTCCTGGAGATGGCGCCTGGCCAGGTCCGAATGCACCTGCCCGGGATCCGACGACTTCCGGAACGCGGCCACGGCCCGGTCGGTGTCGGCTCGGCGGCTGCGCAGATCGGCCCCGGACACAGGGGAGCCAGACCACCACGCCGCTGTGATCGCGCGCTCGGACTGCATTTTGATCATGACCTGGTACAGGGGTATGCCGGTCTGTCGACCGGAAGCCACGTCCTCGCGAAGGTGCTGGGACTCCTGCAGCAGCCGATTCGAGCTGATGAGCACTTGGATGCTCATCGCCACGGTGGGCACCACCGCCAGCCAGACGAGCAAGGTACGCAGGCGCACCGCACGCCGTCGGCTCCTTCTCACCGGCTCGCCCGGGCCTTGGGGTCCTGTAGGAGTCATCAGTCCTCGTCATAACGGAGTCGGTCATTCCTGAGCGGGTGCCGATCATAACCAGCCAAGGCGAATAGCGGATGGTGCCGGGTGGCACAGGGGAACGGCGCTGACAGTTAAGGGCAGTTCATCATAAGTTGAGTTGGTTGTCGGCTGCGCTGGAGTTGAGCGATTTCTCCAGCTTGTCCAACGGCCTCACCCGAACGGGTGGCGCGGCCGCCGTCCCCCCTCCCCCGCCCGCGCCGCAGATCGCGTGCCGTCTCCCCGTAGAGCGCCTTGACGCGCGGGCGAGGTGGCGCGGGTCGTGGATCCCCCAGCGGGCGGCCACCACGGCGATCGTGCGGGCGTCGTGGGCGGGGTCGAGCAGATCAGGGCGGATGCGGTCGAGGCGCCGGCGGCGCAGCCAGGCCGCGAAGGACTCGCCGGCGCGGTGGAACAGCCGGTGCAGCTGACGGCCGAGATGCCGTGTACCGCGGCTACCGACTCCACGCACAGGGACGTGCGCGGCCGGTCCCTCCTCCAGCCACGTCGCGAGCTTGGCCCGCAGGTGGGGGCCGAGCCGGCAGTCGTAGCCGGAGGGGCCCTTGGAACGCGGCGCCTCGCCTCAGCCCGCCTTCCAGGCGCGGCGCAACTGGTAGACCGACTTTTCACTCACCCGTAACTCCCCGGCGAGGCACGGGACTTCCACGCCCTCCTCGAAGAGGTCAACGGCCCGCATCCGTAGTTGTTCCTGGCGCCTGCGCTGCTCGGCGGTCAGCCCGCCCCCGTCCAGCCACCGCATTCCTTCGGCGTACCAGCTCGGACGGACCGCGTCACCAGTCCCGACACAGATCGGACCCCGAGACGCCGAAATCAGTAGACTCCCGGTCACAGCAGCCGCCGGATGTCACCGCGGACGCGGTAGAAGCCGCCGGCCGCTGCGTGCAGGGCGTCCACGACATAGCGCGCCCCGGGCTCCCGTATCGCCTGCGGGAACTGCACGTTCCAGGACGGGTCGTAGCCGTCGGACACCACGTGCACGCGGAGGCGGCCACTCTCCTGGACGCACTCGACGACGACCGCCCCGGAGGGGGCGTGGGCGACGGTGGCCACCGCGCCCGCGGCCGTGGCCGGCGTGTAGGTCGGCAGGGCCGCGGCGAGTTTGACGTCCCGCGCCACCGGCACCGTGCCCTGCTGCGCCGCGGAGATGGCCGCCTCACTCGCGTCCACGCACACCAGCGAGCCGTCCGTGGTCACCAAGTACAGCCGCTCGTCGCGGTACTGCATCGACAGCGCCGAGCCGCCTCCCGTGCCGAGCTTCCACAGGCGCGTGCCGTCCTGGTCGAAGCAGTAGACGGATGACGCGGCGTCACCGGCGAAGACGAACCGCCCGCCGGGCGAGGTGGCGCACGAGTACACCGCGCTGTCGCAGGCGTAGGTGGCCTCGATCGCGCCGGTCGCCTTCGACAGCCGCTGCACCACGCGGTGCGCGGTCCCCGCGTACACGGTGTCGTCCTCCTGCCAGCCGAACAGGACACCGCCCCGGGTGGGCGTGTGCCACAACTCGCTGCCGCCGTCGGGCGCGTAGGCGGTGACGCCCCGGTGGTGGCCGTGGTACACGGCCCGGTCGTCGGCACGGATCATCCAGGCGTGCTCGCCCTGGCTGCGGCGGGCCCACTGGCGCTCGTCCTCGTGGTCGATGACGGTGAGCCGCCCGTCGCGGTCCGAGACGTTCAGGATGCCCTCGTGGATGTCCAGCCAGAAGATGTCGACGTCCGCCGCGATGTCGTACGCCGCGAACGGCAGTTTCGAGGACAAGTCGTAGACCTTGCCGTCGTCGCAGCCCGCGTAGATCCAGAAGTCGTCGGCGACCAGGCACTTCACGCCGTCGGGCAGGCTGAACCGGGCGAGGACGCCGCCGTGGTGGTCCAGGGTGTACACGTCCCCCGCCTGGTTGCCGACCCAGCAGTGCTCGTCGTCCACGTGGATGCCGAACGCGGAGGAGCCGGTGCGGAACCGCCACAACACGGGTGCCACGGCGCGCGCGGTGGAGGGAGCCGAGGTCACCTGACGTCGTGTCACCGGCCGCGGGGCACGCTGTCCGGGAACAGCCGGGGCGTACCCCTTGCGGACCTTCTCCCCTACCTTCTTCGCGGCGGCGGACCGTGCCTTCTCCTCGGTGGGGAATGCCGTCGTCTGTGTCTGCCCGGGGGCGCCTATCCGCCCGTATCGCACCGTCACCACCTGGCCGTCGACGGCTACTTCGTAGAACTTGTGCGCGCCGGCGCCTTCCTGCGACAGCTCCAGATACGTCGTCGACACCGTGGACCCGGTAGACATGGCAGACCCCTCCCCAGGGCGGACCCGCGGCCTCTCCGCCAGGTCCCACTGATCAAACCGTAGGACGAGCCACTGACAATCGGCTCTGCCCCACGGACGGGCAGCAGGCGGCGACGGCCAGGGGGTTTCGTTGGATCAGCCCGGGTCCGCGACGCCCGGTACGGCACCTCGCCGCGTTGTCGGACCACCCGAGTACATCCAGTACACGGGCGGCCCTCCGCCTTGCGATGCTCCCCCAGCCACCGCTGGGAGGTGCCCCCTGCACCGGACGCCGCGGCCTGATCCGAACTGATCCAAACGAAACCCCCTAAGTCACACTGCGGGGTCTTTCTCCGGAGGGGTCTCCGGTCCCAGGGCTGCGGCGCCGGCGCATACGACGGCGGCCAGGGCGAACCCGACCACGGCCGCGTTGACGTAGTCGGGAACGGTCTCTGCGGAATACGTTCCGCCGCCCTGCGTCTCGCAGACGAACCGCAGGGGTACGTAGTCGACGGTGTAGTCGACGACGCTCAGCGCTCGTTGCGACTGCCCCGGCGTCCGGCAGGGCCGTAGCGGGGCCGAACCCGCGCCGCCGTCCTCGGCGTCCAGAACCGCAAGGGCGACCAGGAGCATGCCCCACGTGTAGAAGGCCACCGCCACGGCTCCCAGGAGGGGGGCGACACCACGGAGCCAATCTCGCCGGTCGGCGGGCCGCAGGCCGGCCCGGCCGAGGGTGCGGAAGCCATGCCCCACGAGGGCGAAGGGAGCGGCCAACCCGGCCGGGATGATCAACAAGAGCAGGCAGGCCATGTCCCGAGCTCACCAGGGCGAGGCCGCACCGGCCGTGACGGAGGCCACAGTTCCGGCAACAGAAACGTCACAGCTCACTCACCCGCACTCGTGCCCGATGCCCGGCAGGTGTGGCGGGGGTTGGCGCTTGCTGCCCGCGTCTTGTCGTGGGGGCGGACATGGCCAGACTCGTTGTCGGAGAATGCGGCGCCGGGGTGGGCGTCCGTCTCAGTCGGCCGTTGTGTCGCCTGGGCAGGGCGATCCGAGCCGAAGGCTGTCGCGAGCTGGTCGAGCAGGGGCGCTGCGGATGGGTGCGGGTCGCGACACGGTGTGATCGTGTAGATGCCGCGGGAGGGGGATCGACGAGGGGGACTGTGGTGACGTCGGTCCGCAGTGCGCACGTCAGCACCCCGGGTATCAGGGCGATGGCGTGGCCGGTTGCGACCAGCGCCATCTTGCCGGGCAGATCGGCCGCGGTGAGGTCGATGCGGGCGGTGACTCCAGCGCGGGCGGCGTGCTGGCGCAGCAGCGCCGCCGAGCCGTCGTTGTCCTCGACCCAGGTCTGGTCGGCCAGCGTCTGGATGCGCACCGGGCCGCGCCCTGTCCGCGGGTGGGCGACGGGCAGCGCGACGACCATCTCGTCCATCCCCAGGAACCGTCGTTCGACACGCGGGTCGTTGGGTAGCCCCGGTGGTGCGTCGGTGACAACAGCGACGTCGAGGTCGCCAGCGATCACGCGGTCGTGCAGTTCCGGGCTCAGCCCGGGCAACAGGCTCCACCGGAGAGGTCCGGCCGTCTCCAGCAGGCGGCGGATCGCCGCGGGCACGATCCCGGCGGCTAGAGACGGCGTCGCGCCGACAGTCAGCGGCCGACTGGGCGCCCCGTCACGAACGTCCCGCACGGCACGCACGGCACGGTCGGCCTCGTTGAGCGCGACCAGGGCGTGGTGACGGAACACCTCGCCGGCAGGCGTCGGACGCACGCCGCGCACATGCCGCTGCACCAGCGGCACCCCGAGCTGGCGCTCCAGCCCGGCGATCTGCCGGGAAACGGCCGACTGCGTGTAACCGAGCTCGGCGGCCGCCGCCGACAGCGACCCGAGTCGGCACACCGTCACGAACGTCCGCCACGCAGTCAACTCCATGGCACAAGTGTGCCTGCCAGGTATGCGCATCCCGCATCGTCGCCCTGCGATATCTGCGCTTGTCGCAGATATCGCCATGCCCCCACGCTGGAATGCATGATCGCACCGCACACGATCGCCGTCCTCGGCCGGGGCCGCATGGGAGCCGCGATCGCGACACGACTCGCCAACCACGACTGGGACGTCGTCGGTTGGACCCGCTCCGGGCGCTCGACAGGCGCTGTCGAGACGACCGGCGACCCGAACGACGCCGTGGCGAAGGCCGACATCGTGCTCCTGGCGTTGTTCGACGGCCGGGCCTGCCAGCAGATCGTCGACCACGTCCGCGACTCGCTGCGAACGGACACGATCGTGCTGAACACCAGCACCATCGCCCCCGCCGAGGCGGCGAGGCTGGCCCGGCAACTCGGCCCGTCCTACATCCACGCGCCCGTGCTCGGCTCCGTGCCGGCTGCCGCCGCCGGCGCCTTGGAGATTCTCGCCGCCGCCGACCGGGAGGCGCTGGACCGAGTTCGCCCAGTTCTGGAAGCGCTTGGCACGGTGCGGCACGTAGAGGACGCCGCCACCGCGGCTGCGCTCAAGCTGGTCGCCAACAACAGCCTCGCAGGTGCCGTCCTCGCGCTGCGTGACTCACTGCGGCAAGCTGATGCCCTGGGTCTGCCCCGTGCCCAGGTGCTGGACGTCCTCGAACTCGGCCAGCTCGGCGGGCTCGTCGCCCGCAAGAGAACCTTCCTCGCCGACCAGCCGACCGGCGCTGCCACGGCCACGGCCGAGTTCACGATCGGCGCGCTGGCCAAGGACATGGCGCTGCTGGCTGCGGCGTCAAACACCCCCCTGCACAGCGCAGCCGACTTGGCCGACACCCCTGTCGACCCTGAAGCCGATATCGCCGTTGCCGCCACGGTCCCCGCCGTGGGCGACGCCGTACTCGAACCGCTACGCGCCTACATCCGCGGACACGCCACCGGCGACCCCACCCACTTCCGCGACGCGTTCCTGCCAACCGCCCACATCGAGGGACTCCGGGACGGCGCATTCGTCTCGTGGCGCCTGGACGAGTACTGCGCTCTGTTCACCGGCCGGCCAGCCCCGGACGAGCCGATCCGCTCCCGCCGCATCGACGCCATCGATGTCCACGGCACCGTCGCAACCGCATCCATCACGCTCTGGCATGGCCCGGACACCTTTACCGACATCTTCCTGCTGACCCACGTCAACGGCAGCTGGCGCATCGCCAACAAGGTCTACCACCGCAACGCCTGAGCCGGTGTCCGATTCGTCGTTGCGCCGGGATCAGGTGAACCGGGCGCTGATTCCCCCGGTTCACCGCTGTCGCCACTGTCCGTCGTCGCGCGTTTCGGTGACGCCGCCCGGAACCGGCTGCAGGTAGTGGGCGAGGGTGGTGGACTGCTGCGGTGAGCGAGCGTCGTAGATTCTGCGTTGCCAGGTGCGCGAGCGCGCGGGCCGGGCGGAGGATCCGAGCCTGGTGGTGCCCGACCCGCAGAGCCTGCACGCGGCGGTGAACATCCCGGCATCCACGACCGGCCGGGACGCGGCGAAGAAGGTCCCCGGCCGCAAGCGCGGGATCGCTGTGGACGTCATAGGACTGGTCATCGCGGTTGTCGTGCTCGCCGCGAGCGTGCACGACAACCAGAGCGGCACCGAGCTGCTCACGCGGGTCGCCGCGCGCACCGCCGCGGTGAGCAAGGCGCTGGTGGACCAGGGGTTCAAGAACACCGTGGTCGAGCACGGCGCAGTGCTCGGCATCGACGACGAGATCGTCGAGCGCAACCCGCGCGAGGTCGGCTTCGCACCACAGCCGATCCGGTGGCGCGAGCAGACCCTCGGCACGCTGATGCTGCAACGGCGTCTGGTGCGCGACTACGAGGCAAACCCGCGCTCGTCCGAATCGCGTGTGTACTGGGCGATAACCGCTGTGATGGCCCGCCGTCCGGCGCAGCGGCCCCGACCTGGCGTGGGGCATAGCGGGATGCGCCGATGACAAGACCGATCCTGGAGAAGATCGCCGAGCGGGAGACTGCCGTGTCCGTCAAGGCCGAGCGGCTGCGCGCGGAGATCGTCCAGCTCGGCGATCGGCTGCGCGAGATCGAGCACGAACTCGCTGAACTCGCCACTGCCCGCAAGGGCATCCTCGCGCTCGATGGCGACGAGTCCACGCCGGCACACAGCAGCCCCGGCGGTACACGACACCTCGATCTCGGCAGCCGCGGCCGGGTCGGTGCCGCTCCCTTCGGCCGCTCCCGGGGTCGTGGCCGACTCCTGCGGATATCACTCCAAGTGAGCAGTCGAGTGCCAAGAGTGTCAACCAGCGCGTTCACTTCGCGTCGCACTGCCGAGCGGGCTCCCGCACGTCACTGAACGATTCCCGGCTCAGGCCCCCCGCGAGCGCACCTTTTGCGGCGGCCGACGAGACGTACAGGACAAAATCAGGCGATTTGGAATCACACCGACTCATGCCTGACCATAGCCCCCGTCCCGGCGATCCCGGGCATCTGTTCGAGAGAGGCGCACCACCCTATGCACGTCACCGGAACCGTCCCCCCGTCGGCTCCGGCCCCGCAGGAGACCCCCGCGGCCCCCGTCCCCACCGAAGACCCCACCGGGAACACCGGCAGGCATGCCCGCCGTTTCGGGCTGCCCGTCGCCACCGCCCTGGTCATGGGCAACATCATCGGCGGCGGTATCTTCCTGCTCCCGGCCTCCGTCGCCCCGTACGGCACGGTCAGCCTGGTCGCCTTCGGCGTCCTGACCGTCGGTGCCATCGCCCTTGCCCTGGTCTTCGGGCGGCTCGCCGAGCGGGACCCGCGTACCGGCGGACCCTACGTCTACGCCCGCGGGGCCTTCGGCGACTTCGCCGGCTTCCTCGCCGCCTGGGCATACTGGATCACCACCTGGGTGTCCAACGCGGCGCTCGCCGTCGCCGCGGTCGGCTACCTCGACGTACTGATCCCGGTCAACGGCCACCGCTGGACCGCGTGCCTGGCCGCGCTCGTCCTTCAGTGGCTGCCCGCGCTCGCCAACTTCGCGGGCACCCGCTACGTGGGCGCCGTGCAACTCGTCTCCACCGTGCTGAAGTTCGTGCCGCTGCTGCTCGTGGCGGTCGGCGGGCTGTTCTTCTTCGACCCGCACAACCTCGGCCCGTTCCAGGCGAGTGGCGGCAGCGCTGTCGGGGCGGTGTCCGCCTCCGCCGCGGTCCTGCTCTTCTCCTACCTCGGTGTGGAGTCCGCCGCCGTCAGCGCGGGCGAGGTCGAGAACGCCCGGCGCAATGTGGGGCGTGCCACCGTCATCGGCACCACGGGAGCGGCGCTGGTCTACCTGCTGGGCACGCTGTCCGTCTTCGGCACGGTCGCGCACGACCGCCTGGCGCACTCCACCGCGCCCTTCTCGGACGCCGTGAACGCCATGTTCGGCGGCTCCTGGGGCGGCTGGGCCGTGGCGCTCGCCGCTCTCGTGTCGATGACCGGCTGCCTCAACGGCTGGACGCTGCTGAGCGCCCAGACCCCGTACGCGGCAGCGCAGGACGGCCTGTTCCCCGCCGTCTTCGCGCGCCGGCGGCGAGGCGTTCCCACCGTGGGTGTCGGCGTCACCGTGGTTCTCGCCTCGCTGCTCACCGTCTCCACCTACACATCGGGCTCGGGCAAGGTCTTCGAGACCCTGGTCCTCGTCACCACGTTCACCGCGACCGTGCCGTACCTGCTGGCCACCGCCGCGCAGGTGTTCCACCTGGTCTCCGGCCGGCGCGAGCAGGTCGACCGGGCACGGCTGGCGCGGGACGCCGTGGTCACGGCGGTCGCGGCCGCCTTCACGCTGTGGCTCGTCGCGGGCGCCGGATACGCGGCGGTGTACCAGGGCGTACTGTTCCTGTTCGTCGGGATCATCGTCTACGCCGTGATGGCGGCACGCCGGCACAAGACGGCCTGATCCACCGCCTCCCCAGCCTTGACCACCTCGGCCCCGCGGCGCACTTGCACCCGTACACCGGTGTGTCGGCCGAAATGCGGCTCGTGACGTGACGGCTGGTTGCGTCAGCGGGCCGGGCGGGCGGCTCGCGTTGTGGGTGAGCACGCTCCTCTCTCGCCGAGACAGAGCAAGCCGACGAGCTGCGCCGCAGCCTGCCCGAACAGGAGTGCCGCCCGGAGACTGGCGGCGTCGAGCTGGCTCTGGCCACCGCCCTGCTGGGGCTGGGCCGCAGTACCGAGGCCCGCACCCTGGCCGAGACCGCCCACCACGCCTGTCTGGCCGCCTTCGGCCCGGACCACCGCCGCACCGCCGAGGCCCTGGCGCTGTTCGATCGCATCGACTGCTCATGACCCGGGCGCAACACCATCGACCGCACATCGCCGAGCCCTCACCTGCGCACTGACCACCCGGACCGACGACGGCGACGGCGACGGCGACGGACGGAAGTCGACCCGAACCCGCATATGCACGGGAACTACAGACAAAGCGAGCCGCGATTGAGCAGGTCAGCGCGTTCCGTCGGTTCCCCTTGCTCTGCGCCTGACACGCCGTCCGGTTCCGTGGTGGAGTGGCCTGAATCAGCCTGCGACCGGCCACCCGCCACGGCCCGCACGTCCGACACTCCAGCCGGGCGACCCCATCGATCCGCCGGCACGCCGCTCAGGGCAGCTCTCCTACAACCGCATGAGCGCGGACATCGCCCACGAGCGCGGCCTGCCGGCCGGCCTCAGGAACGACCTCCCGCAGATCCCGCACCTCGTTCGTGATTCGACTTCGGGGTCAACGAAGAATGCGCCCAGTACGGCGAGTGCGCCGAGTTCACCCGTTCATCAGAGCCGGCAAGGCGGTCTTCACGTCGAACACGCCGAGCGGAACGGGAAGTTCTGCGCCGAGTCCCGTCGGCTGAAGCTGTCGTCGATGCTGAGGAAGCCGGAACTCGGGGTGTGGCGCAAGCCCTGCTGACCGTGACACGCCTTGGCCCGCGTGCTCCGGGTCGGCGTGGATGTGCGCTACACCACCCGAATGAAACGAGTTGAACGGGCAACGTTCCCTCTCATGCCCCGAACCAATCCCCTCGGCAGGTGAGACGATGACGACGGCGACCAAGGCGCCCCGGACGCTGCCCGCCACCCCCACCGGCCGCGCCACCCAGACCTCTCCGCGTGCTCCGGTACCCCCGCTGCCGTCGCTCACCGGGCTGCGGTGGATGGCCGCGCTGCTGGTCTTCGGACTGCACGTGCGCAACTTCGGCTACTTCTCGGGCGCCGGCGACCGCGTCATGACGTGGGGGTTCGGGTCCGGCGCCACCGGAGTGTCGTTCTTCTTCATCCTGTCGGGGTTCGTACTGACGTGGTCCGCGCGGCCGAACGACCGCGTGCTCGCCTTCTGGCGACGGCGCATCGCCCGCATCTATCCGGTGCACCTCGCCACCGCCGCGATCGCGCTGCTCATGGCCTGCACACTGGCCCATCAGGCGAGACCGACACTGCCCCAGGGACTGGCGAACGTCCTGCTGGTGCACTCCTGGTGGCGTCCGTGGTGGCAGACACTGGACCCGGTCAGCTGGTCGCTGGCCTGCGAAGCCTTCTTCTACGCCGCCTTCCCGCTGCTGGCGGTCCTCCTGCGCCGTCTCGGCGCGCGCGGATCGGCGGCGCTGGCCGGGGCATCGGTACTCACGGTCCTGATCCTGAGCCGGGCGGACGCCCACCACTGGCTGAGCCAGCCGGTCAACTCCTTCCCCGCCGCCCGTCTGCCCGAGTTCGTCCTCGGCGCCGCCACCGCGCGCCTGGTGATCCTCGACCGGTGGCGCGGTCCCGGTCTGGAAGCCTCACTCGCTCTGGCGATCATCGGCTACTTCTTCGTCCCGCAGGTCACCGCCGGGTACCCGGCCACTCCCTGCACTCTCATCGGCTTCGCTCTGCTCATCCCGGCCGCGGCCGTCGCGGACCTCGAGGGCCTGCCCTCGCTGTGGCGGCACCGGCGGCTGGTACGTCTGGGGGAATTGTCGTTCGCCTTCTATATGGTCCACCTGCTGGTGCTGCGGGCCGGGACCAGCCTGCTGGGTACCTCCCCCCGCTTCGGTCTACCGACAGCCCTGGCCGTCACCGCCGTCCTGTTCGCCGTGTCCCTCGGACTGTCCTGGGTCCTGTACGAGGCTGTGGAACGTCCCGCGAGGCGGCTGCTGCTCCGCAACCGCCGTTCCGCCGGGACACCGCCGGCCACGCCGCCGCAGCCGGGTCCGCCCGCCGTCGAAGCCGCCGTCACGGCCGCGTCGGCGCCGAGCCCCGGCAGTCGGCAGGATCGCCTGAGCGAGTGACTTCCCCTGTCGGGCAGCAGCAGCCGGGCGGAGGGCAGACGAGCCTGACGGAGGGCGGTCTCGATGCCCACCAGCGGCTCGGTGCCGGGCGCCGCGGCCTGGCGCCGCGGGCCTCCATCCTGCCCGCGGAGCGCTCGTACACGGCGACTTCGGCTCCGACGGCCCGCATCTCGCGGGCGGTCGCGAGGCCTCCGACGGACCCGCCGATGACCAGGGCCTTGAACGTCGGGTGCCGCATCATATGCCTTTCTGACGCCGAGTCAGAAGGGGTGTCTCCGGCGGAGACACCCCTTCTGCATGTGTTCAGCCAGGGCTGCGCGGCGTTTGCCGGGCGCCTCCCGGGCCCGGCAATGTCATCCTGTCAGCGGACCGGTGGCTTCACGACGTTCAGGAAGACCGGGATCGGTGGCACCCAGTACGGCGTGTCACCGAGGGGGATCACGGACGCCGTCCGCAGGCCCGGCCGCGTCATGGCATGGGCATCGAGGGTGACGGTGAACGACGCGCTGCGGCCCGGAGTCAGGGTCAGCTGCCCGGGATTCTCCGACAGCCAGTCCACGTCCGTCTCCGTCTCGTCCCAGCCCGGCAGTTGCCGGGCGGTGGCCACGGGGACGGGGAAGCGGCTCTCCCTGCTGCCGCCCACCTGGTACATCCCCGGAGCGCCGCCACCGCGGTAGACCGCGGTCGGGGCGTCGGGCAGCCGGGCCCAGGTGTCGCTGCCCGGGTCGTACGCGTAGCCCTCGGCGGTGAGAACCCTGTTCACGCCGACCCGCTTGAAGCCGCCGGAGACGAGGAGCCGTCCGTTGGCGGCGGCGTAGGCACCGGTCGCCAGCCCGACGTCGTGCAGACCCGCCCCGCCGGAGGCGTACGCGTACACGTTGGGGTAGGTCCCGGCGACCGGGGCGCCCGCGTTCGCGTAGGCACCGGTGATGATGGGGGCCGATGCGCTGGTACCGCCGGCCACGCCCCAGCCTCCCGAGTCCCCGTAGCTGTCGTACACGGCGACGCCCGTGGCCGGGTCGGCCACTGCGGACACGTCGGCGACGGTGCGCCCGGGGCATCCGGTGTCCTGCTGGAAGGCGGGCTTGGGCTCGTACAGGGAGCACCCGGAGCCGGTGCCGCCGCCGTCGTGGCTCCACACCGACTCAGACCAGCCACGCGGCACTTCGGGGGCTTTGGTGAGGGTGGTGCCGCCGACCGCGGTGACGTGCGGGGAGGCCGCGGGGTAGGCGACGCCGTAGCGGGAGTCTCCCGAGGAGGCGACGATCGCGACGCCCGGGTGGTCGTAGTGGACGTCGGACGCGGCCTCGGCCGGGTCCTCCGGGTAGAACAGGTAGTTGGAGCCGTAGGAGTTGGAGACGTACCCCGCGCCGAGGGCCACGGCCTGGTCCACGGCGGATCCGAGGTCGTCGATGCCGGCGCTGTCGGCTTCCACCAGCAGGATGCGGGCGTTCGGGGCGACGGCCGAGATCATGTCCAGGTCGAGGGAGATCTCGCCGGCCCAGCCCGGGTCGGGGTCCGGGTAGGCGGTGCCGCCACGCTGATCGGCCTTGGTGAAGCAGCCGTTGGCGGTGGTGCAGGGAGGCAGCCCGTACTGCGCGCGGTAGACGGCCAGGTCCGCCTCGGCGTTCGGGTTGTCGAAGGCGTCGACGACCGCGATGGTGCGGCCCGCCCCTCCGTCCGCGGGGAGCCCGTGGGCGCTGCGGAGATCGGCCGGACCGAACCCGTCGGGGGCCTGCCCGGTGGCCTTGAGCCCCTTGCTTCGTGTGACGTCGGTGCGTCGCAGGCCGAAGCAGGCGAACTCGTGTGGCTTGGGCGGTCCGCAGAGCGGCTCGACGTGGCCCGGCAGCGGGCGGGCGGACGTCGTCGATGGTGACGTGGTCTGCGCGGCGGTGGTCGCCTGGGACGGCGCTGGGGCGCCGAGCGCGCCGACAAGGGCCGTGCTCACCGCCCCGGCGCCGAGGAGCAGCCGTCTCCCTCGACGCGGAACGAGGCTGTGCAATATGGACAACTCGCAACTCCTGGTGGGGATTCTGCGGGCGGCGGAACTCCGCCCCCGGCTGATAAGTGGAGAGCAGGGCCGGAAAAGTTCTCGGACTTCGACGGCTTTCTTCGCGGTCCGCGAGGCCGCCGCCGGGGTGCGCGGAGACTATGACGCACGAGGAAGCCTCGGAGGGCGGGGCCGGGTGGTTGATCCCGCCCTCCCTGCGGCTGCGTGCCGGTCAGAAACGGGTGACCGAGACGATCCATGAACGCAGGCGGGTGACGTCCGCGAAGCTCGCGACAGGCTGATTGCGCGGCCACCGGTCGCTCCCCGCGCCCGCGGCTCGCCACGCACACCCGCGCTCCCTTGCCTACCGAGCGCGCGCTCGTATGCGACGGCGCGAACCTTCGGGACCAGCAGGGCCGACAGACCCCGCACACAGTCGGTCACGGCAGGTAACAGGCTGTCGCTGACATCGGGATACGGAACTGCCGGGAGCCGCGCCGGTGGCCGTGTCGCACCTCGCGGGTGCGACGGTCGCGCTCTTGCGAGAGCCTGGGGAAGGTGAGCGTGCCCGGCAGTGGCGACGCGCCGCGGGAGCGCGCCTCGACACCGGCGCCGGACATCCGGGGCACCCGCGCCCCAGCGAGGAAGGCGGGCTGCGATGAGCGATTCGGATACGGGCTCCGTGGGGCGGGGCCAGGGCGAGACTGCCGGACTCTCGACGATCAGGCTGAGCGTCAACGATCAGGTGCGGCAGCTCGAGGTCGATCCGCGGACCTCGCTGCTCGACGCGCTGCGCGAACATCTGCGCCTGAGCGGCACCAAGAAGGGGTGCGACCACGGGCAGTGCGGCGCCTGCACCGTGCTGATCAACGGCTGGCGCGTCAACTCCTGCTTGACGCTCGCCGTGATGCACGAGGACGACCAGATCGTCACGATCGAAGGCCTGGGCGACCCGGATGCCCTGCACCCCTTGCAACGCGCCTTCGTCGAGAACGACGGCTTCCAGTGCGGCTACTGCACACCAGGCCAGATCTGTTCGGCCGTCGGCATGCTCGCCGAGGTGGAGGCGGGCTGGCCCAGCCACGCCACGGCTGACGTGTCCGCGCCGCAGGTCGCGTTGACCGACGAGGAGATCCGCGAGCGGATGAGCGGCAACATCTGCCGGTGCGCCGCCTATCCGAACATCGTCGCGGCCATCCGTGGCGCCGCGGAAGGGGGCCCGGAATGAGGCCGTTCACCTACGAGCGAGCGACGGACGCACAAGCCGCCGTTGCCGCGGCGTCCAGAGACGGCGCGAAGTTCATCAGCGGCGGCACCAATCTGCTCGATCTGATGAAGCTCGGCATCGAGAAACCCAGCCACCTGGTCGACATCAGCCGGCTTCCGCTGCGGGACATCGAGGAACTCCCGGACGGCGGACTGCGCATCGGCGCCCAGGCGCCGAACTCCGAGGTGGCCGCCGACGCCCGCGTACGCACCCGCTATCCCGTGCTGTCGGAGGCGCTGGTGTCCGGCGCCTCGGGCCAGTTGCGCAACAAGGGGTCCACCGGCGGAAACCTGGTGCAGCGCACTCGCTGCCCGTACTTCTACGACACCGCAGCGGGCTGCAACAAGCGTGATCCCGGGTTGGGATGTTCGGCGATCGGCGGGTTCAACCGGATACACGCGATCCTCGGCGCCAGTGGCTCCTGCATCGCCACCCACCCCTCGGACATGGCCGTGGCCATGACCGCGCTGGGAGCGGAGATCGAGCTGCTCTACGCCGATCAGGCGGTACGCCGAGTCGCCATCACGGACTTCTACCGGCTGCCGGGCGACACCCCGCACATCGAGACCGTGCTGCGGACCGGCGAGATGATCACGAGCGTCGTCCTGCCCCCGCCCCCGCCGGGCCGGCAGAAGTACCGCAAGGTGCGCGACCGGGCGTCGTACGAGTTCGCGCTGGTGTCCGTGGCGGCTGTCGTCTCGACCGATCAGGAAACGATCAGTCAGGCGCGGGTGGCGTTCGGCGGTGTCGCGCACAAGCCGTGGCGGTCCGTCGAGGCGGAGGCCGCGTTGATCGGTCGTCCGGCCATGATGGGCACCTATCACGCCGCAGCCGAGGCGGCGATGGGCGACGCGGTCGGGCAGGGACACAACGACTTCAAGATCGAGCTGGCCAAGCGCACGCTGTGCCGCACGCTGGCGCAAGTGGCCCGGGCGAGCTGAGGAGGCGGCATGATCGGGCAAGGTCTGAACCGCGTCGACGGCCCGTCGAAGGTCACCGGCCGGGCCACCTACGCCTACGAGCACTGGGAGGCCGGCCAGCCGCTCTACGGTTCCATCGTCGGCGCGACGGTCGGCAAGGGCCGTATCACACGGATCGACACGGAGAGCGCCGAACGCGCGCCCGGCGTGCGCATGGTGATGACCCATCTCAATGCCCCGGCGCAAGGCACTCGCGATGAGTCCATTCCGTTCGAGTACTGGCGCGCCCAGCCGGTGCTGACCGGCCCCGACATCCACCATTACGGCGAGCCGGTGGCACTCGTCGTCGCCACGGCCCTCGAGCAGGCCCGTGCGGCGGCCGATCTCGTCGAAGTCGAATACACCAGCGGTCGGGGACGTTTCAACTTTGCCGAGCAGGAAGACGAGGTGTACATCCCGAAGGTGGTCAATGCCGGTCTTCCCACCGACACCGCGGTGGGCGATTTCGATGCCGGGTTCGACAGCGCGGACGTCAGGATCGACCAGTACTACACGACGCCTTACGAGTTCTCGTTGCCGATGGAACCACACGCATGTCTGGTGGAACCGCGTGACGAGGATCTGGTCGTCTACGTCAGCTGCCAGATCGTCGATGCGGCGCAGGCCTCGGTCGCCAGCACGCTGGGGATCGACCCGGCGCGGGTACACATCGTCACTCCCTTCGTCGGCGGGGGATTCGGGTCCAAGCTGGGCATCCATTCCGAGACGATCCTGGCAGCGCTCGCCGCTCGCGAGTTGCGCCGACCGGTCAAGATCGCGATGACCCGGCAGCAGATCTTCCAGCTCGTCGGCATGCGCCCCACATCCAGCCAGCGGGTTCGGCTGGGCGCGGGGCAGGACGGACGGCTGGCTGCGATCGCCCATGACGTCACCATGCACACCAACCCGGACGTGGAGTACGCCGAGCAGACCGCCGCCACGACCCGCAGCCTCTATGCGGCGCCCCACCGGTTGACCAGCCACCGGCTGGCGCCACTCGACCTGCCGCCCGGGACGGACGTCCGCGCACCGGGCGAGGCGCCGGGCATGCTGGCGGTCGAGTCGGCGATGGACGAGCTGGCGCACGCGCTCGACATGGACCCGGTCGAGCTGCGGATCCGCAACGAGCCCACCGTCGATCCCGAGCGGGACGTGCCGTACAGCGACCGGCACCTGGTCGAGTGTCTGCGCGAAGGTGCGCGCCGGTTCGGCTGGGAGCACCGCCCCGCCGCCCCGGCGAGCGTGCGCGACGGGCGATGGCTGGTCGGCTACGGCATGTCGGCCGCCATCCGCGGGCACTTCCAAGGGCCGACCGCGGTGCGCGTGCGGTGGGAGGCGGACGGCACCGCCGTCGTCCAGACGGACATGACCGACCTCGGCACCGGTACGTACACCGTCCTGACCCAGGTCGCGGCTGACGGCCTCGGGCTCTCGCCCGATCGTGTGCGGATCGAGCTCGGGCGGTCCGATTTTCCCTCCAGCTGGGGGTCCGGGGGCTCGTGGGGCGCCACCAATTCGTGCACCGCGGTGCATCGGGCGTGCCTGGCCCTGCGCGAGAAGGTGCTGGTCGCGGCGGGCGGCGACACGCGCTCTCCGCTGCACGGCCTCGACCCGGCAGACGCCGTGTTCTCCGATGGCAACGTGGTTACCGGCGGCGCGTCCGAGGCAGTACGCGAGATCGTCGCACGCAACCATCCCGAAGGTGTGGAGGCGGAGGGCGGGACCCGCTTCATGGGCGATGATCCGAACTACACGGACTACTCGATCAACACCTACGGGGCCCATTTCGCCGAAGTGGGGGTCGACGCGGACACCGCCGAGATCCGTTTGAGGCGGATGCTCGGCGTGTTCTCGGTGGGGCGTGTGTTCAACTCGAAGACGGCTCGCTCGCAGCTGATCGGCGGCATGATCTGGGGTCTTGGGGCGGCCCTCGAGGAAGAGGCCGTCGTCGACCTGCGATCCGGCGCCTTCGTCAACCGGGATTTCGCGCAGTACCTGGTGCCGGTCCACGCCGACGTCCCCGACGTCGACGCCGTCGTCCTTGAGGGGTTCGACGACAAGGCCAACGTACTTGGCGCGAAGGGCGTCGGTGAGCTGGGAATCTGCGGGGCCGGCGCGGCGGTCGCGAACGCGGTGTTCAACGCCACCGGCGTGCGCGTGCGCGACTTCCCCATCACCATCGAGAAGGTGCTGCCCGGGCTACCGCCGATGGTTACCTGAATCTGTGACTACCGCGCAGAGAGTCAGCGGCAGCGAAGCAGACCGGTGTCCATCATCGGCCCGAACTCCTCCTGGGCGTTGAGCACTTGGCCGTGGATGCCGAACAGCCCACAAACGGCACCGGACGCTGCTCGTACGGTCGCCCGCTGCGGGATGCAGGCGCCGGCAAGCGGCTTTGCCCGGTGTGGCGTCCGGGCGCCGCTCAGCGCATCCAGTGGGTCGGACCGAACGTTTCGTTGCGCGCGCAACGATCGGTGGGGAGGGCAGGAAGTGATCAGGTGTCGGCCCGCGGAGGCCCGAAGCGGCGTCATCGAACGTGTGTCTAGGCCCATTCCCGACGGCAGACAGGTGCGGGCCGGCAGTATGTGGCGGTCGGGCTTATCTGGGGTGGGGCCGACCGGGTTACTTTTCGGCCTGGAGGCACTCGGAGGGAGTACGGGCTCGCGTGCTTGCCGTGTCCTTCAGCGGTCCAGGGCGGGGTGGGGTTGAGGGTAATTACGTTGCTGCTGCGATTCCGCTGTGCCGGCGTGGTGCCGGCCTTCGCGGCGGCGGCGAAAGGACGACCTCTGATGCGAGTGACCCGGACCATGTTCGCCTCCGCGGCGGTTGCCGCGGCCGTCGCGTTGTCCGCTCCCGCCGCGCACGCCGTGTCGCTGGCCGGGCTTCGCGCTCCGGACGGCGCTACTTCCCACGGCAGCCACGGGCACGACCCCTCCGGGGGAGCAGGCTCGGAGCACGAGTGGCACGGCGGCACCGGGGAGACACCCCGTGGCGGCGTGCGGGCCGGTGGCGGCGCCCTGGCCCTGACCATGGACCACCACGGCGGCAAGGGCCACGGGGCGCGCGGAGACGCGCAGGGCGAGGAGGCCCAGGGCGAGGAGGCCCAGGGCGAGGAGGCCCAGGGCGGGCCCCAGGCCGACAGCGACGCCCCGGCCGCCGGCGCCGAGGAGGGCGGCGAGGGCGGCCAGCGCGGCGAGGGCGGCAAGGGCGGCCAGCGCTGGGAGGGCGGCCAGGGCGGCGAAGGCGGCGAAGGCGGCCAGCGCGGCGAGACCCAGAGAGCGCCTCGCGGTGGCGTCCCCGCCGGCGGCGGTGCGCTGGCCGGGAGCACCAGCACCAGCGGCCTGGCTGCAGGATCGATCCTGCTGCTCGGCGGCCTCGGGGCAGGCGCCTACATGCTGCGTCGCCGCAACGCCTCCGGTGCCGCGGGAGCCTGACCGGTTCACCCCGCACCGGCAGCCGTACGGCCGCGGGTGCTGCCGCTCCACCACCAGCGACAGCACCCGCGGCCGCCGTGCCGACACAAGTGCCGTTTCGGTGCCCGTGCCGGACGCCGGCCGATCCACCGATGCCTGACCGCCGCCCCCCGTTGATGAACAGGCACGCTGCCATGACCCCCTCTCCTCGGGCCTCGACGGACCAGTCCTCCGCCGCTCCCACCCGTACCGTCAACCACACACTGCTGTGGCCTGCCGCAGCCGTGGCGCTGGGCGCCCTGCTCATCCACCACTCACTGACGCCCCCCGCCGATCCCAAACCTCCGACCCCGTCCGCCGCCGCCCTCATGCCGGCGGCCGGAGCGCCGCCAGCGCTCGTTCCCCCGGTCCAGCCCGCTCCGGAGACGACCGCACCCTCCGTCCTGCACGTGGTGCCGCGGTCGACGCCGAAGCGGATCGTCATCCCTCAGATCGGTGTGGACGCTCCCTTCACCGACCTTTCGCTCGACGCCTCGGGACATCTGAACCCGCCACCCGCGGCCGACAAGAACCTCGTGGGGTGGTACAAGGACGGGGTCCCACCCGGCGAACGAGGCACAGCGCTCGTGGTCGGCCACGTCGACACCACCACCGGCCCCGCCGTGTTCGTTTTCCTGCGCCTGCTCAAGCCCGGCAACACCGTCGACATCACTCGCGTCGACGGGGCCATCGCCCGCTTCCAGGTCGACTCCGTCGAGACATTCAGCAAGGCCCGCTTTCCCGACAAGCGGGTCTACGCCAACGCGCCCACCCCACAGCTACGCCTCATCACCTGTGGGGGTGCCTACAACCGCGCCGCGCACGAGTATCTGGCCAACACCGTCGTCTTCGCGCACCTGATCACACTCACCCACCCACGCAGCACCCCCAAACCGGCCACTCCCGCCGCGCCGGCCACCCACACGGCCCCCACCGCGCCCACCGTCTCGACGAGGCCCATCGCCCCCACCGCGCTCGCCGCGCACGGTGCCCCCACCGTGCCCGCCACCCGCACCGCGCCGGCCGCCTCCCGCCCACAGCCATCCCCGCCGAAGGCAGTGCCTCACCCCTCGGGCACTCCGGCCACGGGATCGGTCCCGGCCGTGCACCTCGCCCCGCGGCATTAGACGCCGACCACGGCGATCCGGGACGGGCGGGGCCAACCCTTGCCAACCAACCGAAACCTGGACCGGGAGGCTGGGGCTGTCCCCAAGCCCATCCGGGGAGCGAGCACCATCGCCGCCGGCAGCGCAGCCAGCGAAGCTGGAACCGACTTGATCACGTCGGGAAAGGCGTCCCATGATCGACCCCCCTATCCGGTACAGGCGTCCGCGGCACTCCGCCCTCGCCCTCGCAGTCACCTCACTCCTGGACGACCGATCCCCAGCCGTCGGTTCACATGGCTACGGCCAACGGGCACAAGCCGGCGCCCTACGTGACACCCGGTCATCTCCCGGCCGTGGTCTCGACTTGGGGCGAGGGCTCGACGCGTCGTATTGGAAGAGAACCGCACCCGTTCTCGCCCAGCGAACCGGCTCCGAGATCATCACCTACTCACTCCGGCGACTCGTCGACTCCTGGCAGCGGCAGACAACTACGGGCCGGTGCATCTCGTGCACGGCTGGAGCGCGAGCCCAGCGGCGGCACTGATCGGTGTGCCGGACCGAGGCCATTCATCCACGGAAGACGTTCACCGACCGGGCGACCACCAGGGCGAGGGTGAGCAGGGAGATCGACGCCTGCACCGCCATCAGCAGCTTGGCCCAGCGGGACAGCGGCATGGTGTCGGTCGGGCTGAAGGCCGTCGCGTTGGTGAAGGACACATAGAGGTAGTCGGCGAACGTCGGCTCCCAGTCCGCCTGCGTCAACTCGCCGCCCTGCATCTGGGGGAAGAGGAAGTCCGGGTAGTCGGCGCTGCCCTCGGCGCGGGCCACAGGTCCGCCCCGGTCCCACTCCCAATACCACAGAGCGAAGACGATGACGTTGGTCAGCCAGATGGCCGCCGCCGTCATCAAGAGCGTCCCGGCGTCGCTTGCCTCGGTACCGCGCGCCAGGCCCCGGATGAGGAGTACCGCGGACCACCCGTTGGCCAGGCTGACGACGGCGGCGAGCGTGAGCCCGCCGCCGCGCAGCAGAGATGTCGTCCGTTCGGTGTGGGCCCGGGAGGCCGGGAAGAGAACGACCAGCAGCAGCACCTCCAGCGCGGGAAGCAGCCATGCCGGCCGGAAGGCCAGCCGCTCGGGAAGCAGCAGCTGAAGGGCGACCGCGACCAGCACCGCCACGGTGACGGCCCAGCGGCTCTCACCGCGCGTGGGCCGACGCCAGGCCGGTTCGGCCGGCTTCTCCTGGGCCGCGGTGAGCAGTTCCTCCAACCGCGCAAGTCGCTCGTGCAGTGCCCTGAGCTCATCGTTCACGCACCCAGTGTGCCGTGAGAGATACGGGCGGCGCCTGCGGGGCCGTGGGACCCGGCACGCGCCGCCCTCCTCACATGCCGCGCGGCAGCGGTGACCGGCGAGGCGGCGTCACCGCGGCAGCGAGCCGGGCGGCAGTGCGGAGTTGTGCCTGCCTTGCTGATGGGGCGTGAACAGGTTCGGCTGGGAAGGGCCGGACGGCTGCCCCGTTCGCATGACTCCTTCCAGCTCGCGACGTATGCTCTCGGCCGCGTCGCGAACTCGCGCGGGCACATCACCGCGCTCAGCGACGAGCCGGTGATAGATCGGGGCATCCTGGAACACGTACAACGACACCTTTCCGTCGGCGGTTTGCGGCCGCATGGGCGACTGCCGAGTGTACGTGCAGCCGCCGCGCTCACCACGTCAGGTACCGGAACGGACGCCGACTTGACGACTTGACGACTCGGCCACTTGACGACCGGGCGGCCTGGCGACGGGGCACATGGGCGGATTCGAGGCCCGGGGGTCCTGGCGTCCGCGGTCACGAGCAGACTGAGTGCCACCCCGACGGTGCGCCGTTGTGTCCGAAGCAGGCCTCCTGCAATGTCATCACCACGTCGCTGTCAGGGCCGTAGAGTCGCCGGACCGCATTCGCCTCGAAGGCGGTGACCACGACATCACCGTCGCTGCCGCCGTGGATGTAGGGCACCTGCGAGAGGTCCCACCGGTCTCCCCGACACCGGTGAACGGCTTCCACCAGGGCGGCTCCGCTGTCGTCGCTGGCGAGGGGGTTCACCAGCCCGTCGCGGGTCATGGCGTGGGAGAGGATCCGCCCATGAGCACGCGCGCCCCGCTCATCGGCGTGCCGTCGGGACTCCAGGATGAAGGTGGCCGCGCCCTCGCCGTGGTTCACGCAGTCCGCCCGCCGGTCGTAGGGCGCATCAGGCGGTCGAAGGACGGCAGGAGCTCGGGCATGCCGTCGACGCGTACGGCCTCGTAGGCGCCCTGCGCCGAGCGCAGCAGCCGCTGGACGTTGAGGATGACGTCGAGGCCGAAGAGGTCCACACCCGAGACGACGGCGAGTTCGACCACACCGCCGGCGATCAACTGCTGGGCGGTTCCCACCTGCACCGCGGACGAGGCGCATCCGCAGGACACGGTGTTGATATCCGGTATTCCGGCGGCGGGTGAAGTGGATTGCTCATCTTGACCTCCACGATGCGGTTGGGGCGGCTGCGGATTCGAGTCCCGGGCTATTCCGCGTAACGTGTGTGACCCGCCCAGCGGTACACCGACATCGGGCCCGCACCGATGTCGGCGTATTCGCCGGTGAATTCGTAGTGGTCGTAACCGTCGCGATACGCGAGCTTCACGGGATCGTCGGTTCCGCCGGGCGGTGCGTGCACTACCTGCGGAGCATCGCTCGGGCCGCCTTTGAGCAGCACAAGACCGGCGGAAGACATGGGAGCATCACCCCTGGGACGCGTAAGGCGGGGACGGCTCGCCGAATGACCTGCCGATAAGGGGATTCCGCATCTCTCGCCAACTTAGATCTGAGCAACGACCGGCAGAAACGGGGCATCGAAGCAGAAAAACAGCGCGCGATTGTGGAATTCTTCCGCCCGCCCATGGGCGTGTAAATAAAGCGACCGGGGATCGGACGGCACTCCGGCGCACGCCTCCAACGGCATGAAATGCGGCCCCAGCCGTCGAAATCCAGTCAGCCGTGTGCGGCTGCCTCACCTTCCGAGGAATCGTTTCCCTCGGCGGAACAACACACTTGCATAGAGGCACGCACCGCGCGAGACCGCCTTGAAGCCACGGCCGCACCGCCGAGTGTCGTGTCGGTATACGGGGCGAACGGGCCCGTTTGTGCTCGCGCGAGGAGCTCCCGCGCCGCCACCTCCCATGCGCCGGGCACCCGGCCGGGCAGGTACGCCCGTTCGAGTGCCTTGGCGCAGCCGTATCGCCCGTCGTCCGCGCCCGGCGCGATCGTGTCCGAGGATGGCATGCGGCCAGCCTGTCCCCGAGCCACGGATGAGGACGACGTGACCGCCAAGACGCCGTTCAGGAATTCCGACCAGTTGCGGCCCCTGGGCGAAGCGCTCGACGGCGCCGCCATGTCCCGTCTGCACGTCCGGTTCTGGCTGCTGGCCGGTCTCGGCATCCTGCTGGACGGGTTCGACTTCTTCATCATCGGTGTCGCCAACCCGCTCATCGCCGCGGACTTCCCGGTGACCGCCGTGGAGAAGGGAATGCTGTCGGCGGCGGCGATCGTCGGACCGGTGTTCGGCGCCGCCCTGCTGGGGCCCCTGGGAGACCGCATCGGACGCAGCCGGATCTTCCGGGTCGACCTGTGGCTGTTCGTCGTGTTCTCCGTACTGTGCGCGGCCGCGTGGGACGTCTGGTCACTGACGGCCTTCCGGTTCGCGCTGGGCATCGCCGTGGGCCTGGACTACCCCATCGCCGCGAGTTACCTGGCGGAGATCCTGCCGTCCAAGGCGCGTGGACGGTGGCTGGTCGGCGCCTTCAGCCTGCAGGCGGCAGGCATCCTGCTGGGAGCGGCGACAGGAGTGGTCGTCCTCCAGGCCCGGCCACAGGTGACCTCGTGGCGGATCATGCTCGGGTTCGGGGTGGTACCTGCCCTGGCCATCATCTGGCTGCGCCGCCGCATGCCCGAAAGTCCCCGCTGGCTCGCCCAGAACGGGCGCGAACCCCAGGCCCGCGAGGTCGGCAGGGCGCTCGTCGGCACTCCCGTGCGGGTGACCGACGCGGACAGGGAACGGCACGAGCCGCCGGCGGAGGGGTTCCGGGCGTTCCTCCAGCCCCAGCTGTTCTCCCGCCGATGGCGCAGACGCACGGTCTTCACCGCGGTCCCCTGGTTCCTACGTTCGCCCTGCCCGCCGAGGTGTTCCCCTCCGAGATGCGCGCGGCAGGACATGGGTTCGCCGCCGGCTGCGGCAAATTGGGTGCCGCCCTCGGCACCTTCCTCTTCCCCGTGCTGCTGACGGGTATCGGCGAGACCGCACTGCTCTACGCGGTGGCCGCCGCCTCAGCGTGCGGATTCCTCATCACCCTCGCCTTCCGCGTCGAGACACGCGGCCACTCCCTGAACGCACTCTCCGGCGCCCAAGCCACCGCACTCGCACCCCGTATCACCCCGCCGTGACGTCCGGGCCGGGTTGGCCCCCCTGGGGTGGGGCGCTCGATGCCCGTGCTGCTCACCGTGGTCGCGGCCTGCCGGCTACAACGGAGAGCGTCCGGCCATATCGCCGCCCGGGTCGTCCCACAGGGCCAAGCGGGCGGTGACGCGTTTGCCGACCGGTTCTCGTTGCACCTCGAACCCCTGGGCGACGGCCATCACGATCTCCAGGCCGTGCTGGCCCACTCTCCCCGGATCCGCCGCTCGGGCCACCGGCAGCACCGGGTCGCTGTCCCACACCGTCACTTCCACCACGGCGCCGACGACCCGCAGCTCCAGCACCGCGGGACCGGGCGCGTACTTGCGGGCGTTGGTGACCAGCTCGCTGACCACGAGCTGGCTGAGGTCCATCGCGCGGGCCGACACGGGAAGCCCGTGATCTGCCTGCACCCGGGCCAGGAATGCCGCGGTGAGATGCCGGGCGTCGGCGATGCACGCGCCACCCCCGTCCAGCGCGATCGTGGTCTGTACCAGGCCGTAGTCCGGCCTCGTGCGGCTCTCGCCGCGCGGAAATGAATCCATCCGGACCGCCTCTGCCACCCCGTTCACACCCCGCGCCTACCCACAAACGGGCCACCCACGCCCCACAGGTCCTGACGGATTCGGTCCGGGAGCATTGCCCCGGCGTGTCCGGACATCGGACTCGACACCGTCATCGACTGCTATCCCGGTCTCCGCAAGGCTCCCGCCCTCCGGCCCTTGGCGGGCAGGACGGCAAGCGCGGTCGACGCGATCCGCTGCGCCTCCAGCCGGGACAGGAGCTGTGCTTCCTGTTCCCGTGTGACCACGAACCACAGGGAGGTTCCCGAGTCTCCGGCGCCGAAGACCTGCTCGCTCCCTCTCCGGCCCTCGGCGTGGATGGTGTAGGGCAGCAAGGCCGACAACACCGCGAACTGCTCGTCGTCACGGACGTCGATGTCGATCCCCATCCCGGGATCCGAGCGCCGGGCCCGGGTGCCGTCCGCGACCGCCTCCCGGGCCAGCGACAACGCGCGTTGGTACGAGGGCAGCACCTCGGGCGGCCAGGGGCCGTCGCTGTAGGCGTCGAGGTGGGCCTCTTCGAGGACGGGGCGCAGCACGCGAAGGGCCTCGCGATGAACGACCGCCACGTCCGCGGGAGTCAGTCCGCCCAGGAGCATCAGCGCGCGACCCGTCCCGCCCTGTGCAAGATCCCCGTGACCCCTACGGTCTCTGGGAGGAAGGTGGAACATACGACGACCTTGCCACACATGGTCCGTCGTGCCGCCCGCGGGGCTCCTGACGGTACCGTCGCGATTCAGAAGCGACACCGCTGAATCCGATGAGAAGGAACTGTTGGACTTCCGGATCACGCGGAGGCACTGTGAGCAGGGTCCCCTCTCCCCCGGCGGGGCACTTTTCACCGAACCATCCGGAGATCACCCGATGAACCACGTCGCGGATCCTGAGCGTTACAACGGCACCATGCGCTACCGCCGCACCGGACGCTCAGGGCTCGACCTTCCCGTCCTGTCCCTGGGTTACTGGCACAACTTCGGGGACGACAGGCCGTTCGAGACGCAGCGCGAGATCGCCCTGCGCGCCTTCGACCTCGGGATCACCCACCACGACCTCGCCAACAACTACGGCCCGCCCTACGGCTCCGCGGAGATCAACTTCGGGCGCCTGATGAAACAGGACCTGGCGCCGTACCGTGACGAACTGGTGATCTCCACCAAGGCCGGCTGGGACATGTGGCCCGGCCCGTACGGCCAGGGCGGCGGCTCCCGCAAGTACCTCCTCGCCTCGCTCGACCAGTCGCTACGCCGCATGGGGCTGGAGTACGTGGACATCTTCTACTCCCACCGCCTCGACGCCACCACCCCGCTCGAGGAGACGATGGGCGCGCTCGACACCGCCGTCCGTCAGGGCAAGGCCCTCTACGTCGGCATCTCCTCCTACGACACCCAGCGCACCCGTGAGGCGGCCGCCATTCTCAGGGAGCTGGGCACCCCGCTTCTCATCCACCAGCCGTCGTACAGCATGCTCAACCGCTGGATCGAGACCGAAGGCCTGCTCGACGCCGCCCAGGAGGAGGGCTTCGGAGTCATCGGTTTCACGGCGCTCGCCCAAGGCCTGCTGACCGGCCGTTACCTCGACGGCATCCCCGAGGGCTCGCGTGCCGCGCGCGGCACGTCGTTCGACACCGCATGGCTGTCGGACGACATGCTCCACCGTCTGCGCGCCCTCAACGACATCGCGGCGCGCCGGGGGCAGACCCTGGCTCAGATGGCCCTGGCCTGGGCCCTGCGGGACGAACGCGTCACCTCGCTCGTCATCGGCGCCTCCCGCACAGAACAGCTGGAGCAGAACGTCGCCGCGCTGGAGAACCTCGACTTCAGCAGCGAGGAGCTGGCCGAGATCGACAAGTACGCCGCCGACAGCGGCGTGGACCTGTGGCAGGACGCCCGTCTGGGCAATCTGCGCTGAGCTTCCTGTGGTACGGACCGGCCGTGGTACTGGCCGCTCCCGGCGGCCCGACCGGCCACCAGGTCGCCGGGCCTGAGGGCGTCGGCGCCGCCCGGTGCGCCCGCTGCCCGCCGGTGACAAGCAGGGTCAGCGGGCCCTCGCGCGTCAGATCCGCCCGCCGGTGAGCCGGGTGATGGGCCCCTGGGTGCCGTGTCCCGCGCGGCGGCCCACCGCGTACGACGCGGCGCTGAGCGCGGTCAGGCCGGCACCGACGCCTGCGGCGACGAGCTTCCGGTGGGCGATGACCGTCCAGGCGGTCTTGGCGGTGGCCGCGACCTGGCCGGAGGTCGCGATGATCGCCTGGCGGCCCGCTTCCACCCCCTTGGCGGCGATGTGCGCGGCCCCGGCTGCCGACTCCGCCGAGCGTTCGGCACCGGACTTGGCCGCTGACGCCGCGTCATCCGTGGCGGCAGCGGCGCTCTTCGCGGCCCGCGAGGCGGGAGCGGTCGCCTTGCTCGCGGTCCGCCTGGCCTTGGCCGCGGGCGTCCGCTTGGTATCGGTCTTCTGATTCGTTTCGCTGTTCGGTTCACTCATGCCCACCGCGTTACCGCTCGCGTCCGAGGCAAACACCTCCGGGAGGTACACCCGAGCTCAGCTCCGGGCGCGCACGACGAGCAGGGCGACATCGTCCTCGCCGTCCGGTGGCCGGAGCAACGTCAGAAGGCGGTCGCAGGTCTCCTCCAGGTCATGATGCCGAGTGTCGGTGAGGGCGTCGAGGAGGGCGTCCAGACGGACGTCGATGGGGTCGCTGCGGGTCTCGACCAGACCATCGGTGTAGAGCGCGAGCTGGTCACCGGGACGGAAGTCGATGGTGGTGGTGTCGAAGGGGACGCCTCCCACGCCCAGTGGCGCGCCGGCGGGCAGGTCGAGCAGCCGGGCCGTACGGCCCCGGCGCATCAGGGCCGGCGGCATATGCCCGGCGACGGCGATGTCGCACTGGGCCCGACGGGGATCGTAGACGCAGTAGAGGCAGGTGGTGATGGCCTGTCCGATGCCTTCGCTCAGGTGGTCGAGATGGCGCAGTACCTCGGTGGGCGCCAGGTCGAGCTCGGCGAAGGCGCGGGCGGCGATGCGGAGTTGGCCCATGGTGGCGGCGGCGTTGATACCGCTTCCCATCACGTCTCCTACCACCAGGGCGGTCTTGTCCCCGTGGAGGGATATGGCGTCGAACCAGTCACCGCCGATCTCGCTGGTGGCGCCCGCGGGCTCGTAGCGCCAGGCGACTTCCAGGCCCGGCCGTTTCGAGGGGAGTTCGGGGAGCAGACTGCGTTGCAGGGTGAGGGCCGCGTGGCGCTGGGTCTGGTATCCGCGGGCGTTGTCGATGCATACGGCGGCGCGGGCGCCCAGCTCGCAGGCGAGGAAGACGTCGTCCTCGTCGAAGGGGGCCGGGTGGTGGATGCGTTTGAGGGCGAGCGCGCCGAGGACCTCGCCCCGGGCCACGAGCGGCACGGCCAGGTAGGAGTGCACCCCGGCCGCCGCGAGGAGAGCGGCGGCCCTGCCGTGGTGTGCGATGCGCGGCAGATCCGCCGGGGTGGTGTGCGGCACCAGAACCGGTTGGCGGGTCTGCACGCATCGCGTGATCAGGTGGTCGCCGGGATAGGGGGTGGCTCTCGCGGGTGTGTCGCCCGAGTGGAAGGCCTCCTCGGGGCGAGCCGCGCTGACGGCGAGGACGCGGAAGCCCGCCGGGCCCGCGGACGGCGCGGTCCGCCCGACGAGAGCGCTGTCGAGCAGGTTCACCGCGGCCACATCGGCGAGGACCGGTACCACGACGTCGGCGAGCTCGCGCGCCGTCGTCTCCAGGTCGAGGGTCGTCCCCACGGACGCCGACGCGCTCGCGATCAGGGCCAGGCGTTGCCGGGCCTGGGCCACCTCGGTGGCCGCCCGGTGACGTTCGGTGATGTCGATGACGGAGAAGGCTATGCCGAGCACGCGCCCTCCCGAGTCCTCCAGCCGGTGATACGAGACCGACCAGGCGTGCTCGTGGTCCGGGTCGGCCGGGGGACGGCACAGGACATGACGGTCGACGACCGGCTCCCCGGTCTCCAGGACGCGCAGCAAGCGTTCCTCGACGGCCGGGACGTCGAGGAACGCCAGAACCTCGCCGACCGGTCGGCCGAGATGCTCGGCGGCGGGCAGGCCGACGATGCGCTCCAGCGCCGGGTTCACGGTCAGAAGCCGCAGGTCCGCGTCCAGCACGGCCAGCCCGATCGGGGACTGGGACACCAGGCGGGTGGACAGGGCGACATCCCGCTCGACGCGCTCGACGGTTGCCTGGTCGACCGCGAGGCCCAGCGCATAGGTGCCGCCGAGGCCGTCCAGCAGCCGCATGTTGCGGAACTCCACCAGGCGGGTGCTGCCGTCCTTGTGCCGGATCGGGAAGGCCCCGGCCCAGTCGGCTCCGGACCCCATGACCTCGGCGAACAGCCGGACCACCTCGTCCCAGTGCTCCTCGTGGACCATCAGCGGCGCCGCGTACCGGCCCAGCGCCTCGGCCGCCGTGTAACCGAACAACTCCTCGGCGTGAGGGCTCCAGAAGACCACCCGGCCCGTGGAGTCCAGCACCACGGCGGCGACGCTCAGCAGATCCAGGAGGCCGCTGGGCGGCATGGCGGCACCGGCCGGTGACGGGCGCCGGCACGGCCGGGAGGAGTCCGTCGTCCCCATGCACCACCCTCCTCTCCGGGTGCGTCGCGGCTCGTGTCGTCGTCGGTGGCCACTTTTGCCTCCTTCCATATTCGTCCCAAACCAACGAGGCACATCTGGAGCGGCCTGTCGGCCCTGACCTGCGTCGTTCACCGCTGTCATGGGGCCTGCGTCACGAAGCGCTCGGTGATGGCGAGGGCTGCCGCCACGATGCTCAGCTGGGGGTTCACCTCCGGGCAGCTGGGCAGCACGGAGCCGTCGGTGATCAGTACGCCGTGTGTGCCCCGCAGATGCCCGTCCGGGTCCGCCGGTGAGAGCTCGGGGTCGGCTCCGGCGGCGGCCGCACCGGGGGGTGGAAGGCGGAGACATGGAGGTTTCCTGACCATGCCCCTCCGGCGCGGGCGGAGTCGCCGCGCACGGCGACTCCCCCGGCCCAGCCGGTCTCAGATCCGGTGTACGGTGTGCAGCTTCCTGGCGTACGTACCCGTACCGTCCAGCAGGGAGGCGCCGCCGAGGTCGGCCATCGTAGGCCCGTTGACCGTCTTGCGGCTGGAGAGGAAGCGGCGCTTCCCGGTCGTGTCCTCGCCCAGGTAGATGCCCACATGGTCGACGGTTGCGGTGGTTATGTCGTCACCGGAGTCGGCGTTGAACATCACCAGGTCCCCGGGCTGGAGCAGGGCGGCGGCGGGCGGGTTGGTGCCGTCGGTCCGGTCGATGCGCACCCCGGGCGCGTAGTCGGCCATGTCGCGGGACCTGCGCGGCAGCCTCTCCTTGGAGGTGTCCTGCCCCGCGGCCAGCGGCACGCCCATGTGGTAGCCGTACACCATGCGCGTGTAGCCGGTGCAGTCCAGGTTGCCCACCTGCTTGCTCGACGGCCCGGTGTGGGTGCCGTGGTCGAAGGTCCAGCCCACGTTCATGTACTCGTGGAAGTCGGCGCCCTCGAAGCGGTAGCCCTGCGCGTCCAGGTAGCCGTAACCGGCCTCCCCCAGCACCCTCTTGCCCTGGGCGGGCCCCGAACCGGCGGTGACGGCGGGCGCACCGCCCAGGAACATCGCGGCATGAGCGAGCACATCCGGCACAGTGGAACCCGCCCAGGCGCGGAGGGTCTGCTCCAGTTGGTCGCTCCAGGTGCCGTCGAAGGGCCGGGGCAGAACGCGCACCCAGTCGCCGTGAGTGACGGCCGGCGGCGCCTCCCAGTTCGCGGCGGACACCTCGAAGCGGCTGACGGACAGCGTGACGGGCAGGTTGGTGCAGCCCTTGTTGGCCAGGGCGCGCACTCCCACCCGGCCCTTGGTGAACGTGGAGTCGGCGACGTCCACGGACCACGCGGGCGGCTCGGCCGAGCCCTCGCGCCAGGCCTTGGCCTGGATACGGGAACCTTCACGCCGTACCCGTATCGTCCAGTCGGTGCCGGCCGGCACCTCGGTGGCGAGGGTCTGGGGCGGGGCCAGCTGGGTGACGGTGTCGGCGACCTCCTTCTCCACTCGCAGTTCGACGGCGCCGGTGGTCAGGAAGGACAGCCGGGCGCGGTAGTTGTTGTGGGTGTCCTGGTGGCCGAAGGACAGTGCGAACGAACACGCCTGCCCGGTGGGCACCTTGTCGAAGCGGGCCGCACACCGCCCGTCGACATCGGTGATCTCATCGTCCTTGAGCGTGGCGTGACGGCTGGCGAAGTCGGTCGTCAGGCTGATCAGGCCGGCACCCGGAACGACCGAGTAATCGGTTTCCGCAGGGCCGAGGGTGAGCCAGCTCCCGCCCCCCGGCGAGGTCCCCCAGTACTGCCGGTCCTTCTCCGGCAGCGACAGATCCGGCAGGGTGCGCTGGAAGTCGTCCACGAAGGGCCGCTTGTTCTCGGCGAACGTGCGCTGCGGTCCGGGCAGTACGACGGTCCGGGCGCCGTGGGTCAGCAGGGCGACGCGCCGGCCGCCGGAGGTGACCTCGGTGCGGGCCGGGGTCCCCGGCAGCACCGAGGCGGTGAGCGGGGTGCTGAGCGTGACCGGGGTGAAGTAGGAGGCGTCCAGCGGCGGCAGCGTCACGGAGGAACGGGCCGAGTTCAGTCCGGCCGGACCGGCGAAGGGCGGCACTGTGGCGGCCGGGCCCGTGGCGCGGGCGGGGCCCGCGGCCAGTCCGGTGAGTGGGACGGCCGCGGCCGAGGCCACAAGGACGGCGAGAAGACCGCGTCGTGAAGTGTCAGGCATTTCGCCATGATCCCGCTCGCCCCGAGCGCCGGTGGCATCACCCCCGTCCGGCACCGGTGGACGCGGTCGGCGCTCCCGTGCCCCGACGGTCCCGCCCCGCCGGTGGGGCGGCGGGCCGCGGGTCACCGGGATCGGCGGGGCGGCGGGGCGAAGGAGACGTGGCAGGTGGACCGTTGGAAGTCGGGGGTGAGAGTCGTCGGGACACCGAGGCAGTCGGTGAAGAAGCTCTCCGTGGGTGCGGTCCGCTCCGGCACGGCACGGCCGGCCCCCCGCGCCGCACTTTCAGCCCGCGGCCATGAGGAATCGGGCCTTCCTGATCAACCCCCGACCATATGAGGATGAAGACGCGGGGAGGGCCTTCTCGAAGTACGCGCGTCGGACATCTGTACCGGTTCACTTACCGGCTGGTAGGGTCCGATCGCGGCTCGTACCGATCGTGCCGTCGAACTCAAGCCCTTGACGCGGCCCAGCCCATGCCGCAGCCGACACCGATGTCGACGCCGACAAGGAGCAGCAGCCTTGCGCGAGTTCAGCGTTCCGGCCTTGTACGACGTGCCCCCCGACGGCAACCTGGCGCAGGTCGTCGTCCGTAACGCGGCCGAATTCCCCGACCGGGCCGTGCTCGCCCGCAAGGTGTCCGGACAGTGGCGCGATGTCACCGCCGCCGCTTTCCTCGCCGAGGTACGCGCCGTCGCCAAGGGACTCATCGCCTGCGGTGTGCAGCCCGCGGACCGGGTGGCACTCATGTCCCGGACCCGCTACGAGTGGACGCTGCTGGACTTCGCCATCTGGAGCGCCGGCGCGGTCTCCGTCCCCGTCTACGAGACCTCCTCCGCCGAGCAGGTGGAATGGGTCGTCGGTGACTCCGGCGCCGTGGCCTGCGTGGTGGAGACCGGGACGCACCAGGCGATCGTGGAGCAGGTGCGGGAGCGGATCCCCCTGCTGAAGCACGTCTGGCAGATCGATGCGGGCGGAGTCGAGGAACTCGTCGCACTCGGGAGGAAGGTGACGGACGCTCAGGTGGACGAGCGCATCGGGACGGCCGATGCGGACTCGCTCGCCACCATCGTCTACACCTCCGGCACCACCGGCCGGCCGAAGGGCTGCGTGCTCACCCACCGCAACTTCCTCGCGGAGTGCGGCAACACCATCGCCCGAATGAAACCGATCTTCGCCGAGGACTCCTCCGTACTGCTCTTCCTGCCGCTCGCGCACGTCCTCGGCCGGGTGGTCGAGGTGGGAGCCATGATGGCCCCGGTCAAGCTCGGACACGTCAGTGACGTCAAGGACGTCACCGACGAACTCGCCTCCTTCAGGCCCACCTTCCTGCTGGGCGTGCCGCGCGTCTTCGAGAAGGTGTACAACTCGGCGCGGGCCCAGGCACGGGCGAGCGGAAAGGGCAAGATCTTCGACCAGGCCGTGGACACGGCGATCGAGTACAGCAAGGCGCTGGAGACACCGTCCGGGCCCGGCTTCCCGCTGCGGCTGCGGCACAAGCTCTTCGACCGGCTGGTCTACGGCAGGCTGCGCGCGGTTCTCGGCGGGCGCGCCCGGCACGCCATTTCCGGCGGCGCCCCGCTCGGCGAGCGCCTCGGCCACTTCTACCGCGGACTCGGCTTCACCGTGCTCGAGGGCTACGGTCTGGCGGAATCCTGCGCCGCGACCACCCTCAACCCGTGGGACCGGCAGAAGATCGGCACGGTGGGCCTGCCACTGCCGTGCAGCACGGTGCGCATCGCCGAGGACGGCGAGGTGCTGCTGCGCGGCGAGCACCTCTTCAGGGGTTACTGGAACAACGAGAAGGCGACCACGGCGTCGCTCGTCGGCGGCTGGTTCCACACCGGTGACATCGGCTCCCTGGACGAGGAGGGCTACCTCCGCATCACCGGCCGGAAGAAGGAGATCATCATCACCGCGGGCGGCAAGAACGTGGCCCCGGCCGTGATCGAGGACCGCATCCGGGCGCACGCGCTGATCGCCGAGTGCATGGTGGTCGGTGACGGCAAGCCCTTCATCGGGGCGCTGGTGACCATCGACGAGGAGTTCCTGCCTCGCTGGGCCGAGCAGAACGGCAAACCCGAGAGCGCGTCCCTGGCGGACCTCCGCGACGACCCCGAGCTCCTCGCCGAGATCCAGCGCGCGGTGGACGACGGCAACGCCGCGGTGTCCAAGGCCGAGTCAGTACGCAAGTTCCGCATCCTGGACGCCCAGTTCACCCTGGCCTCCGGTCATCTGACCCCGTCCCTGAAGCTGAAGCGCAATGTGGTGCTCCGGGACTTCGCTGACGAGATCGAGGCCCTCTACACCGCCTGAGCCGGACGACGGCCGACACCGGCAGCCGACACGAAGAAGCCTTCGGGGACCGCCCCGAAGGCTTCTTCGTATGACCGGGTGAGGCCGGTCGGGTCCCGTCTTCACTCCGAGGCACGAAGCCGTGCGCTCCCGCGGCACCTGGCAGACCGTCACCTCCTTACGGTGGGGCCGACCAGAACCGCACCATGCCCGGCCGGCCCACAACCAGCGGGGCGAGCTCGTCCTGCCCGGGCAGCACAAGTACCTGCTGCGCCGATAGCCCCCTCGCACCCCGGGTCGGGACGAACGCGAAGTCGAGCGTGGGGGAGCGTGCGCAGCGTCGCGACGGGCCGGACGTGGCCTGTTGGGGCACCTAGAGACGGCCTTCGTCGAGCGCGGCGTCGGGGCCTGTGTCCGGCCGGGTCCGGGAGTCCTCGGCCAGTGTCACCTCGACCCCGCCCGCGAAGCCCGACGACCAGTTGAAGAGGAAGGCGACCAGCGTCGCCAGCGCGGTGGCCAGTGCCACCTCCACCGCCACGACGGCGATGGCGACGGTGAGGGTGAGTTCCCAGCCCAGCGACAGCACCGGCTCCTGGCCGAACACGCTCATCATGATCGTGATCGCCGCCACGGTCACGATCACACACAGGCCCAGTCCCGCCGACACCAGGAAGCTCGTCGTCATCACCGACCAGGGATCGGCCCCGGATATCCGCAGCCGTGCCCTGCGCCACCGGGCTCCGCGGCCGGCGTTCGGCAGCCGCCGGGGCCCGTCGGCCGATGTCCCGGACACCCCGCCGTCCTCGTGACCGGGGACCGGGGGCGGCTGGTGCTTCCGGTGACCCGGCGGCCCATCCGCCGCCGCGGTGCCGGGAGCCGGCCCGCCGCCCGATGGCGAGAGGCGCGGTGCTGCGGTGTCGTCACCGGGTTCACCCTGCCCGCGGCTCTTCGCCGCTGGCGGGCCGGCCCCGGCCGTGTCCCCGGGCGCCGGCGCGGGGCGGTGGGTCTGTTCCCCCGGCCGGCCACCGTCCCGGCCGGAGGAACTACTTCCGGTGGCTTGCCGCGGGCCGGAACCCGTGGGGCGCTCGCCCTGGCTCATCCATCCTCCTCGTGCCTCACGCCCCTCGCGGCACCGTCGGACACGCCCGGTCAGGCGGGAGCGCCGACGGTGTGCTTCGGACCCTCAGTCAGCCGCCCGTACTCCGCCCTTGGCCGCGGAGGCGGGGGGCCCATGACGCGTGCGGCCTCGTGCCACGAGGGCCCGGCCGTTAGGGACGCGCCCAGCAGCCGAAGTGGTCATGGTGCGCATGGTGGACGGCCTCCCGCGCCGAACGGGCACTGCGCATGACAACGCGGCGCCCGGTGCCGCCCCCGCTGGGGTTCGCTTCAGACGCTAGGGGGACCCCCGTGGTTCCGCATCTCAGGGCACTGCGGAGAAGAACGGGGTCACGGCAGGATGGAGTCGACGTATCCCCCGTCCACCCGTAGCGCGCCCCCGGTGGTGGCCGAGGCCTGGTCGGAGCTGAGGTAGACGACCATATGGGCGATCTCCTCCGGTTCGATCAGCCGCTGGAGCAGCGACTGCGGCCGGTGCTCACGCATGAAGACGCGCTGAGCCTCGTCCCAGGGCAGTTCGCGGTCGACGAGTTCGTAGACGAAGTCCTCGACGCCTCCGGTGTGCGTCGGGCCCGCGATGACACAGTTCACCGTGACACCGGTGCCCGCGGCCTGTTTGGCGAAGCCCCGGCTCACCGCGAGCAGCGCCGTCTTGGACATGCCGTAGTGGATCATCTCGGCCGGGATGACGACGGCCGAGTCGCTGGCGATGTACTGGACACGCCCCCAGCCTCGTTCGCTCATGTCCGGCAGGTACAGGCGGGTCAGCCGCACCGCGGCCAGTACGTTGACCTCGAAGTAGCGCCGCCATTCCGCATCGGTGATCTCCAGGGCGTCCTTGACGCCGTAGATTCCGAGGTTGTTGACGAGGATGTCGACGTGCGGCAGCGCTTCCACCGCCTGGCGCGCGCCCTCCTCGGTGGTGACGTCGGCGGCGACCGGCACCAGAACGGCTCCGGGCACCTCGCGCGCCAGGTGGGCGATGCTCTCGCCGACGCGCTCGGCGGAACGGCCGTTGACACCCACGCGGGCTCCGGCCCGGGCCAGTCCGGCGGCGATCGCCGCGCCGATGCCCTTGGTGGAGCCGGTGACCAGCGCGGTACGGCCCGTGAGATCGATCTGCATCGTGTCACAGCCCTTTCGTGTGGGGTGCCCTTGTCCGAGTACCCGCGCAGTGGCCCCGACACGGACTTCGCGGGACCACGGCCCCCGGATGGCCGTTCCGCCCACGCGCGCCCTCAGCGGGCAGACCGCACCTTCCCCCTAGGCCGCGGTGCGGGCCGCCCTGCGGATCCCGTACTTCAGCGTGTCCCGCAGTGTCCGCGAGTACGCCGGCTACCGGCTGTGCGAGCAGTCCGTGCACACATGGGACGCGGAAGTCGCCCTGGACCCGGCCGCGTTGATCCCACCAGCCCCTGGGAGCCGAACTGCGCATCCACCCGTGTGAGCCCGCCGAGCCGACCGGCGCCCTGTCCGGCCCGGCGGAGGCGGTACCGCGCCTGGTCTACGGGCGCAACCGGCCGAGGAGTACGGCGTCGCCCTGACCGGCGCGGGCACGCTGCCGTATCTGCGCTCACTCTTTCCCGGCCACTGCCCGGGGGCTGCCGCGCCTAGGGGGCGGGCCGCCTCGCCGCTCAAGACGCGGACGTCGGGAACAGGACGCAGGTACTGGTGGCGTGGGCGAGCAGACGGTCCGCTCCGTCGAGCAGTTCGGCCTGGGCGAGGGCGGTGCGCCTGCCGCTGCTGAGCACGGTGCCCACGGCCCGCACCTCACCCGTGTCGAGGGTGACCGGGCGCAGGAACTTCACCGTCAGATCCAGCGAGGTGTATGCCATGCCCTCCGGCAAGGTGGAGTGGACGGCGCATCCCGCCGCGGAATCCAGGAGGGTCGCGTACACGCCGCCGTGCACACTGCCGATCGGGTTGTAGTGCTCCTCACCCGGCACCAGCGAGAACACCACACGCCCCCGCTCCACCTCCGAGAGTGCCAGCCCCAGCGTCGCGGTGACGGGCGGGGCCGGCAGTCGCCCGGCGAGCATCTCGTGCAGGAACTCGAGACCGGACGTGCGGCCCGCGGCAGCCGCGGTGACGGCGGGGTCTTCCCATGCGTACGTACGTGATCTCCCCATGGCCGGGGGCCTCCTCCTGTGCTTCGCCCCGCGAAACTAGCTCCCCCTCGAGCTGACTGTCAAAAATAAAAGTCAGCCCGGCCCGTCCTGGGAGCGACTCCGTCGGCGCGGATCAGTCACCGGCCGGCTGTTCGAAGGCGGCGATGAGGCGGCCCAGGTCCTGCCGCCGTGAATCGGTCGGCCGCACCGCCCAGGTCCGGCGGACGAGCGGGTGGCCTATCAGCGGCGACCACGCCACCCGCTCGGGAATGGGCTGCGACCAGTCCGGGGGCGCCAGGGCGAAGGCCCGGCCGGCGCTGACGGCCGCCAGTTTCACCTCCGCGATCAGCCGCTGCCCCTCGGGTGCCCCCGCCCCCAGATCGAGGCCGTGGCTGCGCAGGATCGCGGTCAGCTCGTCGTACCAGGCGGGGCTGTCCGAACGGGGGAAGGCGACCCACTGCAGACCGGCCAGCGCGTCCAGTGCGATCCCCTCCGCCGTGGCCAGCTCCGTCCGATGGCCGCCGACCCGGCGATCCACCGAGGCGGCTGTCAGCGCACCTCCCCGTCATCCGTGGAGGCCCGCCACGGCTCCGGTCCCGTTCCGTCGCTCCAGGCCTCCAGGTCCTCCCGGTCCCAGCACACGATCCCGCACTGCTCGGCGTACTCCCTGGCCGGGGCGGTGAAGCCGCTGGTGGTTACTACGACGGCGAGGTCCGCCTCGTGGACGGTGAAGCAGGTGCCGCCGAAGCGCTGGAGGTCCTGGGAGCCCACCCGGTTGCTGTCGCCGTAGCGCTTGCACTGGATGACCAGACGCCGTCCGTCCGGGGCCGTGGCCACGACGTCGGCGCCGAGGTCTCCGGCTCCGCCGACGACCTCCACTCGCGCGCATCCGTCACGCTCGCACAGCGCGGCTATCGCCCGCTCGAACTCGTCGGGGTCCAAGGCGCCGTAGTCGACGGCCTCGGTGGCCGGGGCCTCGGTGACCGCGCCGGGCGTGAGGGTGACGGTGGCTTCGACGTCACGGTGGTCGGCGGGTGGCTCCTGCGCCCCGGCCCGCCCGGCCGGGGCGAGGAGTGCGACCGTCGTGAACGGCACGCCCGGCTCCGGCCGGGGAGGCGACGCATGGTCCAGCGCGTCGATCGCCGTTCTGGTCGCCTCGTCCAGCGCGGCGGTCGCCTGGCGTACGGTCCGGGCCACGGAGAACGGGTGCCGTCGGCGCTGTCGGAGAACCAGGACGGCCGTGACGCCGAGCGCTCCCAGGACGACGGCCCAGGCGGGGCGGCGCTCGACCACACCGAGCGCCGTACGGGCCGCCAGGCCCACAAGGCCGACGACAGCTGCCAGAAGGCCGAAGAACAGGGCCGTGGAGCGGAGGTCGAAGGGGCGCTGGTTCCTCAGTCGGGTACGGCGGACGGGCGTTGCCACGTGGTGCACTCCCCCTCACAGGATCGACTCGAAGATCATTTCGGCCGTCTGCCCGGGATCGCGCATTTCACCGCCGTCCACTGCCGGCTTGTCAGCACAGCACGTCGAGCGCTCCGGGCAGCACCCTGGCCGTGACGGGGAGGACGGCGTCGACCTCGCCGTCGGCGCCGTAGGGAACCTTCCGGTCGGCCTCGATGCGGACCTCTCTGCCCCGCTCGATCCGCACTTCCCGCCGGTGCACATGGGCGCCCGACTTGAGCTCGTTCATCAGGGTGAAGAAGAGCCGGCGCGGCGCCTCGCGGATCATCACCACGTCGAGCAGTCCGTCGTCGACACGGGCGTCGGGGGCGATGATGCGGCCGGAGCCGTAGTAGGCGGAGTTGGCGGCGACGACGGTGTAGCCGCGATGCGTCAGTTCCTCGCCGTCGACGGTGACCCGGTAGGCGGCCGGGCGCCAGGTGGCGACGGCTCGCAGTCCGCCCGCGTAGTAGGAGGCGGCGCCTCTCAGGAGGGTGGAGCGGTTGGCGTGGCGGTTGGCGAGCGCGTCGACACCCGCGTACACGCTGCCGAGGACGACGCTGCGGCCGTGCGCGGACTCCACTTCGATGGTGTCGATGGAACGGGGCGTGTGATGCAGCAGGACGCGCGCCAGTGCCTCCGGATCGGTGGGCAGGCCGAGCGCGCGGGCGAAGTCGTTGCCGCGGCCGGCCGGGACCAGGCCGAAGAGCGTGCCGGTGCCGCTGAGGGCGCCGCCGATGCCGCCGACGATGCCGTCGCCGCCGACGGCGAGGACGACCCGCTGCCGCTGTCCGGCCTGCCGGGCAAGCTCCTGGGCGTGGGGGAGGCTGCGGCTGTACTCGGTCTCCAGCTCGGCCCCGGCCTCCCGCAGCACTCGGGCCACCCGGAGCAGTACCGCGACCCCGGCGGAGCCGCCGGCGGCGGGGTTGACGATGGCGGTGAACTGTCGCATCGGTGTGCCTCCGGGGGCGCCTTACGGGTCGTGGAAGAAGCGGGTGGTGTGCCGGGGGGTCAGTCGGCGGGCAGCAGGACGCCGGGGTTGAGCAGACCGGTGGGGTCCAGTCGTCGCTTGACGGCCTGAAGTGCGCCGATGCCGAGCGGCCCGGCTTCCCTGACGTACCAGTCGCGGTGGTCGGTGCCCACACCGTGGTGGTGGCTGATGGTGCCGCCCGCAGCCATGATCGCCTCATTGGCGGCGTGTTTGGCGGGGGCCCAGTGCGCCACGGGATCGTCGCCCTGTGCGCAGACCACGGTGAAGTACAGGGAGGCGCCGTTCTCGTAGACGTGGGAGATGTGGCACATCACCAGGGGCGGCGTTCCCGCGTCGGTGAGCGTGCTGGTGAGCGCTTCGCGGACCGATGCGTACAGCCGCGGCAGCCGGGACCAGAAGGCGGCGGTCTCCAGCGTCTCGGCGAACGCTCCGGCGTCCAGCAGCGCGTCCCGTAGGTAGGGCGCCGAGTAGCGGCCGTGGGCCCAGCGCTCCCCCGGCTCCTGGCCCAGGTGGGTGCCACCGCAGTCGCGCAGAACGGCCGCGGCCCGTTCCCGGCTGTGGGTGGTGTCCTCCTCGGTGCCCTCGTAGCCCACGATCGCCAGGCATCCGGCGGCCTGCGGCAGTCCGGAGGAACCGATGGCGTCGGGCTGGGCCAGGCCGATGAGCGTCTCGGTCTGGTCGGACAGGCGCAGTACGGTCGGCCGCGGCCCGTCCTGGGCCAGGCGACGCAGGGCGGCGGCGCCCTCCTCGAAGGAGTCGAAGCGCCATCCTTCGTAGACGCGGCTACGCGGGACGGGGCGGATCCGTACCGTCACCGAGGTGATGACGCCGAACGCCCCCTCGGAACCGAGGACGAGCTGACGCAGATCGGGTCCGGCGGCCGAACGGGGCGCGCGCCCCACCTCGAGGGTGCCGGCGGGGCTGGCGAGGGTGAGGCCGAGCACCATCTCGTCGAAGCGGCCGTAGCCCGCGGACGCCTGCCCGCTGGAGCGAGCGGCGGCGAATCCGCCGATGGTGGCCCACTCGTAGGACTGGGGGAAGTGGCCGAGGGTGAAGCCGTGTTCGGCCAGGAGCGCTTCGGCCTGTGGGGCCCGCAGGCCGGGCTGCAGGGTGGCGGTGCGGGAGACCGGATCGAGGTCGAGCAGGCCGTCCATGCGGCGTAGGTCCAGGGCTACGAAGGGGCGCCGCCCCTCGGGGGCGAGGCCGCCCACGACGGAGGTGCCACCGCCGAAGGGGACGACAGCCAGGTCGTGGTCGGCGCAGACCCTCAGCACCGCGAGGACCTCGTCGTGGCTCGCCGGGAGCACCACGGCCGCCGGGAGGTCGCCGATGTCGCCGCTGCGGATACGGAGCAGATCGGGGGTGGACTTGCCGCGGGTGTGGCGGATGCGGGACTCGGCGTCGGTGCGCAGACGCTCCTCACCGTCGACGGCGGCGAGAAGGGCCCGGTGCGCGGAGGGATCGAGGGTCGGCTCGGGAACGGTGATCTCTTCGAGGGCGACCGGCTCGGCGCCGCGCGGCTTCACTCCGAGCATGTCGCGCAGCAGCCCGATCACCGTGTCGGGCAGTGGCGTGGCCCGGGCCGGGTCGCCCCAGCCGCTCCACAACATGTCCATGGCACTCGTCCTCACCGGTCGTCGCGAAAAGAGCCGTCTCCCCGCACAGCCGCAGGGCGTTACACTGTGACACATGACGCCTATTCGTCACAACGCCTCGGACACCGATCCGGTGCTCGACGCGGTCCGCGACTGTGTCCTGGCCGTCGGTGTCCGGCGCACCACCCTGACCGACGTGGCCCGCCGCGCGGGCGTCTCCCGGATGACGCTGTACCGTCGCTGGCCCGACGTGCGGTCGTTGGTCGGCGACTTGATGACCCGGGAGTGGATCGAGGCGGCCACCGGCGCGATGCCCGAGCGCGGCACGGGGACGGACACCCGCGCCCTGATCGTGGAAGGGCTCGTGAAGGGCGTGGACGCCTTCCGCCGCCATCCGCTCTTCCGCAAGATCATCGACGTCGATCCCGAACTCCTCCTCCCCTACGTGCTCGACCGGCGCGGAGCGAGTCAGGACGCGCTCCTCGAACTGCTCGCCGGTGCCGTCGAGGAGGGCCACGCGGACGGGTCGGTACGCCCCGGCCACCCGGAACGGCAGGCCAGGTCCCTGCTCCTGATCGCCCAGTCCTTCACCCTGTCGCTGCGCACCATGACCGAGGAGGACGACGCCGAGTTGGGCACCGAGGCCTTCTACGCAGAACTGCGGACCATCCTCGAGAGGACCCTGACACCATGAGCTCCAGCAGCAGCCCGGCGTCCCCGGGGCAGCCGGCCCCGGGCGCGTCCCTGACCGCCGCCCGCCGTCTGCGTGAACTGGACGCGACCCTCGACGGCCCGCCCGTCGACGTGCTGGTCGTCGGTCTCGGCGCGACCGGCGCGGGCGCCGCCCTGGACGCCGCCGCCCGTGGGCTGACGGTCGCCGCGATCGACGCCCAGGACCTGGCCTTCGGTACCTCCCGCTGGAGTTCGAAGCTCATCCACGGCGGACTGCGTTATCTCGCCTCCGCACAGTTCGACGTCGCCCACGAGAGCGCGCGCGAACGCGGCATCCTGATGGAGCGCACCGCCCCCCATCTGGTACGCGCCCAGCCGTTCGTGCTGCCGCTCACCCCGCTGGTCTCCCGCGGTCAGGCCGCCCTGGCCTGGGCCGGCTTCCGGGCCGGCGACTCACTGCGACTGGCGGTGCGCACGGCCCGCGCGACGCTGCCCGCGCCGCGCAGACTCTCCGCGGCCGAGACGCGCCATCTGGCTCCCGCGCTGCGCGGGGCGGGCCTGCGCGGCGGGCTGCTGTCCTGGGACGGCCGCGTCACCGATGACGCCCGGCTGGTCACCGCGATCGCGCGCACGGCCGCGGCGCGGGGCGCGCGGATCCTGACCCGCGTGCGGGCGCTGGAGCTCACCTCGTCCGGAGCCCGGGTACGCGACGAACTCACCGGCCGCGAAGGCGAGATCCGGGCCCGCGCGGTGATCAACGCTTCCGGTGTCTGGGCGGGCAGCCTGGTGGACGGGGTCCGCATACGGCCCTCGCGCGGCACCCACCTGGTGCTTCGCGCGGATCGCCTAGGCTTCCTGCCCGCCGGCCTGCACATCCCGATCCCGGGCGAGACCAACCGCTTCGTCCTCGTCCTGCCCCAGGGCGACGGCCGGGTCTACGTCGGCCTCACCGATGAGCCCGTGGACGAAGTACCGGACGTGCCCTCCGTACCCGAGACCGACATCGGCTTCCTGCTCGACGTCCTCGGTTCCGCCCTGGACATCCCGGTCCACCGCGACGACGTGATGGGCGCGTTCGCCGGACTGCGGCCCCTGCTGGACACCACACCGGCCGGGGGTTCCGGTGCGGCGCCGAGCACCGCCGACATCTCCCGCAAGCACGCCGTCCTCACCTCGCCGGAGGGTGTGGTCACCGTGGTCGGCGGCAAGCTGACCACCTATCGGCGCATGGCCGAGGACGCCGTGGATGCCGCGGTCGCCGCCCGCCGTCTGACCGCGGGGCCCTCCCCCACCGCCGGCCTGCCCCTGGTCGGCGCCGCGCCGTCCCCTGTGCTGGGCGCCCTGCGCGCACCGCGCCGTCTGATCAACCGGTACGGGACCGAGGCACCGGCCGTGCAGACCCTCGCCGTGAGCGACCCCCGGCTGGCCCAGCCGGTCCTGGAGGGCCACCCGGTCACCCGCGCCGAGCTGCTGTGGGCCGTACGCCACGAAGGAGCGCTCGATGCGGCCGACGTCCTGGACCGCCGCACCCGCATCGGACTGGTTCCCGACGACCGTGCCACCGCGCTGGAGGCCGCACGGGAGGTACTCGGCGAGGACCCGGGCAGCCATTGACGGCAGCCGGAGCCCCGTCGCCCGCCGAACGGGGGTGCGACGGGGCCCGTACCGCCCTGCTGTCGTGCTGCCGTCGGCAGCGCACCGCACGCACTGCCCCGGCGGTCGGCACCGGTCACGCGGCGGTGGTCAGGTCCGCCCAGTCGGCCGGCAACTCCTCCACGGCGCCCGCCGTTTCGGGGTAGGGACGAGCAGCTCCGCGCCGGGTGGCCCCAGGCCTCCTCGCAGCCCAGCAGCCTCGCCACCACGTCGCACGTGGCCTGACGGGCAGCGAGCAGTGCTGCGCCACGGCCGCCCCCGGAATGCCCCGCCGGTGGAACGACTTCTGGGGTCGGCGCTACTGGCTCCAAGCCGCTTTGGCCATTAGGAGCATCAACGCCCTCGCGCACCGGCTCACCGCCCCGGCCGGCGCCCGGGAACGACTACGGGGGCCGGCCGTGCCCGGGTCTCCCGGCGGTCCGTGGCGCCACACAGGCACGTCGAACGGCCCCTCGGGAGCACTGCGGCTCAACACCGGGCTGCCACCGCACTCGTGAGCGCGCTTCAGGGGCGTACGCCGCCGCATGGGGTACCGGACACCCGGACGGGCTAGCCGGCTGCCTCGGCGTCGGACGTCCACCGCGCGCTGGTCACCGCAAGGAGCCACCGCCGGCCGCACCCGGGATGGACCAGGCCACCGCGCGATCTTCGCCCCGTTCGCACACGCTGATCCCGGGGCAGGCCCACGCCGCACACCGCTCCACAGGCAGGCCCGCCCCTCCCCGCCGTCCCACGACCCCACACAAGGAGCACGCGCAATGGCAGTGACGACGGACGCGCTGATTCCGGTGCTGCAGGACGCCCGGAAGACTCATGCCGCCCTCATCCACATGCTGCGAGCGGATCTGGCTGTCACCCCAGCACCTCCGCACCGCCACACACTGGAGAACCTCCTCGCCGACGTACGCGAGCACATCGACCGCATCGACGACCACATCCGCGCCCTACGGCCCCGCCGGCTGCTGAACGACACCACCGCCCTCATCCGGACGCTCGCCTCGGGCGTCGTCCGCGCCGCGCGCATCCCGCTGGAGGCCGGCGCGGTGATCGCGGACGGTGTCCTGCTCGGCGGGCGTCCGGCCACGGACCGTCAGATGCTGCGGATCACGCAGTGCGAGTACGCTGCCGCCGCCCAGGCGCTGGCGGCCTGCCGAGCCGGTGAGAGCATCGCGGCGCTCGCCGATGACGAGCAGGCCATGAACCTGCTCGCATCACTGCGCCACCGGGACGAGGAGCTGTTGCGAACACTGGAGAACCGCCTCGAACAGCTCGCCCTGGCCCTGGCCGAGGCAACGGCGGGCGGCGGCCGGTCGACCCGGACCTACGGCACGCCCACCGCGGCACAGGCCCAGGTGACCGGGTTGCACGGCCATCAGCCCTTCTCCGGTCACCGCCCGCCCACGGACCCCCGGGTCGGCTCCGGCGCACCCGGTACGGAACTCCAGGCGGCCGCACCCGTGGCGGGAGGGGGTCAGTAGCGATCGGCGGACAGCAGCACGGGGACCGCCGACCGACTGGGTGGGACGCCTCGCGGGCGGCCCGCCAGGGACACCGGTTCGGGACGGCGGCAGCCTCCGTCCTGATCCCGCGTATGCGCGTCAGGCCCCCGCGGGCCGTGCGTCGGGGCCTGGTCGGCCCCGCTTGCCGACCAGCCTCATGGCCGCGGCTCGCCCTTGTTCCCCTCCTGCCGGCTCAGTCGGCGCGCACCGGAACGCGGCGGTCCGACACGGGGTTTCGGGGAGCGAGGCGTCCGTGCATTCCCGTGCTTCCTGCGAAAGGTTTGCGCGGTAAGGGAGTAATTGCGCCACTCATCACCTTCAGGAGTTTTGATGACGCTAGAGACGGAGCCGGTCTCTCCGGTACCGGCGGTCGAGCGCCATGGCAGGGGCCAGGTGCTCGTGTCCTGGATGACGACGACCGACCACAAGAAGATCGGGCACCTGTACTTGATCACGTCGTTCGTGTTCTTCCTGATGGCCGGGGTGATGGCGCTGCTGATCCGCGCGGAACTGGCGCGCCCGGGGCTCCAGATCGTCTCCAAGGAGCAGTACAACCAGCTCTTCACGATGCACGGCACGATCATGTTGCTGCTCTTCGCGACCCCGACGTTCGCCGGCTTCGCCAACGCCGTCATGCCGTTGCAGATCGGCTCCCCCGACGTGGCCTTTCCGCGGCTGAACATGCTGTCGTACTGGCTGTTCCTCTTCGGCGGCCTGATCGTGATCGGCAGCTTCCTCACCCCCAACGGCGCCGCCGACTTCGGCTGGACGGCCTACACGCCGCTCAGCGGGCCCACTCGCACGTCGCACATCGGCGGGGATCTGTGGATCATGGGGCTGGCGCTGTCCGGGTTCGGGACGATCCTCGGCGCGGTCAACTTCATCACCACCATCGTCTGTATGCGCGCCCCCGGTATGACGATGTTCCGGATGCCGATCTTCACCTGGAACGTCCTGCTGACCTCGGTCCTCGTTCTGCTGGCCTTCCCGGTCCTTGCGGCGTCGCTGCTGGTGCTGGAGGCCGACCGGCGCTTCGGCGCCCGCGTGTTCGAGGCAGCCAACGGCGGACCGATCCTGTGGCAGCACCTGTTCTGGTTCTTCGGCCATCCCGAGGTCTACATCCTCGCCCTGCCGTTCTTCGGTGTGATCACCGAGATCATCCCGGTCTTCGCCCGCAAGCCGATCTTCGGCTACATGGGACTGATCGGCGCCACCATTTCCATCGCCGGTCTGTCCGCCACGGTGTGGGCCCACCATATGTTCGCCACCGGCGCGGTTCTTCTGCCGTTCTTCTCGTTCATGACCTATCTCATCGCCGTACCGACCGGGGTGAAGTTCTTCAACTGGATCGGCACCATGTGGAAGGGCTCGTTGTCCTTCGAGACACCGATGCTCTGGTCGGTCGGCTTCCTGGTCACCTTCCTCTTCGGCGGCCTGACCGGCGTCATCCTCGGCTCGCCGCCGCTGGACTGGCACGTGACCGACACCTACTTCGTCATCGCCCACTTCCACTATGTGCTGTTCGGCACCATCGTCTTCGCGATGTTCGGCGGCTTCCACTTCTGGTGGCCGAAGATGACCGGCACCATGCTCGACGAACGCCTCGGCAAGATTCACTTCTGGACGCTTTTCGTCGGCTTCCACACGACTTTCCTGGTGCAGCACTGGCTCGGCGCCGAAGGCATGGCCCGCCGCTACGCCGACTACCTCGCCGCCGACGGCTTCACCTGGCTGAACACCGTGTCGTCCATCGGCGCCTTCCTGCTGGGACTGTCCACCCTGCCCTTCCTTTACAACGTATGGAAGACGGCCCAGTACGGCGAGCGTGTGAAGGTCGACGATCCCTGGGGATACGGCCGCTCCCTGGAGTGGGCCACCTCCTGCCCTCCGCCGCGCCACAACTTCTCCACGCTGCCGCGCGTCCGCTCCGAATCCCCCGCCTTCGACCTCCACCACCCGGAGCACGCCGAGATCGACTACCGGGCGTACAAGGGTGCGGGGTCACCGGGAGGCCAGGACGAGCCGCGGTGAAACCGCGCTGCCGCCCAGGGGTCCGAGCACAGCGAAGACCCCGCCTCCGGATTCCGGAAGCGGGGTCCATTCGAGCGCCGGGCAGGCCTTGCACCTGCATCTCCCCGCAGGAAGCGGGACGTCTTTCCTTGGACCACCAACGCACTGCTCGCGCGCCGCAGTTCGGCGCCGCGCACAAGATCCATGGTAGCGCATCCGTACGGCACGCCGCACGCCGCGGTTTCCGCCGCCTCGGCGGCTCCCGCGCACCGGACGGCCGCTCGTGCCGCCGTACGGCGGGGGCGCCTGACCTCCCCCGCACCACCAGGAGTGATGAGCGGGACCGCCGGGTTTCAGCCGACGGTGGTCCGGGAACCGGGGGACGCATGACGGGTTCCCCGGGCCCGCCCCCGGACGAACGACCCCAGCACCGCGGACGGCATACCCGCTGGCACAACTCGGCCGCAGGACGGCTCTGGCAGCACGGCAGCGAGATGGAACTGCTGCACCGTTCCATGGGCTTCGCCGCTCTGGCCCTGGTGACCCTCGCACCGCTGCTGATCGTCGTCGCCGCCGCGGCCCCCTTCCAGCAGCGCGGCTTCGCCTCCTGGGTGACCGACGGCATGTGCCTGGCGGGACGCCCCGGAAGCGCCGTGGACCACCTGTTCTCCGCGCCCCGCAAGGTGCTCAGCGCCACCAGCGCCTTCAGCGTCGTCGCCCTCGCCCTGTTCGGACTCACCTTCGCCTCGAGTGTCCAGACGGGCTATGAGAGGGTGTGGGATCTGCCCGCGGGCCGCTGGCACGCCGTGTGGCGCCGCGCCGTATGGCTCGCGGCCCTGACGGCCTATCTGTTCGCCGAGGTGCAGAGCGGCGCGATCCTGGGCGGCGGGACCGTCCAGTCCTCCGTCCGCATCACCCTGACCGTGGTGTTCGGAATCCTGTTCTTCTGGTGGGGGCAGCACTTCCTGCTGGGCAGCCGGGTGTCCTGGCGGGCGCTGCTCCCCGGGGCGGTGGCCACCATGCTGGGCCTGGTCGGCCTGCGCTGGTTCTCCTACCTGGTCTTCTCCCCGCTCATCGTGAACAACGCCGTCACCTACGGCAACGTGGGCACCGTCCTCGTCGTCCAGTCCTGGCTCATCGGAGTCGGCTTCGTCGTCTTCGGAGGCGCCCTGCTGGGCCGCCACCTCCACGAGGCCCACTCAAGGCAACGGCCCTCGAGCCGATGAGTGAGAGCCTCTGGCGTCGGCCCGCGCCGCCGAACCGGCTCAACCGCCGCCGGACCTATGCCGCCGGGCACCGCCCGACCGCTTCGGGGAGCCGAGCGGGTCGGGCGGTGCGAGCGGACGGGGCGCGAGTGCGGTCCGACCGCTATCACGGGGGCGCTTCAGCCCCGCAAGGCCTGGCGCAGGGCCTCGGTGGCCCGGGCGACCGCGGACTTGGCGGCCTGGCTGTCGGCGAGACCGTTGAGCATCACGAAGTCGTGGATCATGTGCTTGTAGTGGACGTGGGTGACGGGAACGCCGGCCGTGCGCAGCTTGACGGCGTAGTCACGGCCCTCGTCGTACAGCACATCGCCGTCGGTGATCACCAGCGCCTTGGGCAGGCCGGTGAGCTCGTCGGCGGTGGCGCGCAGCGGGGAGGCCATGGGCTGGGTGCGGACGGAGGTGTCGGGGGCGTACTGCTTCCAGAACCACTCCATGCCCGCGGCCGTGAGCCAGCAGCCGGTGGCGAAGCGCCGGTAGGACGGGGTGGTGAACGAGGCGTCGGTGACCGGGTAGAACAGCACCTGCTGGGCCAGCTTGGGGCCGCCGCGCTGCTTGGCCATCAGGGTGACGGCGGCGGTCATGTTGCCGCCGACGCTGTCACCGGCCACGGCGAGCCGCGATCCGTCGACGTCTATCTCGTCCCCGTGCCGGGCGACCCACTGGGTGGCGGCGTACGCCTGCTCGTTGGCCACCGGGTACTTGGCCTCGGGCGACCGGGTGTACTCGACGAAGACCACCGCGGCCTTGGCGCCGTTGGCGATCTGCCGTACCAGCCGGTCGTGGGTGGAGGCGTCGCCGAGCACCCAGCCGCCGCCGTGGAAGTACATCACCGCCGGCAGCTTGCCGGACACGCCCTGCGGCCGCACGATGCGGATCGAGACCGAGCCGGTCGGCCCGACGGGGATGCTGCGTGTGGTGATGTCCGCCGGGAGCTTGGCCACCGGGTAGGCGGCCTGAAGGTCCAGGAGCACCTTGCGGGCGGCGGCGGGCGTCAGATCCTGGATCGGGGGGCCGCCCGCAGCGGCGAGCTTGTCGAGGAACTTCTGAGCGGTCGGCTCCAGGCTCTGCCGGGGGTCGCCGCAGGTTGCCTTGGAGGCGGCGGCGGCCGGGGTGGCGAGGGCCGGGACGGCGACGGCGAGGGCTGCGGTGGTGGCCAGCGCCGTCAGGCCGGACAGCGACTTGCGCAGGCGGCGAGAGCGTCGGGTGGCGCTCATGGGCGTCCTCCTTCCGAGGGGTTCTTCGCCAGCGAGCCTTCAGTGCTCGCCGCCACCCGGCCCGCCGGACCGGGCCGAAGGAGTGGCGCCGTACGCCCGCTCGGGTGGGCGGGGCACGCGCGACGTTTGCGGGCGTCCCTGCCGTGCGCGCACAGTCGGCCGTTCCGGGCGCGGCGGGGTCAGGCCCTGACGGGGGTGTCCGCCCCGGAATCCGTCGCGTACCGGTCGACCGCCCGCCGCAGTTCGCCCAGTTGCTGGTCGGGGAGGTCGCCGCCCAGGGCGAACCTCAGCACGCCCACCGCAACGTCGTCGAGGTCGCTGCCGGTGCGCTGCGCGACGTCGCGCAGGGCCCGCCATGCGTCGTGCGGCGCGATCCTGCCACTCTGCGGCAGGACGCCCTCTGACCGGCACCGACCGCCTCGCGAGGCCGGAATGGGCGGCTGCCCGCCCCGGTAGTGCCATCCCGGACCACCGGACGTCCTCAACGTGGGCGTCCGCGCCGGGCGGAGTTCCGCCGGGCGCGGACGCGACGACCTTCGCCAGGGAGGGCAGCCCCCGCTATCCGCGGCGGCCCTCAGACGCTCCCGGTGAAGCGCTCCCAGACACGGTGGGCGCCCAGGAGACCGGTGAGCTGCTGGAGGGTGGCGGTGCCGCTGTCGGCGATCACGACTCCGGGCGCGTCCGCGGGTACGCCGGCCGCCTCGAGAGCGGCCTCGCCGCCCGCCCAGGCGCCGATGGCCTTGCCGTGGCGGAAGGCTTCGGACAGCAGCAGGCTGACCCTCGGGTCGCACGTCGCCCGCGGGGAGACGGCGGGGGCGCCCTTGGCGTCCCGGGCGCCGTAGGCGTCGCCGCCCACGCCGGGCGCTCCGGCGAGGAGAACGGCGTCGAACTCGACGGAGCGCGCCGTGACATAGGTGCGCTGCACCGTCAGGGCCCCATCGCCCGTACCGATCTTGCCTCCGGTGGGTGCCACCACCAACGGCACCATGCCCGCTTCCAGCACCGCGTCGCGCACGGCGCGGACCCCGTCCAGGTCGCCGTCCGAGCCGGTCACGATGCCGATGATGCGCCCGCTCGTGGGCCAGGTGTGCCCGACCTGGGAAAGTGCCGGGCTGGGCTCGACCTCGGCCAGGGGCTGGCTGGGCTTGGGCTCCGGCAGGCCGAGGCCGGTGGCGACCTGCGCGCACAGTTCGGGATCGATATTCGCCAGGACCTGGAGCGCCCTTTCCTTGATGGCCTGTTCGTAGCACTTGCCCAACTCGAAGGTGTAGGCGCCGATGATGTGCTCGCGTTCCACCGGACTCATGCTCAGCCAGAATCGGCGGGGCTGGCTGAAGTGGTCCGCGAACGACTCCGGTGCCTCACGGACCTTCGTGGCTTCCGGAACTCGCACCGGCGCCTCGATGTACGCGCCGGTGTCCGCTCCCGCGGTGAACGGGCAGCCGCCGTCGAGCGAGTTGGGACGGTACGGCGCGACGCCCCGGTGCACGGCCGTCTGGTGCATGCCGTCGCGGAGCATGTCGTTCACGGGGGCGTGCGGGCGGTTGATCGGCAGCTGCGGGAAGTTAGGTCCGCCGAGGCGCGTGATCTGGGTGTCCAGGTAGGAGAAGAGACGCCCCGCAAGCAGCGGGTCGTCGGTGATGTCGATGCCGGGGACGAGGTGGCCCACATGGAAGGCGACCTGCTCGGTCTCGGCGAAGAAGTTCGACGGGTTGCGGTTCAGGGTGAGCAGCCCGATGGGCTGCACGGGGGCGAGTTCCTCCGGGACGATGTTCGTAGGGTCCAGCAGGTCGATGCCCTCGAACGTCTGGTCAGGGGTGTCGGGGAAGGTCTGGATGCCGAGCTCCCACTGCGGGTAGGCCCCCGCCTCGATGGCGTCGGCGAGGTCCCGGCGGTGGAAGTCGGGGTCGACGCCGTTGATGATCTGCGCCTCCTCCCACACCAGGGAGTGCACGCCCAGCTTCGGCTTCCAGTGGAACTTCACCAAGGTCGTCCCGCCCTCGGCGTCCACCAGCCGGAACGTGTGGACGCCGAAGCCCTCCATCATGCGGAAGGAACGCGGGATACCGCGGTCGGACATGTTCCACAGCGTGTGGTGGGTGGCCTCGGTGTGCAGGGTGACGAAGTCCCAGAACGTGTCGTGAGCGCTCTGCGCCTGGGGGATCTCCCGGTCGGGGTGCGGCTTGCCGGCGTGGATGACATCCGGGAACTTGATGGCGTCCTGGATGAAGAACACCGGGATGTTGTTGCCGACGAGGTCGAAGACGCCCTCGCTGGTGTAGAACTTGGTGGCGAATCCCCGGGTGTCGCGGACGGTGTCGGAGGATCCGCGGGATCCCAGCACCGTGGAGAACCGGACGAACACCGAGGTCTCCGCGTCCTTGGCGAGGAACGCGGCCTTGGTCACGGAGGCCGCCGTGCCGTAGCTCTGGAAGACGCCGTGCGCCGCCGCGCCACGGGCGTGCACCACCCGCTCCGGGATGCGCTCATGGTCGAAGTGCATGACCTTCTCACGCAGGTGGTGGTCCTGAAGCAGTACGGGACCACGGGGTCCGGCCTTGAGCGAGTGGTCGGTGTCGTAGAGCCGGGCGCCCTGCGCGGTCGTCAGATAGGCGCCGCCCTGGGCCATCACGGCCTGGTCGGCGCCGGTGGGCTGGCCGGTCGGTGACATCGTGTCCGGGCCGCTCTGGTCCGGCTTGGGCGGCAGGGGGCCCTGGGGCTCCGTCGGCTCCTCGACCGGCGGCGACACGGGTGCCGGCTTCCCGGGGATGCCCTCTTCCGGTCCTGTGCCGTCGCTGCCGTGCACGCTGTCGGTGAGCTTCTGCGCCGCACGCTTGACGGGGTTGGCCTCGGCCATGAACGTCCTCCTCGACACACCAAATGACATAAAAGGCGGATTTCTCGGCAAATTTCTCATGGGAGACGAGTGGGCGCACCGGCGAGCGCCGAGGGCACGAGCGGCTCCGTTTCGGCGCCGGCGCGCCGGGCAACTCGTAGGGCGCGAGCGATACGTGGTGGCGGTGGGCCCGCGGCCACGCCCGCGCGGTGGGCGGTGCCCACCGCGTCGTTCTCCCCCGGAGGCCGGATGAGAAGGCGGAAGAAGGACGCGCCGCGCGCCGCGACGTCTCCTGTGGAGTTGTGCGATCTGTGCGCCGCCACCTTCCCGGACGGCGACGCGGTGCGGGGCTATGTTCCGGACTCGTCCTCCGCTCCCGCGGGCGACGACTGGTTCGACGGTCTTCGTCTTGTCACCGCGTGCGGCGAGGCTCACTTCCAGGCTGTCCGGGAGAGGTACCGGCGTCGCCCCTTCGTGGCGGAGGAGCTCTGGGCGGCGAAGATCACCCGTGCCCTCACCACCGGCCCGCCGGTGCTGTCGCTGGTGCAGCTCGCGTGCCGCACCGGACTGCACGAGTCCCAGATCCGGCGGGCCGTCGTGTGGCACAACGAACGGCTCCGGCGGGAGCGGCGGATGGATCCCTGACCCGCCGTGCGCTCAGTGGCCCAGAGCCCTGGACAGCTGCTCCTTGTTCATCGAGGACCGGCCTTCGATGCCCTTGCGCTTGGCCTCTTCGTACAGTTCGTCGCGGGTGGGTCCCGACCGCGACGAGCCGCCGCCGGGGGTCCTGGACGACCCGCCCGAGGACCCGCCCCTGCGCGAGGAGGACCGGGAGGACTTCGTTTCACCTGCCTGTGCGCGCTGCTTGTTCACCGTTCGTGCCGCCATCTCCTTGGCCCGTCCGGTCGACGCCCCGCGTTCCTGGGCGCCCTCCTTGATGTGCTCGTACTGCCGTTCTCGCTTGGAACCTGACTTAGCCGCCATGGGGGACCAACTCCTTGGGTTCATGGGGCATCGCGACCATCCCACGCGACGCCGCTTCCTGGGTTTCCCACCGAGCGGGACCGAAACTGCGGCATGCGCGCCCATTCGGGTGATGCTCGCGGCAGACCCCTCCCCGCACGGTCACGACGAACGGAAGAGGTCCCCGACCGCCGCATGGGCCTTCCGGCGCAGGACACCGCGGGAGATCCTGGGAAGTGACCGGCCCTGGCCGCGCTGTGCTCCTGCGGCCTCCGCCCAGTCCGGCGGCTCCTCCCCGTCCACCACGAACTCCAGTAGGGTCGGCCCCTCCCTCCGCAGGGCCTCGTCCCAGACGGCGCCCACCGCGGCCGGGCGTTCGCAACGGACGCCGTTCAGACCGAGCAGCCGCGCGTACGCCGCGTACGAGACATCGGGAACGTCCTGTGAGGCGGGCAACAGCGGGTCGCCCGCCTCACAGCGGCGCTGCCAGGTGAGCCGGCCGAGGTCCTGGTTGTTGAACACGCAGAACACCAGCGGCGGCAGGCCGCCCAGCCGGGGGCCAAGGCGCCGCACGGTGATCAGTTCGTTCAGTCCGCTTCCCTGGAACGCGCCGTCACCGATCAGGGCGATCACCGGGCGGCCCGGGTACGCCAGCCGGGCGGCGACCGCGTAGGGCACGGACGCTCCGGGCAGGGCCGGATGCCCCGGCACCACGGCGCTCATCCCATTGCGGAGCTCCAGGTGCCGCGTCCACCAGTCCAGGGCGGTGCCGGAGTCCGCGACGATCACGGCACGGTCCGGGAGACGTGCCGACAACTCGGCGACCACGGAGCGCGGGTTGACCGTGTTCCCGAACACCCGCCGCGCTTTCCCCCTTCCCGCCGCACGCCACTCGGCGACCGCGTGTTCGATGTCCTCGCGCCACCCGCGGTCGCTTGTGCGCCTCAGCAGTGGCAGAAGCGCCTGGAGTGCCGTGACGGCATCGCCCGTCACCCGCACGGGACCGTCCGGTCGGGCGCCCGGGGGGCGGTTCCCTGGGTCCGTGTCGACGATGACGACGCGGGAGGAGGCCCGGTGCCAGACCCGGTCGATGTCCAGGTCTCCCGCCCCCACCAGCAGCAGCGTGTCGCATTCCCGCAGCAGGGCGGCGGCCAGCTCGCTGCCGAACGGTCCGATGACGCCCGTGGCGTAGGGCAGGTCGTCGGGCAGCGCGGCACAGGCGAGGGAGGTCTTGGCCACCCCGGCGCCGAGGAGTTCCGCGACGCCCACCGCCTGACCGGAGGCCGCCGTGCCGTCCCGTCCCAGGACGACAGCGACCCGCCGGCCTTCGTTCAGCACCTCGGCCGCCCGGTGCAGGGCCCGCTCCTCGGGCCGCCGCACCGGGGGTGTGAAGTCGGTGCGTGCGGACGGCGGGCCGCCGTCATCGGCCAGGCCCGGCCGCGCCTGCGTCTCGAGGAGCCGGCGGGACAGGACGAGCGTGGCGACGCCCCGGTCGGTCAGCGCGGCACGGAACGCCCGGTCCAGCGCGTCCCCGACCACCTCGGCGTCGGTCACCAGCTCGCAGAACTCGGACACCTCCGCGCAGAGGCGGGTCGCGCTGACCGTGCGCCGCCGACGGTCCGCATCCGGTACCGGCCCCTCCTGTCCCACGACGGCCACCACCGGCTCGTGGTCCAGCGCCGCGTCGGAAAGGCCGCCCAGCAGACGCAGAACACCCGCGCCGGAGGGGACCAGACAGCATCCGGGCCTGCCGGTGAGCTTGGCATGGGCGCCGGCCATGAGGGCGGCGGACTCCTCGTGCCGGACCTGGAGGAACTCCGGGCCGGCCTCCCGGCCGCCGAGCGCGGTGATCAGTGCGTCGACCTCACGGCCGGGGTACCCGAACACCCGGTCCACGCCCCAGGCCCCCAGGCGAGCAGCGACAAAGTCCGAGACGTTGGGCACGTGGAGCCTCCTGCACCGGATACCGACCGCTCGGCGCCCGAGTAGCCAGCCCCGGCACCGCCAAACAACCGTGGTCCCGCCGCCGACGGGACCGCCGTTCCGGTGGTTTCGAGCGGGCGGGTCCGGGGGACCCGTGCCAGGCTCGAAACGAGGACACACCGTGGCGTACGGCGAGCGGCGATGACGACCGGCAGGAGGGCGGACGCACCGTGAGGGTGTCTGACGAGGACGGCTCATCCCGGCACGCGGTGCGTGGGGAACGGGTGCTGACGGCGCTCGACAAGAGGCTGCCGGTCAGTTCCGCGGGCAAGGAGTTCCTGCGCAAGGCCTTCCCCGACCACTGGTCGTTCCTGCTGGGCGAGATCGCCCTGTACAGCCTGGTGATCCTCGTCCTGACGGGTGTGTATCTGACTCTCTTCTTCCATCCGGACATGACGGAGCGGCCGTACACCGGCTCCTACGGGCCGCTGCGCGGCCTGATCACGACGGAGGCGTACGCGTCGGTCGTGGACATCAGCTTCGACGTCCGCGGTGGCCTGCTGATACGGCAGATCCACCACTGGGCGTCGCTGGTGTTCGTCGCGGCGATCGGCGTGCATCTGTTGCGGATCTTCTTCACCGGCGCCTTCCGGCGGCCCAGGGAAGCCAACTGGACGATCGGCGTGACGCTGTTCCTGCTGTCCCTGCTGGAGGGCTTCTGCGGCTACTCGCTCCCCGACGACCTGCTGTCCGGCACCGGCCTGCGCACGGCCCAGGGCATCATGCTCTCGATCCCCGTGGTGGGCACGTACGTCTCCTTCTTCGCCTTCGGCGGCCAGTTCCCCGGGCAGGAGATCATTCCACGGCTGTACGCGGCGCACATCCTGCTGCTGCCCGGTCTGCTCCTCGCCCTGGTCACCGTGCATCTGGCGCTCGTCGTGTACCACAAGCACACCCAGTGGGCCGAGCCCGGCCGCACCAACCGGAACGTGGTGGGCAAGCCCATGGTTCCCCAGTACACGGCGAAGTCCACGGGCCTGTTCTTCGTCGTCGCGGGCGTCCTCACCCTGATGGGTGCTCTGCTGCAGATCAATCCGGTGTGGGTCTTCGGCCCCTACCGCACCGACCATGTCTCCCTCGACGTCCAGCCGGACTGGTACGTCGGCTTCCTGGAAGGCGGGCTGCGCCTGATGCCGGCCGCGGAGACGGACTTGGCGGGGCACACCATCGTGTGGGACGTCTTCCTGCCCGGCGTCGTCCTGCCCATGGCGCTGTTCCTGGTCCTGTACGCGTATCCGTTCTTCGAACGCTGGATCAGCGGCCACCGGCCGGAGCAGCATCTGTGCGACCGCCCGCGCAACCAGCCCACCCGTACGGCCCTCGGTGCCGCCGCGGTATCCGCCTATGCCGTTCTGCTGATGGCGGGCGGACAAGACGTCGTCGCCTACGTGTTCAAGGTTCCGTTCGAAGAGCTGACGTATACCCTGCGCACGTCCCTGTTCGTCGTGCCCTTCCTGACCTATCACGCCACCAAGCGGGCCTGCCTGGGGCTACAGGCGGCCGACCGCCGCCGTCTGTCGGAGGGTCAGGCCACCGGGGAGGTCCGGCGCACGCCCCAGGGCGGGTACCAGGAGGCACGCACGCTGCTGCCCCCGGCCGAGGCGTACCGCGTCCTCGTACGCGACGAGCCCCGGCCGCTCGCCCACGGGACGGAGGTCTGGCGCTGGTTCCGCAAGCACCGGATCCGCAATGCCCTCAGCCGCTGGTACTTCGGCCGGCGGGTCGAGATGCCGGCCACCGAGTGGCTGCGCCGCCGCATCGACGTGGTGCGGGCCGGCCCGGGCGAGGCGGGTGACGGCGATGACAGCTGAGCGAGCCGAGCAAGGAGGTCTGGGCATGACGCAGGGCAGCGCCGAGAAAGCGGGTGAACCGGCCGGGGACGGGGGGCGCGGCAACCTGCTGTTCGGTCCGCAACCCGATGTGGCGGGAGCGTCCGGCTACACCGACAGCCCGCCGCGCATGGGCTTCTTCACGGACACCTCCGTCTGCATCGGCTGCAAGGCGTGCGAGGTGGCGTGCAAGGAGTGGAACGCCGTACCGGAGGACGGCCTCGAACTGACCGGCATGTCCTACGACAACACTCAAAGGCTCAGCGCGGACACCTGGCGGCATGTGCAGTTCATCGAGCAGCGCAAACCGCTCGGTGGGCAGGAACCGGGCGTCGGCCACGGGGACGTCGACATCTTCGACGCGGCCCGGCGGCTGGGGACCTCCCCCTCCTCCCCGGGCCCCGGAGCCACCGCCCCGGCGCCGGACGCCTCGCCCACCGGCGCACCTAGCGGGGAGATCTCGCCCGTGGCGCCGGACGGACGCACCGAACTGCGCTGGCTCATGTCCTCGGACGTCTGCAAGCACTGCACGCATGCGGCCTGCCTCGACGTGTGCCCCACCGGCTCGCTGTTCCGCACCGAGTTCGGCACGGTGGTGGTCCAGGAGGACATCTGCAACGGCTGTGGATACTGCGTGCCCGCCTGCCCGTACGGTGTCATCGACCAGCGCCCCGGCGACGGACGGGCTTGGAAGTGCACCCTGTGCTACGACCGGCTCGGCGTCGGGATGGAACCGGCCTGCGCCAAGTCCTGTCCCACCGACTCCATCCAGTTCGGACCGCTGGAGGAGTTGCGCGAGCGCGCCGCAGCCCGCGTGGCGCAGCTCCACGCGGCCGGGGTGACCGACGCCCGCCTGTACGGCGAGAGGCCCGACGACGGTGTCGGCGGCGACGGAGCGTTCTTCCTGCTGCTGGACGAGCCGGAGGTCTACGGGCTGCCGCCCGATCCGGTCGTCACCACCCGGGACCTGCCCGCCATGTGGCGGCACGCCGCGGCGGCCGCCGTGTCCCTCGCCGCGCTGGCCGTCGCCGGTTTCGTCAGGAGGCCACGATGAGCGGATCGGACGTCACCCGCGGCGGGGTGGAGGGGGGCCGGCCCGGACGCGACGCCCTCACCGGCGCGACCACCGGTCGCCGCCGGCGCCGCCGCGGACGCGGCGAGCAACTCATGGTGCCCGAGGCCCGGTTCTCCTCGTACTACGGCAAGCCGATCCTGAACCGGCCGACCTGGTCGGCCCTCGACATCGCGGGCTACCTGTACCTCGGAGGCCTCGCCGGCGCGTCGTCGCTGCTCGCCGCCGGCGCGTATGCCACCGGACGGCCGGCGCTGGCCCGGACGGCGAAGCTGGGTGCGGCGGGAGCGATCTCCCTGTCCCTCGCGGCGCTCGTCCACGACCTCGGCCGACCCGCCCGCTTCATCAACATGCTCCGCGTCTTCAAGCCCACGTCTCCCATGAGTGTGGGCTCGTGGCTGCTGGCCGGATACGCGCCGCTCACCATGGCCGCAGCGGCCACCGATGTCGCCCGCCGCTACCGCCTGGTCGGCGCCACCGCGACGGCGGGCGCCGCCGTCCTCGGCCCCGCGGTCGCCACCTACACCGCCGTCCTGCTCGCCGACACCGCGGTCCCCTCCTGGCACGAGGGCTACCGTGAGATGCCGTTCGTCTTCGCGGGGTCCGGTGCGAGCGCCGCCGCCGGACTGGCCCTCGCCTGCACACCCGCCGGGCAGACGGAACCCGCGCGCCGCATGGCGGTGCTGGGTGCCGCCCTGGAGCTGTGCGCCTTCCGGGTGATGAAGCGTCGGATGGGCCTGGCGGCCGAACCGTACGGCCAGGGCGGGCCCGGTAGGCTGCTCCGCTCTGCGGAGGCGCTCACGGCGGGCGGCGCGGCGCTGGCGGTCCTCGCGGGTCGAGGAGCGGGCCGACGCGTGGGCGGGCGAGGAAACGGGCTGCTCACGGCGGCTGCCGGGGCGGCCCTGATGGCCGGGTCGGCGGCCCTGCGGTTCGGGGTGTTCCACGCCGGGGTGGCGTCCGCCGAGGATCCCAAGTACACCGTCGTTCCGCAGCGGGAGCGGCTGGAGCAGCGCTCTGGCTGACGGTCGGCGCCGTGCGGGGTTCACCCGTCCGGGGCGGTGTCCAGTCGCCGCGCGAGATCGGCGATCCCGGTGGCCTCCCGGTCGGCGGGGCGCATCGCCGCCGGGTAGGGAACGGGTGTCCGCCGCAGCCAGGCGGCGGACAGACCCGCCCGGCCGGCGCCGTCCACGTCCCAGGGGTGCACGGAGACCAGCATGGCCTGTGCGGCCGGTACGTCCACCGCGCGCAGCGCGTACGCGTAGGCGGCCCGTGCGGGCTTCCAGCCGCCCGCGCCCTCCACGTCGAGGTGCGCTTCGAAGCAGTCACCGACACCGGCCCGGTCCAGGACCGCCCGGGTGGTGTCGGCCGATCCGTTCGTCAGGGTCACCAGGCGGTGGCCGCCCGCGTGCAGGGCGCGTACGCCGTCGGGTACGTCCGGGTGCACGGGCAGCCCGGGCAGTGCGGCCAGGACGTGGTCCACGGCCGGTCCGGGGTCCGGTGCGCCGGGCCGTTCCTCGGCGAACAAGGTCCGCAGCACGTCCCGGGCCACGTCGGCGAAGGAGGCGTGACCGCCCGCCAGGGTCAGGGCGAAGCCGTCGCGCAGCACTCCGGCGAACCAGACCGGCAGCAGGCGGCCGGGCAGGCCGATGTCCTCCAGACGCCCGGCGAGCGGACCCATGTCCGTGAGCGTTTCGTTGACGTCGAAGACGAGGACGCCCGGCCCTGTGTCACGGGGCACTCAGATCACCTTCCCCGGCCGGCCGGACGAGAGCGTGCGCGGCCAGCCTCTCCTCGCGGTTGACCCATGACCAGGTGACGCCGGCCGCGACGGCGCCGACGGGCAGCATCCCGACGATCATGGCCAGGCCCTCGAGGGAGTGCCCGGCGGCGATGACCCCGACCGCGGGCAGGTCCAGCAGCGGCGCGGCCAGGAAGAGGTAGAGGCAGCGGCCCGGGTCGCTCAGGCGGTGCCGTGTGTGCGCGAGGACGGGGAGCCAGAACACGACCGCGGCCGCGACGAGGAGCGGTTCGGTCAGGAAGGTGGCGCCAGGGGGCGCGAGGCGCACCGGATCCCCGAGCACCGCCCAGGCGTGCGTCAGCACCAGCAAGGGCAGGGCCACGCCTGCGGGCAGGCTCACCCGATCCCACAGCGGCGCGCGGCGCACGCGCCACAGCGCGCCGGGGATCACCGCGGCCAGGACGAAGCCGGACCAGGCCATGGCCGCCGCGGAGGCCACGGAGGCCGTGTGCGTCGAATGGTGCATGCCGGCTCACCTCTCCCGGGGCGCGGTGCCGCGCAGCGCCATACCGCCCGCCAGGGCCAGCAGCGGAACCGCGATGGCCAGCAGCCACCGGCCGTAGACGAAGCACAGCGCGATGAACGCGCAGCCGAGGGCGGCGGGCAGCACCGCACCGGCACCGCGCTGCGGCACCCGGTAGCGCACATGCTCGTCGGGGCCCGTGCGGGAGGAGGCCAGTACCAGGAGTGCGGCCAGTCCCAGCAGCGCGACGGCCCCGCCCCACAGCCAGAACACCAGGGAACTCTCGCCGTAGACCGCCAGGATGGCCAGGAGCGCTACGTTGAGCAGGCCCCACCCGGCCACCACGACGAACGACAGGTGCCGCTTCACGCCGGGCTCCCCTCTGCTGCGGCTTCCTCCCGCGCCTGCCGCTGCCGCAGGTCCAGCAGCGGGGCGAAGCTGGTGATGGACGGCACCGGGTGGTCCTCGGTGAAGTTGGTGCGCGGAGGCGGCGACGAGGTGGCCCACTCCAGGGTGTGTCCGCCCCAGGGGTCGTCCGGCGCCGGTTCGGCGCGTCCGAGGGCCCGCTTGCGCAGCGTCCACGACACGTTGACGGCGAACACCGTGACGCCCGCGGCCAGGAAGGCCGCACCGCAACTCGACACCAGGTTCAGGGCGCCGAAGCCGTCGAAGGACGCGTAGGTCGCCATCCGGCGCGGCATCCCGAGGTAGCCGAGGACGAACATCGGCAGGAACGTGAGATTCGTGCCGATCACGAGCAGCCAGAAGTGCATCCGGCCCAGCCGTTCGCCCAGCATGGTGCCGGTCACCTTCGGGAACCAGAAGTACACGGCGGCGAACAGCCCGAAGGCGCTGCCGGCGAACAGCACGTAGTGGAGGTGGGCCACCACGAAGTAGCTGTCGGTGACGTGGTAGTCGATCACCGGGGTGCCGACCATGATGCCCGTCAGCCCGCCGATCAGGAACTGCGGGATGAACGCCAGGGCGAACAGCATCGGCGGGGCGAACCGCAGCCGTCCCCCGACGAGCGTGCCCAGCATGGCGAAGTACTCGACGCCCGCCGGGACGAGCAGAGCGATGGATGTCAGCGAGTAGTAGTCGTTGGCGGCCTGGCCGGTGGCGAACATGTGGTGTCCCCACACGCTCATCGACAGGGCGGCGAACACCAGCAGCGACAGCACGGTGCCGCGGTAGCCGAAGAAGCGGCGCCCGGAGAAGACCGCCAGTACTTCGGCCACGGCGGCCAGGTAGGGGAAGAACATCACGTAGACCACCGGGTGGCCGTAGAACCAGAACAGGTGCTGGTAGCCGATGTTCCACACGTTGGACGCGAACAGGGTCTGGTCCGCGCGCCCCACGGCCAGGAGCGCGAGCGCGGCCAGCAGCGCGGGAAACGCGCCGATCACCATCAGACAGGAGGCGATCATGGACCAGGAGAACACCGGCAAGCGCAGCATCGTCATGCCGCGCGTGCGCTTGCGCAGCACCGTCCAGAGCACGGCCCAGCCCATGACGATGGTTCCGGTGACCGCCATGAAGACGCCGGCGATCCACAGGTCCGGTCCGGTGCCCGGCGAGTGGATGCCGTCGGCCAGCGGCGGATAGGAGAACCAGCCCCCCGCGTGGGCCCCCTCCGGGGTGGCGAACCCGCTCAGCATGATCACCGCGCCCAGCACGTACAGCCAGTAGCCGAACAGTGTGGAGCGCGGCATGGCGATCCCCGGCGCGCCGATCTGCAACGGCACCAGGTACACGCCCATCCCGATGGCGAACGGGGTGAGCACCATGTAGATCATGCCGGAGCCGTGCATGGTGAACAACTGGTCGTAGGTGTGCGGCGAGACCAGGTTCGCGTCGGGCTGGGCGAGCTGGGCGCGCATGACCAGGGCGAGAATGCCGACGAGCACCAGCATGACCAGGGAGGTGCCGACCGTCAGCAGCCCGATGCGCTTGTGGTCGGTGCTCGTCGCCCAGCCCAGCCAGCCGCTCGGCTTGACGGGCCGCCCACCGGTGTCCTCCTGGCCGCCGGCGGGAGGGGCGACGGTCATACCGCCGCCTCCTGCCCGCCGCCGCCCGTGTGGCCGTGCAGCCACCGGTCGTACTCCTCGGGCGGGACCGCCTTGAGCCAGAAGTCCATGCTGTAGTGCCGCTGCCCGCAGAACTCGGCGCACCGGCCTTTCCAGCGGCCCTTGTGGTCCACGGTGAAGGTGAAGGTGTTCACATGGTCGGGGAAGGCGTCCCTCTTGTAGCGGAGCTGCGGGACCCACAGCGAGTGGATGACGTCCCGTGAGGTCAGCCGGAGCTGGACGGGGCGGCCGGTCGGCACCACCAGGGTCGGCAGGTTCCCGGCCCGGCAGTTCGCGATGACGCTGCGCTTCCCGGCGGACTGCGGATAGCGGAAGTCCCAGCACCACTGGAAGCCGGTGACGTCGACCCGGACGGGTGCGGGGCCGGCCGTCCGGTGCTCCCGGTGGTTCTGCCAGGCGGTCCACGCCACCAGGAAGACCGCGAACCCGGTCAGGACGCTGATGTAGTACGCCTCCAGCCGCGGGTGTTCCGACCGCTCGGAGGCACCCGCCCGCCGGCCGGCCCGGCGGGCGACCAGCGCGTAGCCGAAGAGGGCGAGCACGGCGGCGAACACCAGGGCCGCGATGACGGACTCCAGGGCGAAGACATCGCCGAAGACGCGCCGCTGTGTCACCGCGCCGCCTTCCGGGCGAGCCGGCCCTCCCCGTGCCCGGGTGCGCTCCGGCCGGGGTGCTCTTCGTCCGACGCCTTCTCGCCGCAGTCGCCGGCCAGCACCACCTCGTAACCGTCACCGGCATGCAATCCGATCACTCCCATCGCACCATCCCGGACCAGGGCCACCCGGACATTACGGGCGCAGTATGCGCTCCGCGAGAGGACACACCGCAGGCCGAAGTCCCCTGTCGGCCCGGTTCACACCTCCCCGACTCGACGGACAGCCGGTTTCACGGGGCACGCGACGGGTACTCAGGCGCGGCCGGGAAGGAAGGAGATGAACCCATGCCCACCCGCAGCCAGGTACTGCGCCTGCTCGCGGACGGCCTCGACTACGAGGAGGCCGGACGCCGGCTCGGTGTGCCCGCGGGCCAGGCCTTCCTGATCGCCACGGGACTGCCCGCCGACGGCGGCGACGCGCTCACCGCGCAGGAGCAGCACCGCCCCGGCATGACCCGGAAGTCCACCCAGCACCTGTCCCATCCGCAGGCCTCGAATCCCGCCGCCAAGGAGGCGGTGCACCAGTGGCTCGAGGATGCCGAGGAGTTCGACGATCTGGCCGACGAACTCGTGGGGCAGCTGCGCCGGCACGTGGCCTTCGAGGATGCCGTGTTCGCCCGGCTGCGGGAGAATCTGCCCCAGGACGAGCGGGAGCGCCTGGGGTCCGAGGTCGTCCGTGCGTGGCAGGCCGCTCCGACCCGCCCGCATCCCCACGCTCCGCAGCGACCGCCGCCGGCAGTGGCCACGGCCGGGAAGGCGGCGGCACTGGTGGACCGGCTCCGGGACGCGGTCGGCGCCCGCCCGGCCGAGCGAGGAGGAACGGGGTGAACGCTCCCCGCACCGGCTGAACGCGAGGGGCCTGCACACGGGCGGCCCGCACCGAGCACGAGCACCATCGAACGAGGACCACCGAACGGGCACCACGGAAAGGGCGGACATGGGCGTACGCACATGGATCGACTCCTGGCCGGTCTACCGCCAGCTGACGGGCACGGACCCCCTGGGCCGGGGCGCCGCGGCCAAGAGCGGAGCCAGCGCACGGCTCGCCCCCCGGACCGCCACCGCGGACCGGGTGGTGAAGTCGGTCTGCCCGTACTGCGCCGTCGGATGCGGCCAGAACGTCTACGTGCAGGACGAGCGGGTTACCCAGATCGAGGGTGACCCCGACTCCCCCATCTCCCGCGGCCGCCTGTGCCCCAAGGGCGCGGCGAGCCTCCAGCTGACCACGGGTGACGCCCGCGAGCACCATGTGCTGTACCGGCGCCCGCACGGCACCGACTGGGAGCGCCTCGACCTCGACACGGCCATGGACATGATCGCCGACCGGGTGATCGCGGCGCGCCGCGCCGGGTGGGAGTGGGAGGTCGACAGCACCCGCACCCGGCGCACCCTCGGTATCGCGAGCCTCGGCGGGGCGACGCTCGACAACGAAGAGAACTACCTGCTCAAGAAGCTGTTCACCGCCCTGGGCGCCATTCAGATCGAGAACCAGGCACGCGTTTGACACTCCTCCACGGTTCCCAGTCTGGGAACCTCGTTCGGCCGCGGCGGTGCGACCACCTTCCAGCAGGACCTCCAGAACTCCGACTGCATCGTCATCCAGGGCTCGAACATGGCCGAGTGTCACCCGGTCGGGTTCCAGTGGGTGATGGAGGCCAAGGCCCGCGGAGCGAAGGTGATCCACGTCGATCCGCGGTTCACCCGCACCAGCGCGCTGGCCGATGTGCACGTGCCGCTGCGCGCGGGCTCGGACATCGCCTTCCTCGGCGGGATCATCAACTACGTCCTGCGCAACGACAAGTACTTCCGCGACTACGTCGTGGCCTACACCAACGGGCCTGTCATCCTGCGGGAGGACTTCCGCGACACCGAGGACCTCGCCGGCGTCTTCTCCGGTCTGGACCCCGACACCCGCAGCTACGACAACACCAGCTGGCAGTACGAGGGCACGGAGGTGCAGGCGGCCTCCGGCGAACGCGACCAGGAGTACAAGAAGCGCGCCGAGAGCCGCAGGTCGGTGACCGAGGCGGCCCGCGGCGAGGCCCACGGCGCCGGCGGCGCCGTCATCGGTGAGGGCGAGCCCGAACGAGACGAGACGCTGACCCACCCCCGCTGCGTCTTCCAGGTCCTCAAGCGGCACTACGATCGCTACACGCCCGAGATGGTGGAGAAGATCTGCGGCGTGCCGCAGGACCTCTTCCGCCAGGTCTGCGAACTCGTCACGGAGAACTCCGGGCGAGAGCGGACCACCGCCTTCGCCTACGCGGTCGGCTGGACCCAGCACACGGTGGGCGTGCAGTACATCCGCGCGGCCGCGGTCCTGCAGAGCCTGCTCGGCAACATCGGCCGTCCGGGCGGCGGCATCCTGGCCCTGCGCGGGCACGCCTCCATCCAGGGCTCGACCGACATCCCGACCCTGTTCAACCTGCTGCCCGGCTACATCCCGATGCCGCACGCGCACAAGAACGAGGACCTGGACGCCTTCGTGAACGCCGAGGCGGCCCACAAGGGCTACTGGGGCAACATGCGCTCGTACCTCGTGAGCCTGCTCAAGGCGTACTGGGGGGAAGCCGCCACCCCCGACAACGACTTCTGCTTCGACTACCTGCCGCGCCTGACAGGCAGTCACTCCACCTACGACACGGTGATGGCGCAGCTCGACGGCACGTGCAAGGGCTATTTCCTGGTCGGTGAGAACCCCGCGGTCGGCTCGGCCAACGCCAAGATGCAGCGCCTCGGCATGGCCAACCTGGACTGGCTCGTCGTACGGGACTTCTCCCTGATCGAGTCCGCCACCTGGTGGAAGAACGGGCCGGAGATCGAGACGGGCGAGCTGCGCACCGAGGACATCCGCACCGAGGTGTTCTTCCTGCCGGCCGCCGCGCACACGGAGAAGGACGGCAGCTTCACCAACACCCAGCGACTGCTGCAATGGCATCACGCGGCCGTCGAGCCGCCCGGCGAGGCCCGCAGCGACCTGTGGTTCGCCTTCCACCTCGGCCGGATCATCCGCCGGAAGCTCGCCGGGTCGACCGACGAGATGGACCGCCCGGTGCTCGACCTCACTTGGGACTACCCCACGAAGGGCGAGCACGCCGAGCCGGAGGCGGAGGCGGTCCTCGCCGAGGTCAACGGCTACGACGCCGAGGGGAACCCGCTGAGCTCCTACGAGCAGCTGGAGTCCGACGGTTCCACGGCCTGCGGCTGCTGGATCTACTGCGGTGTCTACGCGGACGGCGTCAACCAGGCGGCCCGCCGCAAGCCGGGCAAGCAGCAGAACTGGGTGGCGAACGAGTGGGGCTGGGCCTGGCCGGCCAACCGCCGCATCCTGTACAACCGGGCCTCGGCCGACCCGGACGGCAAGCCCTGGAGCGAGCGCAAGGCACTGGTGTGGTGGGACGAGGACCAGGCCAAGTGGGTCGGCCACGACATCCCCGACTTCGCCGGCAACAAGTCCCCCTACCACCGGCCGCCGCCGGACGCGACCGGGGCGGAGGCCCTCTCGGGCGCCGACCCGTTCATCATGCAGGCCGACGGCAAGGCCTGGCTGTATGTGCCCTCCGGGCTGACCGACGGGCCGCTGCCGGCGCATTACGAGCCGCAGGACTCGCCGTTCCCCAACCTGCTGTACGAGCAGCAGCGCAACCCGGTGCGGCAGCTGCTGTCCCCGCACCCCGACAACCGCTACCAGCCCAGCGGCGACGAGCCGGGAGCGGAGGTGTTCCCGTACGTGGCCACCACCTACCGGCTCACCGAGCACCACACCGCGGGCGGCATGTCCCGCTGGCAGCCCTACCTGGCCGAGCTGCAACCGGAGTTCTTCTGCGAGGTGTCCCCCGAACTCGCGGCCGAGCGCGGGCTCGAGCACACCGGCTGGGCGACGATCGTCAGTGCCCGCAACGTGATCGAGGCACGGGTGCTCGTCACCGACCGGGTGCCGCCCCTGACCGTGCACGGGCGCGCCCTCCACCAGGTCGGCCTGCCCTACCACTGGGGGCCGAACGGTTACAGCCGGGGCGACGCGGCCAACGAGCTGGTGCACATGGCCCTGGACCCCAACACGCATATCCAGGAGACCAAGGCGTTCGCCGTCGACATCCGGCCGGGGCGCCGCCCGAGGGGCCCGGCCGCCGTGGAGCTGGTGCGCGTCTACCAGGCGCGGGCCGGCATCGACGACCACACCGGTACCGAGCCGTGATCCAGTGGCGGCCGGGCCGCGGCCCTCACCTCAGCACGATCGAGTACGGTCCGCGGGGGACGAGTTCGCCGACCACGGGCGCGCCGGGCACCTCCCCCGCCACGAGCAGGCCGCCCGAGGTCTGGGCGTCGGCGAGGAGCAGCCGGGTGTCGGTGTCCGTGTCCCCGAAGTCCGTGAACGGCGTGACCCACTCCAGGTTGCGCCTGGTACCGCCGCTGACGTAACCGTCGCGTACGGCCTCCCGTGCCCCGTCGAGGTACGGCACGGCGGCCGTGTCGATCACGGCGGTCACGCCGGACGCCCGCGCCAGCTTGTGCAGATGACCGAGGAGGCCGAAGCCGGTCACGTCCGTGGCGCAGCAAGCGCCCGCGTCCAGGGCCGCGGCGGCCGCGTCCCGGTTGAGGGTCACCATGGTGGCGACCGCCTGCTCGAACCGCTCGCCGGTGGCCTTGTGCCGGTTGTTGAGAACGCCCAGCCCGAGGGGCTTGGTCAGGGACAGCGGCAGGCCGGGCCGGCCGGAGTCGTTGCGCAGCAGCCGGGAAGGATCGGCGAGGCCGGTGACGGCCATGCCGTACTTGGGTTCGGGGTCGTCCACGCTGTGGCCGCCGCCCACGTGGCAGCCGGCCTCCGCCGCGACGTCCAGTCCGCCGCGCAGCACCTCCCGGGCCAGGTCGAGGGGCAGCACGTCGCGGGGCCACGCAAGGAGGTTGACGGCGACCACCGGACGGCCGCCCATCGCGTACACGTCGGACAGGGCGTTGGCCGCGGCGATACGCCCCCAGTCGTACGGGTCGTCGACCACGGGGGTGAAGAAGTCGGCCGTGGCCACCACCGCCGGCGCGGTGGTGGCCACGGTGGCGGGCAACGTCACGACGGCGGCGTCGTCGCCGGTGGCCGGCCCGACGAGGAGCGTGGTGCCGCCCGCGGCCGGTGGTACCGCCAGCGCGCCGACCACGTCCTCCAGCTCACCGGGCGGGATCTTGCAGGCGCACCCTCCGCCGTGCGCGAACTGGGTGAGGCGTACGGGTGTCTCACGCGTCGAGGTCATGTCGGGCGTCCTCCGTCGGGTGTGGGTCACGGCCGCACGTCTGTGCGCCGCGCGTTGGGTACCGAACTGCGGCGCCGTCGAACGTGCCGCCGTCCTTTCGCACGGGGTCGAACGCCCCGCCCGGGCATGGGGTGTGGCCGGTGCCGAGGCGGCGAGGAGTTCCGGTAGCCTGGCGGGCGGTGGAGGCGTGTGGGTGCCTGGTGGCCCTCCCGGTCTTCAAAACCGAGGTGTCCGAGGATCTCGGGCAGGCGGGTTCGATTCCCGTCCGCCTCCGCTCTCCGTGCCGGGCCGGCAGCGGCGACGCTGGTCGTCCACCCGTTGCGTGTACCCCCTGGCGTCCAGGAACTCCAGCAGTGGCACGGCCACCCTCCGTGTGGTGTCCAGGGCTCGCCGGGCCTCGCTGAGCGTGAACGGCTGGGGCAGTCGACGCAGGACGGCGGCGGCCCGGGCGTCCGCTCCGGGCAGCAGAACGATGCCGTCCGTCACCGCCAGCAGTGCCCCGGCGGAGACCGCGGCGGCGACCGCCTTGCGGGTGAGGCCCAGTTCCCTGAGACGGTCCGCCTCCGGGGCACGGAACGGCGTCAGCGCAAGGTCGCGCCGTACGGCGTCGACAGCCGCCGCGACGGGCGGCGGAAGTGTCGGCCGGGTGCTGCCGGGGCCGTACAACCGGCCCTGCCGCCACGTCAGTTCGGTGGTCCCCGGCGTCCCGGCGAGGGCGTCCACCAGCGATCTGTCGGGCAGGCCGAGCAGGTGTCGGGCCGCCTCGGCCGGCAGGCCGGGCTCCAACGGGTGCTGCCGTGCGTACCGTTCGACCTCGGTGGCGAGCCGCTCACGCAACCCCGCCCAGTGGACTTCGTCCACGAGCCAGTCCCCCGCGACGGGCGCGGTCGGCGCCGGCACGCCCATCGCCAACAGCTCGGAGCGGCGGACGAGTCTGCGCCGCCTCAGCTCCCCGGGGCCGTCCGGGCGGCCGGTCATGCCGGCGAGCTCCGCCGCCCTGGCCCGGCCCGCGCCCCGCCGGGTCAGCCGTGGCGGGCGCACGTCCAGCACGGTCACGCCGCAGGGCGGGCGCCGGCCGCCCGGTTCCCGCAGCACCGCGCGGTCGCCGACGCGCAGGGGAAGCCCGCGGCTCAGGGTCAGCCGCGCGGTGTCCTCGCCCAGGGGCCGGACGGTCACGGGGACGGCGGCCGTGCCGATGTGGAGGGCGACCTCGCGGGGCAGGTCGCCGACGGGCTCGCCCACGACACGGACGTCGATCAGGCCGGTGAGCAGCCAGCGGTCCGGGGCCAGCAGCGCCTGCCCCCGCCGCAGGGCGCCGTCCGCGGAGCCGTGCACGTTGACGGCCACCCGCGCCACGCCATTGACCGCGGTCCGCTCCTCGTGCAGGCACTGCAGCCCGCGCACCCGCAGCACCGCCGAGCCGTCCCCCGTGACCAGGCGGTCACCGACCCGCAGGGTGCCCGCTCCGAGCGTTCCGGTCACCACGGTGCCGTGGCCGCGTACCGTGAAGGCGCGGTCGAGCCAGAGCCGTGTGTCCGTGTCGGCGGGCGGGTCGGGCAGCGTGCCGGCCAGCCGGGTCAGCTCGGTGCGCAGCCCGTCCAGTCCGGCGCCGGTCACGGCGCTCACGGCGACGGACGGCACCGTGCCGAGCGAGGTGCGGGCCATGCGTTCCAGGGCGTCGGCCCGCACGGGTTCGGGATCCGCCAGGTCGCTGCGGGTGACCGCGAGCACGGCGTGCCGCACCCCGAGTGCGTCGAGGATCGCCAGGTGCTCCTGCGACTGCGGCTGCCATCCCTGGTCGGCGGCCACCACGAACAGTACGGCGGGCACGGGGCCCACGCCGGCGAGCATGGTCGCGACGAACTTCTCATGGCCCGGCACGTCCACGAAGGCGAGGTGCTCCCCGTCCGGGCCGAGCCGGGTCCACACGAAGCCGAGGTCGAGGGTGAGCCCCCTGCGGCGTTCCTCCTCGAAGCGGTCGGGTTCCATCCCGGTGAGCGCCCGTACCAGGGCGGACTTGCCGTGGTCGACATGCCCGGCGGTGGCCAGGACCCGCATGGCGCTACCTCCTCGCGGCCGACCGTACGGCGTCGGCGAGCCGCTCGTCGTCCTCCTGCGGCACCGCCCTGAGGTCGAGCAGGCAGCGTCCCGCCTCCAGACGCCCGACCACGGGGACGGGTCCGGTGCGCAGCGGGGCGGCGAAGGATTCCGGCAGGGACAGGGCCGCGCTGGGCAGGGTGACACCGGGCGCGCCGCCGCCCCCGACGGTCGCGGCGCTCTCGACGGCCCGCACGTCGATGCCGTCGGCCCCCAGCACATCGACGAGCCGGAGGGCGCGGTCCATGAGGTGTGCCGGGTCGGCGGCCAGAGCGGCCTCGGTCGGGGTCTGCGGCCCGGTGAGGGTCGCCTCCAGGGCGGCCAGCGTCAGCTTGTCCACCCGCAGGGCGCGGGCCAGGGGATGGCGGGCCAGGGTGCGCACCAACTCCGCGTCCCCGAGGAGCAGTCCGCACTGCGGTCCGCCCAGGAGTTTGTCGCCGCTCGCGGTGACGAGTGAGGCACCGGCGCGCAACTGGGTGTCGGCATCGGGCTCCTCGGGCAGCAACGGGTGCGGCGCCGGCAGGCCGGAGCCGATGTCGACGACCACGGGGACGCCCAGCTGGGCCAGTTCACCGGTCCCGGCGGTGCGGGTGAATCCGGTGATGCGGAAGTTCGAGGGATGCACCTTCAGCACGAAGGCGGTCTCCGGGCCGATCGCGGCGGCGTAGTCGGCGACGGTCGTACGGTTGGTGGTGCCGACCTCGCGCAGCCGGGCTCCGGTGGAGACGAGGAGGTCAGGGAGCCGGAACCCGTCCCCGATCTCCACCATCTCCCCCCGGCTTATGACGATGTCCTTGCCGACGGCCAGCGCGGTGGCGGCGAGGACCAGCGCGGCGGCACCGTTGTTGACGACGTGCGCGGCGGCGGCGGACGGGACGCGGTCGTGGAGGGCCCGCAGGGCCGTGCGTCCGCGGCGGGCGCGTACGCCGGTTCTCAGGTCGAGTTCGACGTCCGTCGGCCCGGCGGCCTCCTGCACCGCCTGCCGGGCGGCCGCCGACAGCGGCGCCCGGCCGAGGTTGGTGTGCAGCACGACACCGGTGGCGTTGATCACCGCCCGGAGCCCGCCGGCCGTGGCGGGCAGCAGGGCGGCTGCGGTGTCCCCCACCTGCTCCGGCGGGATACCGCCGTTGCGGGCCTGCTCCTGCGCCTGCCGGACCGCCTCCTTCACCACGCGCGGTCCCAGCCGACGCGCGGCCTGGGTCAGCCGGGGATCCCGCAGTACGTCGTCGGTGCGCGGAATCCGGCGTCGCGCATCGGTGGTGTCGCGGCGCCGTGACGATCCGACGGCGCCGTACGGGGCCGACCCGGTCCGCTGTCCGGTCCCGTCCGCTGCGACCTGCCGCTCCATGCAGCCCCTCCCTCTCCGCCCCACTCAAGGCTGTCCGGGAAAACCCATCGTCTCCCAGTGCCCGCGGCCGACCGTTCGACACGCCGGTACGGCACACCCCCGCCGCCCGGCGGCGGCCGGGGCGGGGGTGTACCGGGCGTCCGACTCGACAACTACGGCGGGGCTCAGGGGTCTGTGCGGGAGCCGATCCTGCCGCGGTCCAGGGCCCGTCTGAACTCGTCCAGTTCCGACTGCGGCAGATCGCCGCCCTGGGCGAACTCGAGGACGTGTGCGGCGACGACACGCAGCCTGGTGTTCGTGTGCTGCGAGACGTCCCGCAGCACCCCCCAGGCTTCGTCCGGCGGGATCCGCCCCAGGACGACCACGGCGCCGATCGCCTGGTCGACCAGGGCGTGCGCATCCACAGCGCGCTTCAGCTGCCGGTTCTCCACCAGCAGCCGCTCGCACTCCTGGGCCGGATCCGTCGCGCCCGCTGTCACCGTTCCACTTTCCCGCAGGAGGCCTCGGAGCACGACTCGGACTTGCGCCAGGCTTGTTCACGGATGGGCAAGGCAGGTCAGGGCGGGTTCGTTCCCCATGGCCACCGTGGTGGTGACGCGTACCAGGCAGGGCCCGCGCGGGGTCGATCCGAACCCGAACCGCACGGGGGGCTCGACCGGGGCGAGGGAGCCCAGGTCCTCGCCCTCATAGCGGACCGTGGCGGTGGAGACGGGGTGCAGGTCCTTCGCCCCGTACCACTCGTACCGGTCGCGGCCCGCGCTGCCACAGGTCCGCGCGCCCAGCAGCAGCCGCGCCGGCAGGGCCACCGCCGCTGCCCAGGCGGGCCGGGCGGCGAGCGGCCCGGGCACGGCCCTGAGCAGCCATCCCACGGCACCCCGGTGGCCCAGGGTGAAGGACAGACGCAGGGACGAGGCGGTGACCGTCCAGGCTCCCCCGCGTGCATCCACCCCGACGGGCGCCACCCGTACCTCGTCGAAGGTGTAGGTGCCGGCGATGAAGCGTGCCGTCTGCGCGGTGGGGGCCAGAAGGAGGCGGTGCCCGTCCCGGCGCTCGAGCATCACGTCGCTGAAGGGCCCGAACGGCGTTCGTTCCCAGTGCCCCACCACCACGCGGGCGCCGGACGACGTACCGATCCCCGCGATCCAGCCGTCGAGGCGCAGCCGGTTCCGGCGGCGCCGAGCGTGCGCACGGAAGATCGCCATCGTTGCGCGGTGTGACGGCGGGTCGGCCGGTCCGCTCCGACCGTGCCTTCCGCCTCTCATCTCAGGGGCGACGGCCCGGCCGTTGCGGCCGGCCGGTGGCCGGTGGCCGGTCGCGTCAGGTTCGCGTAGCCGATGCCTTCTCGGCGGGCGGCGGGCGGGCTGCTCGTTCACGGCGCCCCTTCCCCGCACGGCCGGCTTTCGCCGTCTCAGGCACGGCCTCCGGATCGGGTGAGGGCGTCCTTCACCCGGTCGACCATGGCGGCGAAGGGCCCGATGAGCCGCTGGGCGGTGGGTGATCCCGCCACGGCCGGGTGCGGATGGGTCGGTGCCATCTTCTCGGCCAACCGCAGCCGGGTACCCATGCTCTTGAGCTGGTCCTCGTCGCAGCCCTGACGCACGGCGGGGAACTCCTCCTGCTCCTCGTGCTCGGCGTGTTCGATCACGGACCGCTCGAAGCGGGCGAGCGCAGCGTCGAACTCGGGGTCGCTGACGTCCATCTTCTCCAGATCGGCGAGGACCTTGTTGGCCGCTTCCTCCTCATGGTTGCGGGCCTCGGCCTCGGCCTCTCCGGCGGTCTTCTTCGCCGCGGGGCGCAGGATCAGCTCCTCGCCGGTCTCGTGGACCGCCAGCAGAGCCCTCAGCTCGTCGAAGATCCGCTTCTTCTCCTCGCCCTGTGCACCCTTGACCTCCGTGAACAGGTCACGGATCCGGGCGTGCTCCTCCAGCAGGATGCGGATCACGTCGCCCTCCGGCAGCCGCGCCGCCTCCTCGCGTTCCGTCGTCGCGTTGCTCACGGCAGCGCCCTCCTCTCCATGTCGGCCGTCGGCTTCACCGGGGCGGGTAACCCAGACAGATTCGCACAAACGGCACGAAGGAGACGAAGGGGGATAAGAGACCCTCGGCGGTTCCGGCCCGAGGGCCCTCGCGCCTACCTCCTCGCACTGTACTAGGGTGCTCACCTCGCCGAGCACAAGAGCCCGAGGACGAGGGAGAACATGACGACCGACGAGACCATGACGACCGACGCGGGCTTATCGACGCCACGCTTCACGCCCTTGCGAGCCCCGGCGTTCCGGCGCTTCGGTCTGGCCGTCCTCGTGTCGGCCACCGGATCGGCGATGGCGCCCCTCGCGCTGGCCTACTCCGTGATCGGGCAGGGCGCGGGAGCCGGCGCCCTCGGCCTGGTGCTCGCTCTGAACACGGTCCCCACGATCCTCTTCCTGGTCGCGGGCGGTGTCCTCGCGGACCGGCTGTCGCGAAGCCGGATCCTCTTCCTCGGCAATCTGCTGGCGGCCGCCGCGCAGGGCACTCTGGCCGCGACCGTGGCCGGCGGCCGGGCGACGACGACGTCCATCGCCCTCTGCGGCTTGGTCTCGGGAATCGCGGCGGCCTTCATCCAGCCCGCCGCACAGGGCGCCGTCGGCCAGATCGTGCCGCCGGAACACCTCCAGCAGGCCAACGCGCTGCTCCGGCTGCCGGGCAACGCGGTCAAGGTACTGGGCCCCGTCGTCGGCGGACTCGTCGTGGCGGCGGCCGGCCCCGCCTGGGCCCTCGCCTGGGACGCCCTCACCTTCGCCGTCGCGGCCATGCTGCTCCTCGGCCTGCGCCTCGACGCTCCCCTGGCCGCCGGCAGCGCACTGAGCAGTCTGCGCGAGGGGTGGGCCGGCTTCCGGTCGCGCACCTGGCTGTGGACGTACACGGCCGCCGGGACCGTCCTGGTCGCCGCCTGGCTGGCCGGCTTCCAGCTGCTCGGCCCCCTGGTGGCCGCGCGCCTCTACGCCGGGGCCCGCGACTGGGGGCTCGTCCAGGCGGCCTTCGCGGGCGGGCTGCTGTCCGGGACGTTGGTGTGCCTGCGCTGGAAACCCCGCCGTGTGCTGACCGTGGCGGTCGCGGCGGGCTCGGCGCTCACCCTTCCTCTCGTGGCCATGGGAGTGGACCTGCCGCTGTCCGCGGTGCTGCCGGCCGCGCTACTCGCGGGGATCGGACTCGACATCGCGATCGTCGCCTGGACCACCGCCTTCCAGCAGCTTGTGCCGCAGGCCGAACAAGGGCGCATGAGCGCGTTCAACAGCGTCGGGGAGCGCCTTGCCATCCCCCTCGGCTACCTCGTCACCGCCCTGGCCGCCCGGATGTGGGACACCCGGACGGTGCTGCTGGGCTGTGCCGCCCTCATCGCCGCCGCCGTCGCCCTCAACCTCTGCGTCCCGGACGTGTACCGGATCACCCGACAGGGGCCCGGCGATTACTAACATTTGGTTGAACAGCTCAGGCTGATCAACCTAGTGTTATTACCTGTGAAGGTGGACAAAGGCACAAGTCCCGATCGCCACGCCGTCGCGGAGGACACCACCCGCCTGGCCTCGGCTCTACGGCTGGCCGTGGGGCGGATGACCCGGCGGCTGCGTCAGGCGCACGCCGTCGGGGACGTATCGCTCTCCGGGGTGTCGGTGCTCGCGCGCCTCGCGGCCGATGGGCCCGGGTCTCCGGGATCCCTGGCCGATCTGGAGCGCGTACGGCCGCAGGCGATGGCGAGCACGCTGGCCGTGCTCGAACAGCGCGGGCTGGTGCGTCGTACGCCCGATGCGACCGACGGACGGCGGGCCGTGGTGGCGATCACCGAGGAGGGACGGACGATGCTCGCGGAGCGGCACTCCGAGTCCGTGCACCGCCTCTCCGCCGTCCTGGAGGAGTTCACGGCGCAGGAGCGCGAAACGCTCGCCGCGGCCCTGCCCCTTCTCGACCGACTGGCGGCACGGCTGTGAGCGCTGGCGCCCCCGGCACCGGCGGCCGGCACGGGCACCGCGCGGTGAGCGGCGGGCCGTCCGCCGTCCGTGCCCCGCGCTCCACGCGACGACGGGACCTGCCTACGGGACCGGGCTACAAGTGGGTCGCCCTGTCCAACACCACCCTCGGCGTACTGATCGCGACGATGGACGCCTCCATCGTGATCATCTCGCTGCCCGCGATCTTCCGCGGGATCGGCCTCGATCCGCTCGCGCCCGGCAACATCGGCTATCTGCTCTGGATGATCCTGGGCTATCTGCTGGTGTCGGCCGTGCTCGTCGTCGTCCTCGGCCGGCTCGGCGACATGTACGGCCGGGTCAGGATCTACAACCTCGGCTTCCTCATCTTCGCCTGCGCGTCCGTGGCGCTGTCCCTGGACCCCCTCCGCGCGGGCGCGGGAGCCCTGTGGCTGATCCTGTGGCGGGTCGTGCAGGCGTTCGGCGGCTCCATGCTCACCGCCAACTCGGCCGCCATCCTCACCGACGCGTTTCCCGCCCGGCAACGCGGGATGGCCCTCGGCATCAACCAGATCACCGCGCTCGCCGGCCAGTTCCTCGGCCTTCTGGCCGGCGGCCTGCTCGCCGCCGTCGACTGGCGGGCCGTGTTCTGGGTGAGCGTCCCGGTCAGCGTCACCGGCACGATCTGGTCGTATCTGAGTCTGCGTGAGACCGCGGCCGGCCGCCGAGGCCGCATCGACTGGCTGGGCAACCTCACCTTCGCGGGAGGCGCGGGGATCCTGCTCGCAGGGATCACCTACGGCATCCAGCCCTACGGTTCCAGCGCCACCGGCTGGGGCAACCCCTGGGTGCTCGCCGGGCTGTTCGGCGGCGGCGCCCTGCTGCTGCTCTTCTGCTACGGGGAGACGAGGGTCGCCGAGCCCATGTTCCATCTGGCCCTGTTCAAGGTGCGGGCGTTCGCCGCGGGCAATCTGGCCGCCCTGCTGACCGCGATCGCGCGCGGCGGGCTTCAGTTCATGCTCATCATCTGGTTGCAGGGCATATGGCTGCCCCTGCACGGATACGCGTTCGAGGACACCCCGCTGTGGGCGGGCATCTTCATGCTGCCCCTGACGCTGGGCTTCCTGATCGCGGGTCCCCTGTCCGGTTATCTGTCGGACCGGTTCGGCGCCCGTGTGTTCTCCACCGCGGGTCTGGTCGTCGTGGCGGGGTCTTTCCTGGGGCTGCTCACCCTGCCGGTCGATTTCGGCTACGAATCGTTCGCGGCGCTGCTGCTGCTCAACGGGCTCGGCCAGGGCATGTTCTCCTCGCCGAACACCTCGTCGATCATGGGCAGCGTGCCGCCGGAGTACCGGGGCGTCGCTTCGGGCATGCGCTCGACGTTCCAGAACTCGGGCACCGCCTTGTCCATCGGCGTGTTCTTCTCGCTGATGGTCTCCGGACTGGCCTCGTCGCTGCCCCCGGCCCTGCGGGCCGGGCTGACGGCGCACGGCGTCCCGGCCGACGCGGCCGCGCACGCGGCGTCACTGCCACCGGTCAGTACGCTGTTCGCCACGTTCCTCGGCAACAACCCCATCGAGCACCTGCTCACCTCCGGCGGGACACTCGCCCACCTCTCGGCGGCCCAACGTGCCGCCCTGACCGGCCACGGCTTCTTCCCACGGCTGGTCTCCGAGCCGTTCCACCACGGGCTGACCATCGTCTTCGGTGTCGCCGCGGGCATGGCCCTGGTCTCCGCGCTCGCCTCGGCCCTGCGCGGCGGGCACCGTCCCCCGGGGCAACGCATGCCCCAGGACGGGCCGTCCACCGCCGCCCTCGGCAAGGATCCGCAGGAACGGCACAACGCACCCTCCTCGTGATCGCTCGGGTGCGGCGGGGGCCCGCTCGGGGCCGTCCCGTCCGTGGTCCGGGCGCGTCCTGTCCCCCGCTCGGGTCGTCCATGGACCGGCTGTTCGGCCCCCGCGCCTGGCGCCCTGACCACCGGCCAGAGCGAAACCCCCTAGTTGTCCGGGCGTCGGCGCGACGCCCGCGACGTGGGCTCGCCTCCTCGGGGATCTTTCGCGAGCTCCTCGGGGTCGAGGAGAATCCGGTCGCCGTACAGGGCCTCCAGCCAGTTGGTCTGGTAGATGGTGTCGAGATAGCGCTCGCCGAGGTCCGGGGCGATGGCCACGGCGGTAAGACCGCGCGTGTCATGGCGGGTCAGCCAGTCCATCGCGCCGCTGACCACCGTCCCGGTGGAGCCGCCGAACAGGAACCCGTGCCTGGCCAGGCGATGGCAGGCACGGATGGTGGACGCCTCCTCGACCCGCATCACCTCGTCCACGAAGGACTCGTCCAGCAGCGGCGGGCGCATGCTCATGCCCAGCCCGGGTATCATCCGGCGGCCGGGCTTGCCGCCGAAGGCCACCGAGCCGACGCTGTCCACAGCGACGATCAGGACGGGCCTGTGCCACTCACGGAAGTAGCGCGCACAGCCCATCAGGGTCCCGGTGGTGCCCGCCCCGATGAACAGCACGTCCAGCTCCGGGAACTGGTCGACGATCTCCGGTGCCGTGGTCCGGTAGTGCGCCCGCCAGTTGCCCGGATTGGTGTACTGGCCGAGCCACACGTACCGGTCGTCGGAGGCGCACAGCTCGCGTACGTAGTCGATCCGCGCGCCGAGGAAGCCGCCGTTGGCGTCCAGGTCGGCCACGATGTGGACCTGGCTGCCCAGTGCCTCCATCAGGAGGCGGGTCGAGAGGTTGCAGCGGGAGTCCGTGACGCACAGGAACTGATAGCCCTTGCTGGCGGCGATCATGCTCAGCGCCACGCCCAGGTTTCCGGACGAGGACTCGACGAGGATCGAGTCCGGCTTCAGGACCCCCTCCCATTCGGCGGTCTCCACCATCTCGGTCGCGGCCTTCAGCTTGATCGAGCCCGCGAAATTGAAGCCCTCGCACTTCAGGTAGAGGGACTGCCCGAAGATCGGCTCGAGGTCGACGTACAGCTGGCTTTCGTTGAAGGCGTGAGGAACGGTTATCACGGGCACGGTGGCCTCCTGGTGCCAGGGCTGAGGCAAGGCGCCATCAGCCGTACCGGCGCAGCTCGTGGAAGAAGTCGTCGATGAGATGGAGGTGTCCGGCCCGGGCGGCTTCGTCGTAGACGTACTTGCCGACGGCGAGGTCGAGGACGCCGAGCCCGAAGGGCGAGAAGATCACCGTTCGGTCGGCGGGCGGGGTCGCCTGTCCGGTCATGACGTCGTTGAGGGTGCCGTCCAGGAAGTCGCGATTGCCGGTGGCCTGCTCCGCGAGGTGCGGCGACGTGTCGGCCTTCAGACAGTGCTCGACGTCGTCCACGTAGTTGGCCGAGGCGAGCAGGATCCGGGGGTCGAGGTCGCGCAGCGACACATGCAGGACCAGCGGGTTGTGGTTGAACCATGCCGGGTCGGTGACATGGGGTGTGCCGGCGACGGTGGCGAAGACCACCAGGTCGCTGGAGCGGATCAGGTCCTCGGCACGGTCGTGGACGGTGACCTGTCCGGAGGTCGGGGACTGCCGCAGATAGCCGCAGAAGCCGGCGGCGCTGTCGGCGGAGAGGTCGTGCACACCGATCGTGTCGAACGCCCAGCCTGTGCCCACGAGGAAGGAGTGGATGTACCGGGCGATCAGACCCGCGCCGAAGAATCCCACTCGGGTGGGGCGGGGCCGGGTGCGACTGAGCCAGTCCGCTGCCAGCGCGGCGGATGCCGCGGTTCTGGTGGCGCTGATGATGGAGCTTTCCAGGCAGGCCAGCGGGTAGCCGGTCTCCGGGTCGTTGAGGATCAGGACCGCGGAGGCTCTGGGCAGTCCGGCTGACACATTGGCCGGGAAACTGGAGATCCATTTCAGGCCGTCGACCCGTACGGACCCGCCGACGGAGGCCGGCAGGGCGATGATGCGGGCCGTCGGACGGTCGGGGAAGCGCAGGAAGTACGAGGGCGGGTTGACCGATTCCCCCGCGCCGTGCAATCGGTAGGTGGTCTCGACCAGTTCCACGATCTGTCTCTCGCGTCCGGAGAGTACTTGGTGGACCTGGGCACCGGAGATCACCGCGAAGGTGGGTGGGGAGGCACCTGGCGGCGGGGCCGGCTGGGTGGCGGGGGACGGCAGGGTGGTCATCGCGAACTCACCTCCGGAGTGGGGCCGCTGTCGGGGAGACGCTGCGGTTCGGCCATGCCGACCAGCACCTGACGCTCTCCGGTGAAGGCCTCGCGGCTGTGTGCGGTGCGGATGTTGTCGACGAGCATCAGGTCTCCGGGCTGCCACGGCTCGCGTCGGGTGTGTTCCTCGTACGTGCTGTTGATGAGCTGGACGACGTCCTCGCCGATGGGGCTGTCGTCACCGAAGCGGGTGTTGAACGGCAGTCCGTCCTCGCCGTATTCGTCCACCAGGTACTCGCGCACGTCCGGGGCCAGCGTCCACTCGTTGAGGAAGGCGATCTGGTTGAACCAGCAGCGCCGGCCGGTCTTCGGGTGCCGCACCACGGCGGCGCGGCGCTGCCGCGTGCGGAGCGACCCGTCGGGCTGCCAGGCGAAGTCGATGGCGTGGGTACGGCAGTAGCGCTCGACGGCCGCGTGGTCGTCCGTGCCGAACGACTCCTCCAGGGACGCCCCGATCTCGTCGTTGTAGCTACGAGTGAGCAGCCAGCCCTCGCGTTCGAAGCGTTCGCTCAGCGTGGCGGGCAGCGCCTGGAGCACTCGCTCCGCGTCGGCGACGGCCGTCGCGCCGCCCTGGCCGGGCGCGCTCAGGCACGCGAACAGCATCAGGCCGGGAACCTCCAGCGTGTAGCTCAGTTCATGGTGCATACACATCGGCTGGTTGTTCGGCCAGGCCGCGGAGGAATACAGGCCCGGGCCGTGGCTCTTCCGGGGGGCGAAGGCCTCCCTCTCCGTCATCAGACCACCGGCGAGCGCCGCGAAGACGGCGCCGGCCTGATCCGTCTCCCGCAGTCCCAGGCCGCGGACGAGGAGCGCCCCGTGCTCGGTGACCTGTGCGCGCAGCGCGTCACGGTGTCCGGCGGCCCAGCCGGCCGCGTCGCCGGGTGTGTCGACGTGCAGGATCGGGGGTCCGTCCGGCAGCAGCTCCACCTCGAGCAGTGATGCCGGTGATGAGGAGGACATCGCGGTTTCCTTTCGATTGGCCCTTGGCAGACTCGGAGAGGCTTTTCAGGAGGAGGTCAGCAATTCGGCTGCACTCAGGACGGCCCGTGCCGCCTCGGCTGGTCTGGTGCGTGGGAAGTAGTGGCCGCCTTCGGCGAGTTCGTGCAGGTCGACGCGGTCGGCCAGGAGCTGCCAGTCGCGGTATCGGTCGCGCGCCCCGGGCGTGTGCGGGTCGTCGTCGGCCACGACCACGGTGACCGGCGCGGACAGCTTCACCGTGGGCGGGCGTTCCAGGGCGTCGGCGAAGTAGCGGTGTGCGGACAGGCAGTCGTGCCGGTAGGCGGCACCGACGTGTTCGGCGTGCTGGGCGCTCAGCTCCCCCAGCTCGGTGTAGCCGCTGTCGGCGGTGAGCCGCGCGGCGATCTCGGTGTTGCTCCTCTGCGTCAGCTCGGCGATGGCCGCGCGCCGGTCGGCGGCGGTGCCGGGCAACTGGGCGCCGAGGAACACCCGCGGGACCTCCAGCCCGGCCTCCTGGAGCTTCCTCGCCGTCTCGAGCGCCGGGGCGGCGCCCGAGGAGTGCCCCCAGAGCATGACCCTGGTGAGGCCACGTCCGGTGATCTCGGCGATGACCCGCTCCACCACCTGCGTGATCGACGCGAACGGCTCGTTCTGGGCGGCGAGGTCGTGACCGGGCAGGTCGACGGCGTAGACCGCGGTCCCGCTGCCCGCCAGGGCGCCGGCCATCGGCTGGAAGTTGACCGCGTTGCCGCCCGCGTAGGGGAAGCACACCAGGGCGCAGTCCGACGCGGCGCCGGGTCCGGACAGCGGCTGGAGCAGCTCCTGGCGCCGCTGGGCCGCGCCGTCGAGCAGCACGGCGAGGTCCGCGAGGACCGGGTGACGGGTGATGTCCTTCAGGGACACGGCCCGGCCCAGGGCGATGGTGAGTTTCACCGCCGACAGCGAGGTGCCGCCGGCGTCGAAGAAGTGGTCCTGCCGGCCGATATGGTCCTGGGGGACGCCCAGCAGCTCGGCCCAGGCCGCCGCGAGCTTCCGTTCGGAGGAGGTGCGCGGTGCCTCGAAGTGCTTCCCGGCGGGGCCGGCTTCCGCGGCCGCGGCGGTCTGTTCGGCGAGCGCGGTCAGGGCCTTCCGGTCGATCTTGCCGTTGGCGGTCAGCGGCAGGCTCTGCTGCCAGTGGAAGGCCGAGGGGACCATATAGGCGGGCAGCACGGTGTTCAGCACCTGGCGCAGCGCGTCCGCGGGCTGGCACCGGCCGGTGTAGAACGCGATCAGGTGCGCGCTGCGGCCGGCCAGCTCCGCGACGACCACCGCGCCGTCCCGCACCCCGGGCACTCTGAGCAGGTTGTTCTCGATCTCGCCGATCTCGATACGGAAGCCGCGGATCTTGACCTGGTTGTCCCGGCGGCCGAGGAACTCCAGCTTGCCGCCCGGGTGCCAGCGTCCCCAGTCACCGCCCAGGTAGAGCCGTTCACCCGGCCGGTACGGATCGTCCCGGTAGGCCTCACGGGTCCGTTCGGGGTCGTTGACGTACCCTCGGCCCACGCAGACCCCGGAGAACGCGATCAGGCCCGGGGCGCCCAGCGGCACCAGTGACAGCTGCTCGTCGACGACATGGACGCGTACGTTGTTGACGGCCCGTCCCAGGAGCACCCGTTCCGGTACCCGGTCCATGACCTCGTGGTTGGTGTCGTCGGAGGTCTCGGTCAGCCCGTAGGCGTTGATCAGCTTGATCCCCGGCTGGATCGTGAACCAGCGCTGGACCAGCTCCCGTTTCAGCGCCTCGCCCGTCACGGACACACACGTCAGATCGGGCAGTTCGCGGGGGTTCTGCTCCAGATACGACACCACCACTTCCAGGTAGGAGGGCACGACCTGCACCACACCGACCCGGCCGCGGGCCAGTGTGTCGACGAACTGCTCGACGTCCACGATCACGTCCTGCCGGACCAGCAGGGTCCGCCCGCCCACCAGCAGCGCGGCGAGCAGCTGCCACAGTGAGATGTCGAAGCACTGCGGGGCCGTCTGCGCCACCACGCGCCCCTCGCCGATACCCAGGTCGTCGATCTTGGCGTAGAGGTGGTTGAGCATGCCCGCGTGTTCGCACATCGCGCCCTTCGGCTCGCCGGTGGAGCCGGAGGTGAAGTAGATGTAGGCGAGCTGGTCGGGTGTGACCTTCACCGCGAGATCGGTGTCGGCGCGCTGTTCCGCGTACGCCGTCTCGACCGGCAGCCTCTCGATGTCGGGCAGCATGGCCAGGGCCTTGTCGAGGGTGTGTGTGCTGCCGGACTCGGTGAGCACCAGCCGGCACCCTGAACGCGACAGCGTCGCCTCGATCCGGCCGGCCGGGAATCGCGGTTCGATCGGCAGATACACGCCCCCTGCCTTGAACACCGCGAGCACCGCGGCCAGCCAGTCGAGGTTGCGCTCGGTGACCACGCCGACGACGCCCTCGCGGCTGAGATCTCGGGCCAGCAGCGCCCTTGCCAGCCGGTTCGCACGGGCGTTGAGCTCCCGGTACGTCCAGGTGCGGTCGCCGTGCACCGCGGCCACCGCCTCGGGGTGGGCCCGCACCTGCTGCTCGAACAGCTCGTGCACCCGCTGATCCGGCAGTGTCCGCCGGGGCCCGGCCAGCCCCTCGAGCTGATGCCGCAGTTCCTCCGCCGACAGCAGGCTCTGCCGAGCGTGCTCCGCGTTCGCGTCGGCCGTCATCAGCCTGAGCGCGGTGAGGTGGTAGCCGCCGATGCGGGCCGCGCAGTCGGCATCCAGTGCCTCCGTGCGACAGCGCAGTCGCAGCAGCGTCCGTCCGCCCCGGTCGTCCCAGTCCACCGCCAGCACCGTGGTGTCGGCGAGCGCGCTCCCGGTCCCCTCCGGGTCGAGGACGACCTCGTACGACGGCCCGGCCACGCCCAGCTCCCGGCGCAGTTCCTCCACCGGGAACGTTCGGTGTGCGAGCAGCTCCTCCGCGCTGCGATGGGCGTTCGAGACCAGGTCACGCCAGGTCGGGGAAGCGACGGTCAGCCGGCACGGCAGCGGGCCGCTGTCCGCCCCGGTGGCGTAGCCCGTCACCACGTCCTGCTCACCGGTCAGCGCGGCCAGCACCTTGGCGTGCGCGGCCAGCAGGACCGCGCTGACCGGTACCCTCAACTCCCCCGCCAGCGCGTGCACCGCCTGCGCCGTGTCGCCCGGTACCACCGTCTCGTGCACGGCGAGACCCGCGACCGGCTCGGGCGCCCACCGGGGGATCGCGGTGAAGCCACCGGCGGACAGCAGACGGCTCCAGAACTCGCGGTCCGCATTCACATGCGCTTCCATCGCAGGGCCTTCCTCAATTCACCGTCGGCGCGGCACCGGGTGCCGGGGACGTCGCTGTCGTCGTTGCCGGAACCACGCCGAAGGGTTGGCCGGGGGCGTCCGGGTTCTCCGCGGCGGGGTTGCCTCCCCACCGCGCGTACGGGGGAACTTCCTCGCCCTTCATGAGGAAGGAGTCGGGTGCCAGTTCGGCGCCGTCCCCCACGGTGACGCCGTAGTGGACATGTGCCGCGACCCCGAGGGTGCAGCCGGCACCGAGCGTGGTGCGGTCGGACTTGAAGGTGCCGTCCTCCTGGGAGTGACACTGGATCTTGCTCCCGACGTTGAGGGTGCAGTCGTCTCCGATGGCGGTGAGCGTCCGCTCGGTGAGATAGCAGCCGTCGTCGAAGACCCTGCGGCCGATGCGCACGCCGAGCAGCCGCCAGGCCAGGTTCTTGAAGGGGGTTCCGTTGAACACCATCAGATGCCGGTCCGGCACCTTCCACAGGCGTTCGTGCCACCAGAAGTACGGGTCGTAGATGGAGCACAGCTGGGGGCTCAGCCTCTGGAACCACGCGATGCAGCGCTCCACCAAGGCGTAGTAGACGGCGGTGAATCCGAGAGTGAAGGCCAGATATCCGGCTATCACGATGTACCCCAGGCTTCCGTACAGACTGAGGGAGGCGAGACCGAGCGCCGTGAGGACGAAGGTGTGCAGCCACCGGAGGCCGAGGAACAGGGTCATGGACCGCAGGTTGTAACGGTTCTTCCGGGTGAGATGGCTACGCCGTTCGTCGCCCGTCCTGAGGTGGTCGAACCGCGAGTCGCGTTCGACCGACCGGGGGATCTCGAAGCACGGCGAACCCAGCAGCCCGACGCCCTCACGGATCTCGCCGTCGAGGGGCACCATCACCTTGGTCGCGAGCAGGCAGTTGTCGCCCGTCCTGGCTCCCGCGGGAAAGGCGATGTTGTTGCCGAGGAAGTTGTGCGCCCCGATCGACGCCCGGGACACCCGGAAGGATGTGCTCGAGAAGTCCGCGTTGATGATGGAGAGACCGTCGGCCACCATCGTGCCCCTGCCGACGGACACCGTGTACGGGAACTCGTGCACTACTTCGGTGCCGAAGTTGGAGCCGGTCTGCTCCACCTGTGTCAGGTCGTATCCGAGGCCCCTCAGATATATAACGATGTAGGAGCTGTCGCCGAAGAGCCAGGTGAAGAACCTGATGTTCGTCATCAGGGCGGTGGCCCGCTGCACCGCGTACTGGAAGCCGTAGAGCGGATAGACCCTGTCGGGCTTGATGACCAGGCCCATCAGGCGGGGTGCGGTCAACAGCCCGGCGAGGCCGACGACGATGAGGCCGAGAAACAACGCGACGGACATGAGCAGCGCGTCGCCGACGAGCTCCGAGAGGGAGTCGGCGTCAGTCGGGTCCAGGCGCTCGCCGAGCGCGGGAACCAAGCCGAACACCATGTACAGACCGCCGACGGCCAGTGGGACGTAGAGCAGGAAGAGCTGGAGCAGGGTGGCGACGCCGAACCAGGCCCGGCGCCACGTGCCGCACTCGACCGGCTCGACTCGTACGTAGTCGAGGTCCGTGGGTTGCGCCGGCGAGCCGTGCCGGTGCTCCCCCTCCGGGATGGACTGGCCCCGGTACAGGGAGGACGCGTGGCCGAGCTGCGCTCCGTCACCCATCGACGTGTCGATGTCGAGCACGGTCTTCTCACCGACGTACACATCGCGGCCGAGGGTGACCCGGCCGGTCTGGATACGACCGGCGTGCGCCCGGTAGCACAGGAAGAACGAGTCCTTGCGGATGACTGTGCCGTCGCCGATCGTGAGCAGGTCGGTGCAGACCGGGATGGAGCGGGAGAGAATCGTGACTCCCTTGCCGATCCGTGCGCCGAGTGCCCGCAGGTACAGCACGTACAGCGGGTTGCCGACCAGGAAAACCATCGGATTGGCATGCAGCAAGGCCTTGACGATCCAGAACCGTAGATACGTCAGGCCCCAGACGGGGAATTCACGGGCTTTCCATCGCCCCACGAGGATCCACTTGGCCACGACAGGGAACCCACACAAGGCGACGAAGCCGAGTCCGCCGAACAGGAGCGACCGGACATAGATGCCGGCCGACCCCGCCCCGCCGGAGACCCAGTCGTAGCCGCGGACAGCGACGACCCCGGTGACGAAGGAATAAGTCAGGAAGACCAGCAACTGGAGCGTTCCGCACAGGACATAACTCGCTGTGCTCGCGCGGGTGATCTGAGCAGGGACCGCCGGCTGGGCCGGTCGTGCCGTCAGCGGCTGTCCGTCGACATGCGTGGGAATGGATTCCGCCAGTGCCGCCGCCAGGTGCCGGATCGTGGGGTTCCTATAGATGTCCTTCATGGACACGGAGGGAAGGTCCAACCGCTTCCTGACACGGGCACAGAACTGCGCCATCACCAAGGAATTGGCACCGAGATCTTCGAAGAAGTGACTGTCGGCCGAAACACGTTCGACACACACGACATCAGCCAGAACTTCGGCGAGTTTCCTCTCGGTTTCCATGATCGGAGGGCCTGCGCTGCTTCGCCTGGTGCTCGGAGGTTCGTCCGGCTCGGGTATCAAGACCTCGGCAGACTTCTCTCCCATGCTAACTCCTTGCGGAAATATCGCTCACCATCGCCTTGCGACAGCCAGGCCCACACCCTCGCGCCCGGCATGGGCCGATCCCGGTATCCCGGAAGTCACGCGACCGTGTCACTCCTTCTGCCTGATCACGAACCGTGCGTTTCAGTGTCGGCCTGTCACGGTCAGGCGGCCACTCGGAAGCGATCTCTTCCACTCGACACTATCGCTCAACCGGCCGGTATTCCTGGGCTCACGACAGCGGGGAGGCGAGCCACAAGCAGGCACCCGGATGGAGGATCATCCCCGCGCCGGTCGGCCGCATCACCGCAATTTTCGAGCTTCGACGTGCTCGACGGAGCAGCATGACCCAGACGCGTCAAAACAACCGGCACCACCCCTCCCGAACACTGTTTCCGCACGGTGTCCTGCTATTACGGACACATGAATGCAGACGCAATAGGTGAATCCTCGACAAGCTGGGGCTGCTGGCCCGAACGGGTGAATTCCTCTGGGCCGTTTGACAAGAGGAAATTCCTTGAGCATCCTGTCTGCCGCTCGGCCGAGGGGACGTCGCAGCGACGGGCGGAAAGGGCCTGGTGCGGGCCCGCCCCTGGAAAAACGCTTGCGCTCACCTGCTGGGTCACGAGAATCAGCGCGTGCAGATCCTGTCGTTCCCCGAAGAGGCCACCCCGCCCGAACTGCGCACACAGGTGCGCGACCTCCAGGAGCAGGCCTGGCCGTCCGCCGGCGGTCCGGTCCCCGCTTCCCACGTCCCGACCCACGATCCCGAGCTTCGGCCGTTGTCCATGCTCCTCGTGGACGAAGGGACGGTGCTGGCCGCTTTGGACATCCTGTCCAAGGAGATCTCTCACGCGGGCGAGCACTACGCCGCCGGAGGACTGAGCACGGTGGTGACGCGGCAGGAGCGACGTGGCCTCGGACACGGGCGTCGCCTGGTCGCCGCGGCCAGGGAGACGATGATCGCCCGGAAGCCGGATCTCGGGCTCTTCACCTGCGACCGCCCGCTCCAGGCGTTCTACGAGGGTGCGGGCTGGCAGCCGCTTCCCGGTGCGGTGCTGATCGGCGGGACACCACAGGACCCGTTCCCCAGCGACCGGCCCGGCTTCGACAAGGTCACCCTGGGCGGCTTCTTCTCGGCCAGGGCTCGGCAGCGCCGCACGTCGTTCCACGACAGCCGTGTCGAGCTGTATCCCGGGGAGATCGACAAGCTCTGGTGACCGACGTGGCGCGTACGAGTGGTGCGTTGCCCTGTCACGGTCGTAGCGTCGTTACGGAGCGCCTGTACCGACGGCCTGGAGCGAACATGCGGATGCACAACGTGAAAACGGCGGTCACTCTGGGTGCCGTCGCCTTGCTCGCAGCAGCCATGGGGACGGCCTCCGCCGCCCCACCGGCCGGGCACATCCCCCAGGGGCAGTCCGCGCGTCCCGTGATCGTCGACTGCGTCTGGCACCCGCAGGTACGCCCCGCCGACTTCCTGCTCGCCTGCGGGGACGGCAACAGCAGCCTCTCCTCGCTCCGCTGGTCGCACTGGGACCCGGGCTCGGCGACGGCCAGCGGCGTCAACGTGGTCAACGACTGCAAGCCGTACTGCGCGGCGGGCAGGTTCCACGCGTATCCGGTGATCGTGCGGCTCGACCACCCGCAGCCCTGGAAGAAGGATCCACAGGTGCAGCACTACACCCAGATGAGCCTCGTCTACACCGACACGAGGCCCGAGGGGTTCGACCGTATGGTGACCTATCCGCTGTGGGGCTGACGCCTGCGGGGGCACGGGTGAGGCGCGCTGCTACGGCACGCGGGCGGTCCATTCCGGAGCGGAGAACTTCGTGGCGGCCAGCGCCTCGGCCCGCTCCCGCTCCTGCGGGCTGAGTCGGCCCTGGCTGAGGCCGTAGCGCGCCCCGAAGGAACGGATCATGCGGTCGATGACGGCCTCCCTGGACAGCCCGGTCTGCCGCCTCAGCGGGTCGACCCGCTTCTTGGCGCTGCGGATGCCCTTGTCCGACAGCTTCTCCCGGCCGATGCGCAGCACCTCGAGCATCTTGTCCGCGTCGATGTCGTAGGACATCGTCACGTGGTGCAGAACCGCGCCCGGGCCGCCTTCCGGGCCCACCATCCTCTTCTGCGCGGCTCCGGCGATCTTGCCCGCGTCGGTGGCGATGTCGTTGAGGGGCTGGTACCAGGCCTTGATGCCCATGTCGTCCAGTGCGCCCAGCACCCAGTCGTCCAGGTAGGCGTAGGAGTCGGCGAAGGACAGTCCCGACACGAGGGAGGTAGGCACGGAGAGCGAGTAGGTGATGGTGTTGCCGGGCTCCACGAACATGGCGCCTCCGCCGGAGATGCGCCGTACGACGGTCATCCCGTGCCGGTCGGCGGCCTCCGCGTCGACCTCGTTGCTCAGGGACTGGAAGCTGCCGATGACGACGGCCGGGCCGCCCCACTCCCACACCCGCAGGGTCGGCGGTCTGCGCCCGGCGGCCACCTCTGCGGTGAGGACCTCGTCGAGCGCCATGTGCAGGGCGGGTGGCTGGGGCTCCTCGTGGATGAGCTGCCAGTCGTAGTCGGTCCAGTCGGTGGCCTGGGCGAGCGCACGGCGTACGGCTGTCGCGACGCCCTCGGGGGTCAGGCCGTACATGACGGTGCCCTCGGGCAGGCCCGCTCGGATGCGCTCGGCGAGTTCGGGGGCCTCCGTGGTGGCGGGGGCTCCCTCCAGAGCGCGGTCGATGGCCAGTAGAGCCTCGTCGGGTTCCAGGAAGAAGTCGCCCGCGACGCGGACGTTGCGCAGGACACCGTCGTGGTCGTCGAGATCGACCACCACCAGCTTGCCCCCGGGGACCTTGTACTCGCCGTGCATGCCGACCGCCTTGATCGTTCCTATGCCGCCGTCACGGTAACGCCGGTCGCAAGGCCCGCTGTTCCGGTCGCCGCCCGGCTGTGCGGCAGGTCCCCGGACGACCGGACCGGGAGCGGACCGGGACCAGAGCCACGACGGCCCCGGCCGGTGGGGGTTCCGGCCGGGGTGAGGGAGCGCCGGGCTATGGGCGCCGTGGGTCCGCCTCGGCTAGGGGGTGAGCACGACCTTGTTGCACTCGTTCTCCTTGTGCTTGAACATCTCGTAGCCCTGGGGGGCCTGATCCAGCGGCAGCCGGTGCGAGATGACGAAGCTGGGGTCGATGTCGCCGTCGCGGATGCGGTCGAGCAGCAGGCGCAGATAGCGGTGCACATGGCACTGGGCGCCGCGCAGCGTGATCGACCGGTTCATCAGACTGCCCATGGGGAACTTGTCGAGGAAACCGCCGTAGACACCGATCACGGAGACGGTTCCGCCGTTGCGGCAGGCCAGGATGGCCTCGCGCAGGGCGTGCGGGCGTTCGGTCTCCAGCCGTGCGGCCTGCTTGGCGCGGTCGTAGGCGTGGAGGGGACCGGTGGGGTGGTGGGCCTCCATGCCGACCGCGTCGATGCACGCGTCGGGACCCCGGCCGGCCGTCATCTCGGCGAGGGCGTCCAGCACGTCGACCGCCTCGTAGTCGAGGGTCTCGGCGCCGGCGTACTCCTTGATCCGGTCGAGCCGGTAAGGGAAGCGGTCGACGACGATGACCCGCTCGGCGCCCAGCAGATAGGCGCTGGCGGCGGCGAACTGGCCGACCGGGCCCGCGCCCCAGACGGCGACGACGTCACCCGGCTTGATGTCGCACATCTCCGCGCCCATGTAGCCGGTGGGCAGGATGTCGGAGAGGAAGAGAACCTGTTCGTCGGGCAGTTCGTCGTCGATCCTGATGGGCCCGATGTCCGCGAACGGCACGCGCGCGTACTCCGCCTGCCCGCCCGCGTAGCCGCCGAGCATATGGGAGTAGCCGAAGATGCCGCCGGGGCTGTGCCCCATGATCTTCTCCGCGAGGCCCGCGTTGGGATTGGAGTTCTCGCACACCGAGTACAGCTGGTGCTCACAGGCCCAGCAGTGTCCGCAGGCGATGGGGAAGGGCACGACGACCCGGTCGCCGACCTTGAGGTCGGTCACCTCCGGGCCCACCTCGACGATCTCGCCCATGAACTCGTGACCGAGGACGTCGCCTTTCTCCATGGTGGGGATGTAGCCGTCGTACAGATGGAGGTCGGAGCCGCAGATCGCCGTGGAGGTGATGCGGAGGATCGCGTCCCTGGGATTGAGGATCTTGGGGTCGGGGACCTCGGTCACCTCAACCGAGTTGCGTCCGGTCCAGCAGTTGGCCTTCATCAGATGTCCTTTCCGCAGCCGGGCTTCCGGCTGCCGTCGACGCGCGGTGGCCGTGGTCAGGCGGAAGCCAGGGGCCGGGCCGGGCGCTGCCTGAGCAGGCGCACGGCGAGCGTGCCCTCGGGGCTGCCCTCGGAGCGGACCACTTCCCCCGTCTCCAGCACCTGCTTGAGCCGGCGCAGGTCGTCGTTGACCTGCTGTTCCGGGTGCTCACCCAGGAGCTTGGCGAACGCGGTGCCGACCCGGCCGGCTCGGGGCTCGTAGGTCAGGCGCACCCGTAGTTCGGTGCCGCGCCCGCCGGGCGCGTCCGCGAACTGCACCGAACCGTGGTTCTCCACCGCGGTGCGGCCGACCGACCGCCAGGCGATGAGCTTTCCGGGCCGGTCCTCGACGATGTCGGCATCCCATTCCACGGTCTGCTTCAGCGGCCCCCGCGCCCTCCAGTGAGAGCGCCCGTCGCCACGTGGCTCGACGGACTCCAGGTGGGCCATGAACCGGGGCAGGTTGGTGAAGTCGTGCCAGAAGCGGTAGACCTGCGCCCGCGGGCGGTTGACGGTGATGGCCCCGTGTGCCTCCATGGCGTGTTCGTCGTCCCGGCGACGGGTCGGGCCTCCCGTTCCGACCGCCGCCGTGTACACGTCGAGTGCGGTCAGGGCGGTGACAGCGGCTGTGACGACACCCGTCCGGAGCCCGCGCCCGCCACTGCGGGAGCTCAGGGCGCGGCCCAGGGCCGCCAGGTCCATCACATCGCCCGCGACGCGGGTCCAGACCCAGGGGGCGGGCTCGCGGCTGCCCAGCAGGAGCCCGGCGTGCAGGAGTTCGCGGACACCCGCCATGGGGACCAGGACCCGGGACACCTGGGAGTCGTCGACGCCCGTCAGCTTCCGGACGGCGTCCGGAGCCGTGAGTTGGGCGCCTCCCAGGCCGAGGCTGAGCCAGCCGAGGGCGCGGGCGAGGCGGTGGGGCGTGGATTGGTGGTGTGCGTTCATGACGTCCTCATCTGATCGCAGCGCCGAAGACCGAGGAGGCGGGGCTTGCGACCGATGGGCGCCTACGGCACCGGCGGATCGCCCTGGCGGGTAGCGCCGGGGAACTCCCGGGCTGCCGCCGGGCCGGTCCACTGGAACGGGGAACCCGGCCGGTCCGTCCGGGAGAGATAGGACATGACCCTCGTCGATGCGCGGGTCGAAGCCGCACCGAGGGGCGTCGGTCGCATGTTTCCGGATTCCGCTGTCGCCCGGGCCGACGCTTCGTATGCCGTCGCGGAGCTGTGTCGCGAGGTCGGACGCCGGTGTCCGGCATCCGCTGCACGGGGACCTCCACGGCGAAGCCGCGGAGCGCGACCCCTCTCCGGTACCCCTGGGCCGACGTCCTACGCGCCCCCGGACCGTCTTTCGCCACCGGGCTCGGGCCCGGGCGTGAGTACTCCCCGGAGAGGCCCGGCGGAGCACGGGCCCGTATGACGTAGAGTCCGGCGTGACGCGCTGCCCGCCGATGGCCTGATTGTCCGGTGGTCCGGTGGTCTGATTGATTCGGGGCCCGGGGGCCGGTGCCCGCGTGGTGCTCGGGAAACTGGTGAGAATATCGGCAGCGAGTGCGATCGGTACCTGCGCGGGCAAGTGCCGGCATCGCTGACCACGGCATCGGGGGAGGAGGCTCAAGGTGACGGACCTAAACGACACGGACACCGTCGACGAGCCGTATCGGCACGCCGCCCAGGAGTCCCTGGCGGGGACGCTCGACGCCCTCGGCACCGGCGCCTACGTCGTCGACGAGCAGGGACACATCATTGCCGTCAACTCCCATGCCGAGCAGCTGCTGCTGCGCTCCTCCGGGGAACTCCTCGGGTACGACGCCCACGACCTGCTGCACCGCAACCGCCACGGGGAACCTGTGCCCCGGACCCAGTGCACGATGAGACCGGCCTTTCTGAGTAGGCAGACGGCGCAGGCAGGGGGCGTCTGGTTCGCCCGCGGGGACGGCGCCATGCTGCCGGTGTCGTGGCTGGTCACCCCGTACGACACGGGTGACCTGGGATCAGGCACGCTGGTGCTCTTCCACGCGGCCGCCGACATCCCCCGCCACGAGCCGGACCCGACCACCGCGCCGCTCGCCGAGCTGGAACGCCTGGCCCTGCTGGCCGAGACGACGACCCAGCTGACCACGACCCTGGACGTGGACGAGGCGCTGCGGCGGCTGGTGGGCCTGGTGGTGCCGCGGCTGGCGGACTGGGCCGTCATCGACCAGATCACCGAGCGCGACGAGGTGTGGCGCGCCGCCGTGGTGCATGCGGAGAGCGGCGTCCTGGTGCACCGGGAAGACCTGGAGGGGCCCATGCCGCCCGTGCCGGAGGAATCCCCTATGCCGCTGTCGCGCGCCCTGCGCGGCGTCGCGTCGACCGTGGCCGGCCCCGAGACCTACCAGCGTGAGCCGGACTCGGGGATCGCGGTCGCACAGCGCCGTCTGTTCGAGGCGACCGGTATGCATTCCGCCGCCATCGCCCCGATCCGTGGCCTGCGCGAGGTGCTCGGAGCCCTGACCCTGGGGCGTTCGGAGCGGCCCGAGGCGTTCACGCCCGCCGATGTGGCGCTGCTGGAGGACATCACCCGCCGGGCGGGGCTGGCCCTGGACAACGCGCGTCTCTACCAACGGCAACGCAAGGTCGCCGAGACCATGCAGCGTCACCTGCTGCCCCAACTGCCACGCCTGCCCGGGCTGGGGATGACCGCGCGCTACCTGCCCTCCCCCGACGCCTCCCAGGTGGGCGGCGACTGGTACGACGTGTTCACGCTCGCCGACGGGGAAACGGCGCTCGCCGTCGGGGACGTCGTCGGACACGATCTGGACGCCGCGGCCGGCATGGCGCAGGTGCGCAACATGCTGCGCGCCTACGCCTGGTCCCAGAAGGAGCCGCCGAGTCGCATACTCGAGTGGCTCGACGCAGCGATGACGCGCCTGACCGACGTCGCCATGGCCACCACGGTCTTCGCCCGGATGACGGTCGGCGAGGACGGGCGGTGGACCCTGTCGTGGACCAACGCCGGCCATCCCCCGCCCCTGCTCGTGACCCGGGAGGGACTGACCGAGTACCTCACCGAGGGCCACGGCCCTCTCCTCGGCATCTCGCCTCGCCGGCGCCGCTCCGACGCGACCGTGGTGCTACCGCCGGAGTCGACGCTGCTGCTGTACACGGACGGTCTCATCGAATCGCCGGGCCGCTCCCTCGACGAGGGACTCGACCGGCTGCGCCGGCACGCCGCCGCGCTGGCCCGCCGCCCGCTGGAGTCGTTCGCCGACCAGCTGCTGGAGCGCACACGGCCGGCCGACAACGACGACGACGTCGCCGTTCTGGCCCTGCGTATGCCTCCCTCGCGTGACGGCTCCCTCTCAGCCGGTGATGAGTGACCCGGCGGGGTGGCGGCGCTCAGTTCTCCGAGGGGATCCGGGCCGCGATCTCCCGCCCGAGCCGTTCCGCCTCCGCGGACAGCGGTCCGCCCTCCTCGGCGACCGTCGCCAGCAGCCGTAGCAGATCATGCGCCTCTTCACGGCTCATCAGTGCCAGCCGCTCCATCGTCCGCTCCACGGGAGCGGACGCGATGCCGTCGAGGCCGAGGGGGTCGTTGTCGTCCATGCACTGGGGAACGTACCCGACCACCGGCCGGTCACGCACGGACCGGCAGGTCGACCGTGCGCTCACCGATCGGCGCGGCGGGGACGACCGGCTCCTCGCATGCCGGCAGCCCCCGTCCTGACATCGCCGAGCACGCTACGGCGGGCCCCGTGCGATGCCCCTCAGACGGTGACGGTGGCGCGGTCCGCTCCGGGGATGAGCGTCGCATGCTCGCCGGGGCGGCAGACGACCAACCGGTCGGCGAACCCACATCGACCGGCTTCGGCCAGGAAGTCCTCCAGCGGTGACTTCATGACCGTGTACTCCCCGTAGTGGACCGGCATCACATGGCGCGCTCGCAGACGCCGGGCCAGTTCGGCACCCTGGGCGGCGTCCATGGTCACCAGGAAGCCGCCCGGGAGCCGGGTGCCACCGAGGTGCAGCACGGACAGGTCGATGTCGGGCCAGCGGGAGCCGATCTCGTCGAGGCCGTCGAACAACAGGGTGTCGCCCGACACGTACATCCGGTGCCGTACGCCGCCGGACACCGGACCGAACTCCAGCAGGCTCCCCATGACCGGCGGCAGCAGTCGGCGCAGGACCGGGTCTCCGGCGTGACGGCCCGGCAGGGCGGTGATCCGCACCCGGCTGCCGCCGTGGGTGAGCGTCTCCCGCTGCCAGGTGCGCAGGCCCACGGCCCGGTGGAAGCCGTGCAGGCCCTGGAGTCTCCGGGAGGCGTGCGGAGTGGTGATCACGGGCAGCGAGCGGTCGAGATGGCGCCGGGTGACCCGGTCCCAGTGGTCGCCGTGCAGGTGGGAGAGGACCACCGCGTCGAGATCCGGCGGCAGGTCCCGTATGTCGAGGCCCGGATCGGTCAGGCGTCGGCTGACCAGTCCGTAGCCGAGGTAGGCGTGCTGGCCCCGGTGCAGGAAGTTCGGATCGGTGAGCAGTGTCAGCTCTCCGTAGCGGATGAGGACGGTGGCGTTGCCGACGAAGTGAAGTCGCAGCGCCTCCGCGGCGGGGGCGGTCATGGTGTGTCCCTTCGGCCGGCCGGACAGGGCTCCGGGGCGAGTACCCCGGAGTGACCGCCTGAGGCGGAGGCCGGGCGCCGGGCCGGCCGAACTGGTGGGAGGGCAGTGCGGTGACGGTTCGCCGCAGGGTCTCCGCGTGGCCGAACGAGCCCGGCAGTCCGCCGGTGTTGAGCCAGCACGGTGCGCTCCCCGCGACGGATGCCGCCGTCCCTGACGGCGGCGATCAGACCGGCCAGGGCGCGGCCGCTGTGGACCGGGTCCAGGACGATGCCCTGCGTGGCCGCGGCCGTCCGCATCGCCTCCAGAACGGGTCACCGTGATCCGGCGCCTGGTGCGAGCGGGGCGCGCACCGTGCCCGCCCCTTCGTTATGGCACGGAAGCTACCGCCGACCGGCGTTCTCTGTGATTCTCATAGCCCGTTCGAAACAAGCGAGTTGACCTGGCGTCTGCTCCGGCCGAGCGGCCGGAGGCCCCTGTCCCCCTCCCTGAAAGGACCGGCCGTGGCGAAGAAGGCACGGAATCTCGGTGCGAGACGCGCGTTGGCGTTCAGTGCGGCAGTGATCAGCGGCGTCGCCACCCTGGCGGGCACGGGCGCCACTTCGGCGAGTGCGGCCCCCGCCGGCGCACACCGCCCGGACTACGTCGCCCTCGGCGACTCCTACGCGTCGGCACCGGGGGTCCCCGACCAGGTGGACGCGAACTGCAAGCGGTCCGACCGCAACTACCCCGCGCTCGTGGCCGCGTTCGAGCGGGCACGGCTGACGGACGCGACCTGTTCCGGGGCGACCACCGCCGAGATGACGGCCCCTCAGGGTACCGCCGCGGCCCAATTCGCCGCTCTGAGCCGGAAGACGGACCTGGTGACCGTCAGCATCGGCGGCAACGACGTCGGCTTCACCACGGTCCTCGGTACATGTGCCCGCCTCACCGCTTCGGATCCCGGGGGTGCCCCGTGCCGCGCCTTCTTCACCGGGGGCGGCGGGGACCGGCTGACGGAGACGGTCGAGCAGACGGCACCGAAGATCGCCCGGGTGATCCACGGTATCCGGCAGCGGTCCCCGCACGCCCGGATCCTGGTGGTGGGCTATCCGGACCTGTTCCCGGAGAACGGTGTCGGCTGTACGGGCGACTCGGTCCCCTTCGCCGCGGGGGACTTCCCCTATCTGCGGGACAAGGAGAAGGAACTCAACGCGATGCTGGCCAGGGAGGCGTACCGGCACGGAGCGGTGTACGTCGACACGTACACACCGACCGTCGGGCACGACCTGTGCCGGCCGACCGGGCAGCGCTGGATCGAGACCCTCTCCCCCGCCACGCCCGCCGCGCCCCTGCATCCCAACGCCGAGGGCGAGCAGGCGATGGCGGCGGCCGTCGAGCGCGCCCTCGTCTGTCACAGGCTGCGGCACAGGTGACGCGGCCACCGGGATGCCGACGAGAGGCGTGAACCGGGCGGCCGACCGCGCTTGCGCCCGCCCGTGAACCAGGTGCGGGCGGCCCCTGTCACAAGCCCCGCATCCGTCAGGTCATGGATCCGGGCGGGGGTCCCCCGGAGTCACTCAGCGCGGCAGCACCGGTGAGCCCGACCGGGTTGCCGGAGGGGATGAGTCCGGACGCCACCACCGTCCGGGCCCACGGAGCCAGCAGCTCTGCCAGCCGCGCGGTGGCCTCGTGCCCCAGAGCCCGCCACGGCCCCTCGGCCGCCGCGTCGGTCTCCTCCTCGACCGCGCGGCGCTCGGCGGCTCCCCGGGCGGTCAGCCGCCCGCTGTCGTCGATCCATCCCCGGGCCCGCAACTCGGCCTCCGTGCGGTACCAGGTGGCGGTGTCCCACTTCCGGCCCTCGCGCAGCAACGCACCGTCCGACTCACCCGAGGCGGCCTTGAGGACCAGCGCCTCGACCGGTCCGATGCCGCGGCTCACCAGGACGGCGACATGCCCGTCACCACGGTGTTCGCGGAGCGTGGTCGTGGCCTGCCACAGCCGCACATGCGGTTCGGCCGGGCGCTCGAGGGCCTGGTTGGCGCCGCCGAGCACCCGCCCCGCGGTGTCGGCCGCCTCGGCGGCGGCCCAGGCCAGGTCCGCCGCCTCCGTCATGGAGGCGCTGCACAGGGCGTCCTCCCCGTACAGCCGCCGCATGGCGAGGTCGACCCCCCGCTGTCGCGCGGCGAGGACGTCCTCCACCGTCGAGTACCGCCAGGCGTCCGGCAGTGCCCGGGTCACCCGGCTGGGGTGGAACACATAGAAGCTGCTGGTCACCACCGCGGGCTGAACCGGCCCCAACGGAGCGGCGCGCAGGGCGAAGTACCCCATCCAAAAGCCCCGCATGCCGATATCGTCCGCCGCTTGCCGTGCCTCCGGCGTGAAGTACACGAGGTCGTGCACCGGCTCGGCGAGCTCCCACATCAACCGGGCTGCGTCGTCACTCACCGTGCCCCCATGTTCGCCTGATTCGCCCGGTCCGACCCGTCCGCGGGTCCGGGCGGCCCGCCGGTCATGACAGCTGTCATAGCACAGGGCATGGCGGCTGTCATAGGGATGTCGAGCGATTGGCCGGTGGTGGTTTGAACACTGGACGGCGGGCCACCCGGTGTAGTGCACCCGTAGTCAACGTGACGTGGAGTGAGCAACGTGGCTGGAGAGCAGAAGGCCAAGGCGAAGATGGAACAGGCCAAGGGCAAGGCCAAGGAGACGGTCGGCCGCGCGGTCGGCAACGAGAGGATGACGGCCGAGGGCCAGGCCGAAAAGTCCAAGGGCGACGCTCGCCAGGCGAAGGAGAAGACGAAGGACGCCTTCAAGCGCTGACACGTCGGACGCCCTCAGATGGGTCCCCGTCCGGCCGGACGGGGACCCATCTGCCTGCCGCAGCCCCGTTCGTGGTTGCCCGAAGAGAAAGGCAGACGGCGACGTTGCGTCGCCCGCAAAGCCGTCGTGGCGGGCCGACCGGGCTAAGGTGCTCGTGCGGAGACCGGCACGAGCTGAGGGGTGGAGCGTGGACGTCGCATCCGGGGGAGCTTCCGCCGCGCCACCGAGCCACGAGGCCCCGCTCGAGGCCCATTCGCTCCCGGGACGCCTCGGTGTGCGGGTCGTCGGGGAAGTCACCCTCCACACGCGGCACACCTGGCGGGAAGCGCTCGGCCTGCTGGCGCGGCACCGTGGGGCGCCCCTCCACGTGGAGTTGTCGGAGGTGGCGTTCATCGACGTGGCAGGGGTGACGGACCTGGTGACGGCCGCACGGTCACTGCCCGAGGGACAGCGGATCGTGGTCCACCGGCCGCCGCCGCAGATGGCACGCGTACTCGACATCTTCTGGCCCGGACTGAGCGGGATCGAGGTGGCACCGTGACCGACGACGTCACCACCCGGGAAGCGTTCGTCCACCCGGCACTTTTCTACCGCGGCGCACAGCAGTACACGGCCGGTACGGTCCCCTTCGTTCTGGCCGGCCTCGCCGCGGGCGAGCCGGTCGCCGTGGCCGCGCCGCCGGACCGCCTCGAGCTGATCAGGGACGGTCTGGGCGCGCGCGCCGACGAGGTGCACTTCGTGGACATGACCCAGGCGGGCCGCAACCCGGGGCGGATCATTCCGGGAGTGCTGCGCAGATTCGCCGACCCCCACAACGGCGGGCGGGTGCGGATCATCGGCGAACCGATCTGGCCCGGCCGTACGACGGTGGAGTACGCGGCGTGTGTGCAGCACGAGGCGCTGATCAACGCGGCGTTCACCGGGCGCGAGGTGACGATCCTTTGCCCGTACGACGCCGCAGGGCTCGAAGGCGGTGTGCTCGACGACGCGTGGGCCACCCATCCGGTGGTCGTCGACGAGTACGGCGAGACGCCTTCCGCCGTCTACGACCCGGAGGCGGCGGTCGCCCGCTACAACGAGACGCTTCCGGTGCCCCCGGGCGCCGAGACGTTCGCCTTCCAGGGCAGCGGGCAGCTGTCCACAGCGCGTGAGTTCGCCGTGGGGCACGGCAAGCGGATGGGGCTGTCCGGTCCTCAGCTGGAGGATCTGGCACTCGCGGTGGCGGAGTTGACCACCAACAGCGTCGTCCACGGCGCCGGCGGCGGGACGCTGCGGATCTGGCTGGAGGGCGAGCAGGTCGTCTGCGAGGTGCACGACGCCGGGCAGCTGATCGATCCGCTGGCCGGACGCCGCCCCCAGGCACCCAGCCGGCCCGGCGGGCGCGGGCTGCTGCTGGTCAATCATGTCGCCGATCTCGTCCGTGTCCACACCGGCGATCCGGGCACCACGATCCGCTTCTACCTCGGCCGCTGACCCCTCGGTTCTGCGGATTCCGCCATCGCGCCAGGTCCGCTTCGTGGTGCCGTACCGCCGCCCCGCCTCGCCCCGCTTCGGGCCGTGGCTCAGGAGGCCATCCGGTCCTCGGGGAAGCGCGCGACCAGCAGGGCGCGGTCGTCCGGGAACTCCGCGTCCGGCTGCTCGTGGAGCAGCAGACCGCAGATCTCGCCGGCGGTGAGCCCCGGTGTGGCCTCGGCCAGTTGCCGCAGGCGTGCCAGGCCCTCGTCGATTGCCTCACCGCGGCGTTCGACCAGCCCGTCGGTGTACAGCACGAGTGCGGCGCCCGTGGGCACGGTGACCTCCTGCTGGCGGTAGCGGACGTGCCGGACCGGGCCCAGGGGCGGTGCGAGCGCCTGGTCGAGATAGCGGCCGCTGCCGTCGGGGTGGAGCAGCAGGGACGGGGGGTGGCCGGCGCGGGCGTAGCGCAGGGTGCGGGTGGGACGGTGGTAGGTGGCGTAGCAGGCGGTCGCCATCAGGCCGTCGTGATAGGTGGCCAGGAAGTCGTTCAGTTCCTCGAGGACCTGCGGCGGATTGTGGCCGCAGCGGCGGGCGATGCTGCGCAGCACCGTGGTGATCTGCGCCATGGTGGTGGCCTGGGCGATACCGTGGCCGGCGACGTCGCCGATCGTGAAGGCGACGGTGTCGGCGTCCAGCAGGTGGACGTCGTACCAGTCGCCGCCGACGTCGACAAGGTGGCTGCCCGGTGCGTAGCCACCCGCGATGTCCAGGCCGGGCACATGCGGGAGAGCCGGCAGCAGACTGCGCTGAAGGCGTTCGGCGAGCCGGTGCTCGTGCTCGAACAGCCCGGCACGCCGCACGGCCTGGGCGATCTGCTGGGCCACGGCGGTGGTGTGCTTGTCGTCGGGCACGGTGTCCGGCTCGTGATGGGCGGTCAGGTAGCCGAGGACGACTCCCTCCGCCTCGAGGGGCACACGCGCGGCGTTCTCCTGAGGGGCCTGGACCGGCGCAGTGTCTGGGGCATCGAGATCGATCGAGGTGCTCGCCGCGAGAGGGGCCCCCTCCAGCGGTACGGCCGGGCCCGGCACCGTGGAGCCGGCCGCTGCCGCCGGCTCCAGGAGCGGCACGATTCTGCTGGAGTGCAGCTCCAGCACAATCGTATGAGCGTTGAGGGCCTGGGGGGCCGTCTTGTAGACGGCTTCGCAGACCTCCCCCACGGTGACACTGGCCGCGAGCGCAGCGGTGAGCCGGTACAGGCGCTGCATCCGTTCGCGGGCGGCCTTCTCCTGGGCGAGGAGCCGCTCCTGCTGGGCGGTGATCGCCCGCCGGTAGGCCATCTGCTGGTCCCGCAGCCGCACCTGCTCACTGAGCGCGACGAACCGGTCCCCGTGGTCCAGACGGGACAGGTGCAGCTGGACCACCGGCTCCGGCCCGGTCCACCAGGCAGCCCGGGCTCCGTGGCTGCGGAACCGCACCGGCTTGCCGTCCTCGCCGGGCACGGTCAACGCGCCGGGAAGCGGGTGGCCGGTGCGCAGCCACTGCCGAAGGCAGGTGTTCAGTTCCGCCGCCGACTGGGACAGGTCGAGCAGGTTCGCCCCGGGCCGCAGCGAGGCCGCGGCCCGGGTCGCAGCGGGATTCACCGCCAGGACCTGCCCGGAGGCGGTGCACACGAGCATGGGGCGGGGCACGAGCCGGGAGACGGCGGTGAAGAGTGCCAGGCTCATACGGCCGCTGCCGGCGGCGCGGTTGCCGCCGCGTGCGGCGTGGTGGTTCCGGCCGGCTGCGCCGCGTCGCCGTAGTACTCCCGCGTCACCAGTTCGTCTTCCTCGTCCAGCCTCGGGCTCAGATGGACCACGACCCGGCAGCCCGCATGGCCGCGGGCGATGGTCTCCTCCAGTTCCACCCGCGCGTAGCCCAGGTTCTGAGCGGCGATGATGCCGAAGACGTTCGACGTCATCATGCACATCGAGTCCCGGCCCAGCGCCTTGTCGCCGAACGGGCAGCTGCGGCTGCCCAGCACGATCTTCTCGTCGTCCTGGGAGATGAGGTAGAAGTCCCCCTCGATACGCTGTTTGAGGTCCACCAGGACGTCCGCGACCTGCTCACGGGTCAGCCGCTCCACGTTCAGGGCCGTGGTGTACGAGGCGTTGATCTGCGAGCCGACCGACTGGCCGACCAGGGAGATGTAGCCGGAGGCTTCCTCCAGGCCCACCACCGATTCCAGCGAGGTCGCCAGCTCCCGCACCAGGGTCCGCATGAACACGTCCCGGTCCAGGCCCACGTCCGTCTCAGCCACCTGTCCTGCCACGAAAGCGCACCTCCTGGTCCCCTGCCGTCGCTTGTCGCGACCCGGTCGGCCGGCCAAGTACCGGGATGGCAATTATCGCGGACCGGCGGCCGCGCCGCTCATCCTGGTCGGTTCCACACAGCAGGATAGGAGGGTCGTGCCCCCGCCGTCCCACCCCTCGGAGCAGCTTCTTCCGGATCCGGTCACGCATCCGGGTGCGGCCTTGCACAACGGTGGCCGCGGTCACGGCCGCGTCACGGCTCGGTGGGTTCCGGCGTGTCGCCGCTCTCGTCGCCACGCCGGCGGCGAGGCGTCGGGGGATGAGCCGCTCCCGTGCCTCCCGGCTGGCCGCCGCCGGTGGTGCCGTAACCTCCGGGAATGCCGGGCTGCGTATCGGCGTCGGCCTCCTGTTCACTGATGCGACGCCGTGCCCTGACTCCTGCGCGGCGCTCCGGGTGGGGGTATTCGAAGGGTCGGGAAGCGGCGCGTTCGCGTTCCGCCTCGCGCTGCTCCTCAGCGGCCCGTCGGGCCTTGGAGGCGTCGGTCTCGGGTTTCCTCTTGTCGTTCATGCGCTGCCGAGTACCCCGGCGGGGCAACCGGAACGCGCGCCCCGGGGGCTCTCCCGGCACCCATGCTCAGCGGTCGCCGTCGCGGCGCAGTGGCCCCCAGGGGCCGGCCTGGCGGTCGACCGCGGTCTGCGCTTCCCTGATCACCCTGTCGTCGACCCAGCCGACGGGCTCCACGTCCGCCACCAACGGCTCGTTGTCGGGGCCTCGTCCCTCGACCCGGCCCCGGAGCACCCAGGGGCGCACTCCCTCGCCCTTCTCCCGGGGCAGGTGCGAGTAGTCGTGCAGCCGCCGGGCCACCCACAGTTCGACGGGCCGGTCCCCCCACCAGGGCTCGACTCTGAGAGGGTTGGCGGACAGCCCCGGCATGCGGACGCCGGTGAGGTCGTCTCTGCTCCCGGCGGTACCCAGATCGACGCGCGGGCCGTGCGACCAGCGAACGTAGAGGTCGCAATACCGTTCCACCAGGGCCCCGAGTTCGCCGAGGGTCCGCAGGACGGGAAGATCGTCGGTGGCAGTCATGCGTGTGGCCCTCCTCTCGCTCGCCCTTCTCATCGGCCGTCCCGGCCCGTCCCGGCCACCGGACTCGGCGCGATCATCGGCGCGCAGCACGGGTACCCAGGTGCGCAAGGGACATCCGTGCGCCGATGGGTTCCGGGCGACGCACGTGCCGCGCGCTCTCGCAGGTCAGCGAGCCCCTCGCAGGGCGGACGACGGTCGGGGCCCCGTCGCAGGCCCGCGGCGCGACGCTGCCTCGGCGCAGGCCGGCCGCAGTGGCGGACGGGGGAAGCGAACGCTCCGGGAGCGGCCGTCCCACCCGTTACGCAGCGTGACGCAACCATTCACCCGTTCGATTCGTATAAGTGGGTGGAGCCATGGCGGCCCGGCAGACGGCGGTCCCGCCGGAGCATCACCGTCCGCCTGCTGAGGAAGCACCGAACAAGGAGAGACGATGCGACCGTTCGCGCTGGACTACGCTCGCCCGGCCGAGGATTGGGAGGTCAGCACTCCGTACAGCTACGACTCCGCACTGCAGTTGAACCTTCTCCCGGACGGGCGGATAGCCGCCCACGACTACGCGGTGTTGCGGGAATGGGGGGCCACGACCTCGACGGCGGGCTCGAAGACCCACTTCGACGACTGAACGCGGCACGCCGACGATGACCGTGCTGATCCTCACCTGTGAACAGGACGTGACGGCGGACATGGTGGTGGCCGAGTTGCACGGGGCCGGAGTTCCGGTGGTCCGGCTCGATCCGGCGGACCTCCCGGGAGCGGTCGCCCTCTCCGGGGAGTACGTGCACGGCGCCTTCCAGGGGCACCTCTGTGCCGGCGGCCGTCTCGTGAGCACGAACGGGCTGCGGTCCATCTGGGTGCGCAGACCCGGGGTTCCCGCCGCGCGGGCCGCCGAGCCGTCGGCCTGGCTGACCGAGGAGACCTCGCAGGCCCTCTACGGGATGCTGGACGGCACCGGTGCGCGCTGGATGAACCGCCCCGACGCGGCCCGCCGGGCGCGTCACAAGCCCTGGCAACTCCGTCTCGCCCAGCGCACCGGACTCCCCGTGCCGGCCACCTTGATCACGACCTTTCCGCAGGCCGCCCGCGACTTCGCCGAGCGCTTCCCCGACCTGGTGGTCAAACCCGTCTCCGGCACGCACCCGCAGGACCCTCCCCGGGCGGTGCCCACCAGTCGTATCGCTCCGGACGCCGACTTCGCCGCCGTGGCCTTCGGGCCCACGCTGCTCCAGCGGCGGATCGCCAAGCGCGCCGACATCCGCCTCACCGCCGTCGGCGACCGGCTGCTGGCGGCGCGCAAACCGGCCGCCGCGGACTCCGACGACGTGGACGTCCGGTTCGCCCCCTCCGCCGGTCCCTGGCGGCCCGTCGACGTCCCACCGCGTATCGCGACCGCCGTGCACGCCTATCTGCGAGGGGCCGAACTCACCTATGGCGCCTTCGACTTCGTGGAGGACGCCGACGGCATCTGGTGGTTCCTGGAGTGCAACCAGTCGGGCCAGTTCGGGTTCGTGGAGATGGACACGGGCCAGCCGATCGCCCGCACGCTCGCCCGATGGCTGGCGCGCCATGACGGTGGTGAACAGGAGTCGGAGCCGCCCTCTTCGCTCCGCCCGGCACACTGACCCGGCACCCGCCGAAGGTGGGCGGATCCGCGTCTTGTGGGCGCGACGGCACGGTGGAACGCTTCCCCTCCGCCGGTGTGCCGCGGACACCGGCCGGACCGACCGGACGACGGGGCGGACCGGGGCTGCGAGGACGACGGGGAGGACCGGGACGGCGACGACCGGGACGGCGGGGGCGACGGGGAGGGCCAGGGCGACGGGGAGGGCGAGCGGGCGGATGGAGTTGGAGCTTCGGCATCTGCGTGTGCTGTGCGCGATCGCCGACGCGGGGAGCGTGGGCCGGGCCGCGTCGGACCTGGGGTACTCCCAACCGGCCCTGAGTACCCAGCTACGGCGCATTGAACGCTTCTTCGGCAGGCCGCTCTTCGAGCGCGGAGTGTCGGGCGCGACGCTGACACCGTACGGCTTCGAGATCGCGGCGGAGGCACGGGAGGTGCTGGCACGTGCCGAGGCGATCGGGCATCGAAGGGCGGCGGACGCCTCGGGAGCGCGCCGGACGCTGCGCCTGGCCGCGACCAACTCACCGGTCCTCTCCGGCATGGTCGCCCGGGTCCGCGGCCGGCTGCCGGAGGTCTCGCTCACCGTGAGCAGCGTGTACGCGTCCTCGGAGATCGTCGAACTCCTGGAGAAGGGTGAGGTGGACGCGGCGGTCGCCGCCGACTACCCCGGCAGGGAGCTACACCACTCCGCCTCGCTGGCACATCGCGGGATCGTCACCGAGCCGTCCTTCGTGGCCCTGTCGGCCCGTCACCGGCTCAGGCGCCGCCCTCAGATCGCACTGGCGGACCTGGCCGAGGACGCCTGGTTCGTGACACCCGACGACGGGGCCGGCTGGCCGGGCGTCTTCTACTCGGCCTGCGAGGCGGCCGGCTTCTCACCGGTGGCGGTGCACACGTTCCTCGGTGACCGGCAGCAGCTGCTGAACATGATCGCCGACGGCCTCGGGGTGTCCCTGGTGCAGGCGACCCTCCGGTCTGTCCCGGGCGTGCTGATCAGACCGCTGAGCGGGACGCCCTTGTGGTGCCGCTATGTGCTGGCCTGGCGGCGCGGCTCGGTTCCCGACGAGGTGGCGGAGACGCTGTTCACCTCCGCCACGGCCGCCTACCGCGATCTCGTCGCGCAGTCACCGCACTTGAGAGCCTGGGCGACGAGGACATGGAGCGTGGCCGGGCGGTAGGGCGGGCCCGGTCGTGAGGCGGGCCCGGTCGTGAGGCGGGCCAGGTGGCAGGGCGGGCCCCGTAGTGAGGCGGGCCCCGTAGTGAGGCGGGCCCAGTGGTGAGGCGGGCCGACGGCAGCCTGCGGGCGTGTTATGGGACATCAGTGCAATGTGCTATGTCACACCCCATTGTTGGCGACCGACGGCGCTGAGAAGGTGCCTCTCACGCCTCATCACCGTTTCCGAGGCGCATCTATCCGCAAAGGAGTCGGGATGCGCTACTTCGCCCTGCCCGCAAGCGTGGCCGGCGCACTCGCCGCCGGGATGACCCTCGTCGGCCTGCTGGCGCCGCCCGCGTTCGCCGCGCCCGGGCCGCCCACCGGCGCTGACGCCCCCACCGCCGTCCACAACTCCGCGCCGCCCGCTCCGACGGGCTCGACCCTCGCCACTTCCGGCCGCGCCGTTGAGGACCGGCGGATGGCTCCCACCCAGCTCCCTCCCCTGCACCCCGCCGTGTCCCCGCACGATCCGGATGCCGCGCCCGCCCCGGGCGCCGCGTCGAAGACCGCCTGCTCTCCGGCCGACTTCGGCGGCAGAACCGGCTCGGCACTCGTCGCGCTCGTCAGAGCCTCGACGGTGGAGTGCGTCGACAGCCTGTTCGCCGTCACCGGCGCCGACGCGGGCAGGGTCTTCGGAGAGTCCCAGATGGTCACCGTCGCGGACGCTTTCGCACGTGCTGCCCGGCGGTACGGCGGCGACAACTCGGCCGGCATCTGGCAGCTGGTGCTGTTCCTGCGGGCCGGCTACTACGTGCAGTTCGACAACCCGTCGGACACCGGGCCTTACGGAGCACGGCTGACCGCGGCCACGGCCCGTGGACTCGACGCCTTCTTCGCCCGCCGGCACGCCTGGGACGTCACCTCAGCGAACGGCGACGTCCTCGCAGACGTCGTCATCCTCACCGACAGCGCCGACCTACAGGGCCGCTATCTCCGCGCCTACCGACGGCTGCTGAGCGGATACGACGCCTCCTACGATGACGTCGCGAGCATGGTGGCGGCCGTCAACGACGTCTACACACCCCTGTGGCGCGGAAACTGGAACACCGCCTATGTCAGCGCTGTCACGGCCGACCCGCGCATCATCGGCACCCTCCACACCTTCGCCGTCGACCACATGAACCTGCTGGGCACCGACCGCGCCTATCTGGACTCCAACGCCGGGATGAGCCTTGCGCGCCACGTCGAGCACCCCGCGCTGACGGCCCTGGTCCGGCCTCCGGTCAAGGACCTGTTGGACGCCTCTCGGATCACCGGCCGGACCGCGCAGTTGTGGGTGGCGCTCGCGACCCAGGTGGACAGCTACGACAAGGCCGGTTGCTCGTACTACGACGTCTGCGACCTGGCGGGCCGGCTGAGCAGGGCGGCGCTGCCGGTCACCCACGCCTGCGACGCCACGCACACCATACGGGCCCAGTCGCTGACCGCCACCGACCTCGCGGCCACCTGCGCCGACGTGCTGGGCCAGGGACCGTATGTGCACGGCCTCGTCAAGGACGGGGGACCGATACCCGGCCAGTATGAGTCGACCGTCCACCTCGTGGTGTTCGCCAGCCGGACCGACTACCAGACCTACGCCGGGGCGATCTTCGGCGTCAGTACGGACAACGGTGGCATCACCCTCGTGGGAGACCCCGCCGACCCCCGCAACCAGCCGGTTTCGATCATGTACCAGAAGGCGAACGACGACGGCTTCACGGCCCGGATATGGAACCTCAACCACGAGTACACGCACTACCTCGACGCACGCGACGACATGAAGGGCGACTTCGCACAGCAGACGGCGGTCCCGGACATCTGGTGGATAGAGGGGCTGGCCGAGTACGTCTCCTACGGCTACCGGGGCATCACCGACGGCCAGGCAGTGGCCGAGGCGGGCAAGCACACCTACACCCTGAGCACGCTGTTCCAGAACACCTACGCCAACAGCGACGTGACCCGTACCTATCCCTGGGGCTATCTCGCGGTCCGCTACATGGTCGAGAGGCACCCCGCGGACATCCAGGGCATGCTCGCCCGCTTCCGGGTCGGCGACTACCCGGGCGGCTACGCCGTCTACGCCACCGACATCGGCACCCGCTACGACGCCGACTTCGACGCCTGGCTCACCGGATGCGCCGCGGGCGGCTGCGCCGGGCCGGGGCCGGGCAGCCTCCGTCCGGCGCACCAGCCGGGGTAGCCGGGGCGACAGGCCGGCCGACCGCGGCAGCGGGGCCTCGCGGGACCCGGGCAGGGATCTCGCCCTCGCGCCGCCGGCCGGCCTCGTCGACTCGAAGTCAAGACGCGCTTACCGACCTTCCGACGCGTGCCCGGTCGGTTCAACGACGCTTGCGGCCGACTCCCGCGTAGACCCAGTACTCCGACGGGTTCTCCGGGATCGGGTCCCCCGGGTCGGGACGCCACAGGGGCACATGGACCAGACCGGGCTCCGCCAGTTCGAAGCCGTCGAACAGGGCGAGGATCTCGGCGCGGGAACGCGCGGTGACCGGCGATGTGGCCCTGGACCGGTACAGCTGTCCCACGGCGGCAGCGGTGCCCGGGCGGTCCTCGTTGGTGGCGTGCGTCAGCGCCAGCCAGCCGCCGTCGGGAAGGGCGTCCCGGAAGGCGGCCGCGATGCCGGCCGGGCTCTCCTCGGAGGTGATGAAGTGCAGGATGGTGATCATCAGTACGGCGACGGGCTGGTCCAAGTCGATCAGCCGGCGCACCTGCGGGGAGGACAGGACGTCGGCCGGGCGGCGGATGTCGGCGTCGACGATGTCCGCGTCCGGGTTGTCGGCGAGCAGGGAGGCGCTGTGCGCCACGGCGACCGGGTCGTTGTCGACGTAGACCACCCGTGTTCCCGGGCAGGCGCTCTGCGCCACCTCGTGGACGTTGCCCTGGGTGGGGATGCCTGACCCGAGGTCTATGAACTGCCGCACCCCGGCGTCGACGAGAAAACGCACCGCTCTCTGGAGAAAGGCCCGGTTGGCCCGAGCCAGAGTGCGCACCTGGGGGTCGATGGCGGTGAAGGCGGCGACCGCCTCCCGGTCGATGGCGAAGTTGTGCTCCCCGCCCAGCATGGCGTCATACATCCGGGCGACGCTTGCCTTGCCGGGATCGACGCCCTTCGGAAGGAACCGGTCACCCGGCACGGCAACTCCCCTCTCGGCCAATGATCTTGATGTTCCATCATATAGCTGCGTCCTGACCCCCGGCGAGGCGTCGCCGATGCCGCGCGGTCGCAACCGGCCCCACCCGGAAAGGCACGACCCTGCGGAACCAAGCGCGCAGCCAGCTGGACGCATCACCGGCCGCCGCACACTCGCGTCGCCGGCCGGCCTTCTCCCCCGCGGCCGACGTCATCGGGTCGGAGCTCGATCTCGGCCTGACCGGCCGTCATATCGTCCAGGCACTGACGCCCGGCTTCTGCGACGCAGCCTCGGTGTACCTGCTGGAGCGCTGGCTCGTCGAGGAGAGCCCCTACCCGGCCGGGGACCCTCCCCATGTCGAGGCCCGCCGGCTGGCGCTGCGGGTGGGGACGGAGGCCTCCACGCGATGGGAGGACATACTGCCGGTCGGTGAGGTGATCGTCTTCCCGTGCGAGACGCCGTACGCCCGGGCCCTGGCCACCAGGCGTCCGCAACTCCTGGACACGGTGGACGCGCATACGTCCGAGCGGCTGCGCGCCTCGGGCGGCGACGACGCACGCATCGTGCATCTGTTGCGGACGGCGTCCTTCCTTGTCGCGCCCCTGCATCTGCGGGGCGCCGCCGTCGGTTTCGTCGTCTGCGGTCGCGGACCGGACCGGGCCCGCTTCCTGCCGGACGACGCCGTGGCCGTGGAGTCGCTGGCCGCGCGGGCCTGCGTGGCCCTGGACAACGCGCGTCGGTACGAACGCGAGCGCCGGACCGCGCTGGCCATCCGGCAGAGCCTGCTGCCCGCCACCGCCCACTCGTTCGACGGCTGCCGCATCGCCCACGGCTATGTGCCCGCCGGGCACGACACCATCGTCGGCGGCGACTGGTTCGACGTGCTGCCGCGGCCGGGCGGCCGTATCGCTCTGGTCGTCGGCGACGCCATGGGGCACGGTCCGGAATCGGCCGTGGCGATGATTCAGCTGCGCACGGCCGCCCGCACCCTTGCGGGTATCGACATCACCCCGGCCGAACTGGTGCGCAGGCTCGACTCGCTCGCCTGTGACACCCCCGCCGCCTCCTTCGCGACGTGCATGTACGCGGAGTGGGACGCGCAACGCCACACGTGCACGCTCGTCGGGGCAGGTCACCCTCCCCCGCTGATCCGAGGCACCGACGGACGGGCCGCACCGGTCACCCTCACCAGCGCGGGCCTGCCGCTGGGCCTGGGCACCGGCACGTACGAACCCACCGTGCTCCCTGTGCCCGAACCGGCGCTGCTGCTGCTCTACAGCGATGGCATGGTCGAGTCCCGTCACTCCGACATCGACCAGGGCATCGCCCGCCTCGGGAGCCTCTTCGCCCAGCACACGGACGAATGTGCGGACATCACCGCCCCGGACACCCTGCACGCGTGGTGCGAGCGGATCCTGCACCACCCGTCGGTCACCGGCGGCACGGACGACCGAACCGTGCTTCTGGCTGCGCTGACGCCCGCCAAGGACTGACGGTCAACACACGGTCCCGGCCCTCCGATTCGGTGCGGCCGAGAGCTGACAGGCACCGCACAGCCTGAACCCTCACCCTCGGCTCGAGCACAAGACATGACTCGAGAGGACCAAGAGGTCGCACTCATCCGTACCATCACTACGCCGGGGTATTCGCGCAGTTGCCGCCACCGTCACACGGACGCCAGCCCGAGAACACCTGCGCTTTGCCATCCACGCCCGCACCACGACATCCGGAGAAAGGTCGACCCCATGTCCGAGAGCACCACTCGCGCCACCGATCTGACATCGCAGTACGCCGCCCAGGTGACCGACGACCTCGAACGCAACGTCAAGGAGCAGGACCGCGTCAGCGCGGAAATCGCCGCACTCCAGGCGCAACTGGCCGCCCTCCAGCACGACCACGCCGTGCTGGTGAACATGCAGCAGGCACTCGGGCTGACCCCGCCCCCCGCCGGGCCCGCGTCCGAGCACGCCACCGTGCCCGCTGCCCGCAGGAGGCCCGGCGCCAAGTCCGGCACGGACGAGCAGGTGAAGTCGAAGAAGAGCGCCCCTTCGCGTGGCCGCACCACGGCCAGGAAGCCCACCGCGAAGAAGGCCGCCAAGAAGCCCGCGGGCGAGCCTGCCGCGGTGAGGACGGACAAGCCTGCCGCGGGGAAGACGGACAAGGACACCGCGGCGAAGACGGCCGAGCCCACACTGGTCGACCTCGTCCGCCGTCACCTCTCGGAACAGAGCGAGCCACGCTCCTCCGCGGAAATCGCCGCGGCGCTGGGCCGGGTCCATCCCGAGCGTGGCATCAAGACCACCGTCATCCGCACCACGCTCGAAGGGCTCGTGGCCAGGAACCTGGCCCAGCGCAGCAAGCAGGGAGCGTCCGTCTTCTACTCCTCCCCGGACGCCGCCGAGGAGCAGGCCGCCGCTCCGGCCGAGGACACCACGGGTTCGGAGCGGCCCGAGTAGGCCTCCCGCCCGCGGGCCGGCCGTCTCGGAAGGCCCAGCCCCGGCGAGGGCACGCGGAGGCCTGACTGCGGGAAGACCTCGAAGCCCCCCGGTAGGCCGGAGACGACCGGAGGCTCGCGAACAACACCATCGGCGCACACGGCGGCCCCCTCGCGGCCCGAGAGGCATCGGAAGGGTCCGGCCCCCGGCCAACGCGGACCTCCCCGAGTGGGGCGCGGTGGTCGCCGGCTCATCCGTCCCGGTGCATCGCCCGCGCGCCGCCGCTTCCCCGGGATCTTCGGTACGCGACCGTGGGTGGATGCGCCGCACGCTCCTCTTCGTCGTCGTCGCGCTGCTCGCCGCCGGGTGCGTGACCGTCCGGCCCGACTACGGCGACCGGCCCGTCCGGCAGGCCGAGGTCAACGATGCCCGTGCGCCTGCGCCGGCCGCTCCGCATGCCTCGGGGCCGCGGCCTCCACGCGGAGTCGCAGGGCTCGTACGCACCGGTCCAGCACCTCGTCCGGGGCCGGGGCGTCCCTCGCCCGCCGGCCTGCACGCCGCCTCGCAGGCGAACCGGCCCGTCCCGGCACAGCGCCGGGCGGCACCCACGCCCCGCCGCGCGGGCCCCGCGCCGGACCTGCCTCCGTCGCAGGGGCACCCCGGTCAGCGGACCGTCACCGCACCGACGCCACGCCCCGTCCCCCGTGGCACAGCGGGCTACGAAGCGTCCGCGCGGCCCGCCGCCGCACCTTGGTTCCCGGCCTCGTCGCGCCCCGGCACCGGCCCGTTCGCCCTCTGCGGTCTGGTCGAGGGCATGGGGCTGGGCCAAGCCGTGGCCGGCGTCTGCTAGGGGGTTTCGTTTGGATCGGTTCGGATCAGGCCGCGGCGTCCGGGGCAAGGGGCATCTCCCAGCGGTAGCCGGGGGAGCATCGCAAGGCGGAGGGCCGCCCGCGTACTGGATGTACTCGGGTGTCCGACAACGCGGCGAGGTGCCGTACCGGGCGTCGCGGACCCGGGCTGATCCAAACGAAACCCGCCTGTGCCCAACAGGCAACGTTCGCCCGGCACGCTCCCCCACGCTTCGCTCGCGCGGGCGGTGCCCCCATCGCCGCACCGACCGAAAGCCCAACCCGCCGAACCCTCCGCCAGCGCCACCGTCCGTATATGCCCGGCCACCGACCGTTTCCGGGCTGTGCAGGCCACACGGGCAGGGGCAGCATGGAAGTACCGGGAGGCAGGACCTGGGCGTGAGCCACGCCGGCGAGTGACAACGGTCGCGGCGGCAGGCGGAGGGAGACGTGGGATGGAAGCCGAATCCTTCCAGGCCGACCGCGATCGATCAGGCCCCGGGCAGCCCCGGCCCGCCACCCTGCTGGACGTCCTCAGCGTCGCCGCGGTGGTGCTGGACTCCGGCGGGCGGATCGTGTTCTGGAGTCCCCAGGCCGAGGAACTCTTCGGCTACTCGGCGCAGGAGGCCCTCGGCGAGTACGCGGGGCGACTGCTGGTCCACCCGGACCACCTCCAGACCGTCCTCGGTCTGTTCACCGAGGTGATGGAGACGGGCCGCAGCTGGGCCGGTTCCTTCCCCGTCCTGCGCAAGGACGGCAGCACCCGGCTGACGGAGTTCCGCAACATGCGGCTCCTCAACGATGCCGGCGACGTCTACGCGCTGGGCATCGCGGCGGACCACGACACGTTGCAGCGCGTCGAGACCGACCTCGCCCTGTGCGAGCGGCTGATCGACCAGTCCCCCATCGGGCTGGCCCTGATGGACCCCGACCTGCGCTATCTCCTGGTCAATCCGGCACTGGAGCGCATCGACGGCATTCCCGCCGCGGAGCACATCGGCCGCCATCTGCGGGAGACCCTGCCGTTCCCCGACATGGACACCATCGAGTCCGCCCTGCACCAGGTGCTGGCCACCGGTACCCCGATCCTCGACCAGTACGCGGTCGGCCGCACACCGGCCGACCCCGACAACGACCACGCCTGGTCGCTCTCCTTCTACCGGCTGGAAGACCCCGGCGGTCGGATCCTGGGCGCCGCGACCTCGGTCGTCGACGTGACGGAGCGGCACCGCGCGGCCACCGAGGCCGACCGCGCCCGGCGCCGCCTGGCCGTGATCGCGGACGCCTCCGCCCGCGTCGGCACCACCCTGGAGGTGGAGCACACCGCCCGCGAACTGGCCGAGGTCGCGACCCCCGAACTCGCCGACGTGGTCGCCGTCGACGTCCTGGACTCCGCACTGGCCTGCCGCCGCACGGGCCGGCCCGACAGCGGCCCGGAGCTCTTCCGCGCCCTGGCCCTCAAGGCGACCCATCCCACCGTGGCCCTCCGCGCGGCCGACCCGCCCGGTGACCTCGCCGCCTACGACGGGGACCGGCTGGTCACCCTGTGCGTGCACACCGGCCGGCCCGTCCTGGTGCGTCATGTCACCGAGCAGGACCTAAGGCGCATCGCCCGCGATCCCGAGGCCGGCTCGCTCCTGGCCCGCGCCGGCGTCCACTCCTATCTGGCGGTGCCGTTGATCGCCCACGGGGAGGTACTCGGCGCGCTCGACCTCAAGCGCACGCGCAACCCGTTGCCCTTCCACGACGACGACGTGGTCCTCGCCTGTGAGCTGGCCGGTCGCGCCGCCGTGGCCATGGACAACGCGCGCTGGTACCAGAGCGTGCGCAACACCGCCCTCACCCTCCAGCGCAGCCTGCTGCCCGACCGCCCACCGCACCACCCCGGCCTCGAACTCGCCTACCGCTACCAGCCCGCCCAGGCCACCAGCGAAGTCGGCGGGGACTGGTACGACGTCATCCCCCTCGGCGACGACAAGACGGCGCTCGTCGTGGGCGACGTCATGGGAAACGGCATCGACGCCGCTGCCACCATGGGCCGGCTGCGCACCGCCACATGCGCCTACGCGGACCTCGACCTGGCGCCCGGCACCGTGCTCCAGCACCTCGACAAGATCACCTGCGATCTGGAGCACTACATCGTGACCTGTGTGTACGGGACCTACGAACCCAGCCGGCGACGGTGCCACCTGGCCAACGCGGGCCATATGCCGCCCGCGTTGGCCCGTCCGGGGAAGGAGCCCGTGCTGCTTGACCTGCCTCCGGGCGCGCCGCTCGGGGTGGGCGGCGTCCCCTTCGAGACCACGACCGTGGAGCTCCTCGCAGGCGACCTGATGATCCTCTACACGGACGGTCTCGTGGAGACCCGCCACCACCCCATCGACGACCGTCTCAACGCGCTCCTGGCCCTCCTGGACAAACCGGAACGGCCGCTGGAGGAGATCTGCGACCTTCTGCTGCACGGACTGCGCCACCCCGACGACCACGACGACGTGGCCCTGCTCGCGGTCCGGGCGCTGTAGGACATCCACACCCCGTCCCTACGGCCGCGCGCTTCGCCGACGCGGGCGAGGTCCCGGTCAGCGGCGCAGGGCGGCGAGGTCCGTACCGGGCAGGTGGATCCAGCCCTCGTGCCGGGCTGCCTCGCGCTCGTCCGGGGAGCGCGGGCCCAGGGTGTCCCCGATCCGGACGGCGCGGGCGACCAGGGCGCAGATCAGGGCGTCGAGATGGTCGTGGCTGGTGGCACATGCCGCGCGCACCGGCTCGGGCAGGGGCGCTCCCAGACCCGACTCCAGCGAGCGGACGATGTGCTCCCGGACGGAACGCGCCTCGGGTGTGCCGCTCTTGTAGCTGCGGGCCGGGCGTATCCCCCACCGTCTCAGCGCCGCGGCGGGGTAGACCTCGGCGACCGGCCCCGACCCGTCCCGGGACACCGCGACACCGTCGGCCGCGAGGGCATCCAGCAGGTGGGCCGCGCGGAGCGCCACCACTCCGAGGAGGTCGGTGGACACCGACAGCGGGGGCCTCATCGCGGTCGCCTTCCAGGTCAGGTCGTCCGTCAGACGGAAGCGCAGTGCGTCCAGACCGGGTCTGCCGTCCGTACGCTCCCCGAACCTGACAGGGGCGGGGAGCCGTTCTCCCCGGTGGTGGGCCACGACGGTGGCCACGAAGTGCGACGGCCAGCCCAGGGGGCAGTCCACGCCCGTCTTGCCGGCCGTCCGCATCATGTCCAGCAGGTCGGCGTCACTCTGCGGCACGAGGAACTCGGCGGCCAGGCCGCCCTCGTCCTGCCAGGCCACCCGGCACACGGCCGTGCGCCGTGCGCTCGCGGCCAGGTCGATACCGACCGTCACCGCCCGTCCTCGTGTCATGCCGACATCCTTGTGCACCGGCGGCTGCAAGGGCCACCTGCGTGGAGCCGGGCCGGAGCCCGCTCACGGGGTCGGCAGTTGCGGCGTGAGCGGAAGTTCGGCCCAAATGGTCTTGCCGGAGCGGGTATGGCGGCTGCCCCAGCGCCGGGAGAGCTGGGCGACGATGAGCAGACCGCGGCCGCCCTCGTCGGAGAGGCGGGCGCGCTTGAGATGGGGTGCGGTGCTGCTGGCGTCGCCGACCTCGCAGATCAGGGCCGTGTCGCGGATGAGCCGCAGGTGCACCGGTGGGGAGCCGTAGCGGATCGCGTTGGTGACCAGCTCGCTCACCACGAGTTCGGCCACGAAGGCCGCGTCCTCGAGCTGCCAGGTGGCCAGCCGCTCGCAGGCGAGTTCGCGGGCCAGGGCCACGACGGAGGGCTCCGAAGGAAGTTCCCAGGTGGCGACACGGTCGGCGCCCAGGGCCCGGGTCCGGGTCAAGAGGAGCACGACATCGTCGGTGCGGGCGTCGGGGAGCATGCCCAGCGCCCGGTCGCACGTCTCCTCCAGCGGAAGGCCGGGGTCGGCGAGGGCCGCGCGCAGCAGGTCGCAGGCCTCGTCCACGTCCCGTGCCGGGGATTCGATCAGCCCGTCGGTGTAGAAGGCGAGAACGCTGCCTTCCGGGACGGCGAACTCGGCGGCTTCGAACGGCAGGCCGCCGAGGCCCAGGAGAGGCCCGGCGGGCAGGTCCAGGAAACGCACGGAGCCGTCCGGGGTGGCCAGGACGGGCAGGGGGTGGCCGGCCCGGGCCACGGTGCAGCGCCGGGAAACGGGGTCGTACACCGCGTACAGGCAGGACGCGCCGACCTCGCCCGAGCCGGGGGCGGAGCGGTCGTCGGTGTCGTCGCGGTCCATGAGCAGCACGAGGTCGTCGAGGTGCGTGAGCAGTTCGTCGGGAGCCAGGTCCACATCGGCGAGGGTGCGTACCGCCGTGCACAGTCGGCCCATGGTCGCCGAGGCCGTGATCCCGTGACCGACCACGTCCCCCACGACGAGGGCCACCCTGGCGCCCGACAGGGGGATCACGTCGAACCAGTCGCCGCCGATGCCCGCACCGAAGTGGGCGGGCAGATACCGGGAGGCGATCTCCACGGCGGGGTGGTGCAGTGCGGGGTGCGGGAGGATGCTCTGCTGGAGGGCGAGTGCGGTGGCACGTTCCCGGCCGTAGCGGCGGGCGTTGTCGACGTGGACCGCCGCGCGGGCGCTCAGCTCTTCGGCGAGCCGGAGATCGTCCACCTGGAAGGGGGCCTTGGTGCGGTGGCGGAAGAACAGCGCCAGCCCCAGTGTGACTCCGCGGGCCCGCAGCGGTACGGCCATGAGGGAGTGGATCCCGTACTCGCGGATGACGCGGGCGCGCTCGGGAGAGTGCTCCGCCCACCACTGCATGATGTCTCTGGCGTGGTGCAGGGTGCCCCGGCCGGCGGCGAGGGCGCGTCCCGGCGGAGAGTCCTCGGGGTAGGTGTAGATGCCACCCACCGGGACCACCGACTCCGGGCATCCCGGCAGGACGGAGCGCTTGGCGGTTCTGCGAAAGACCAGCAGGCTGTGGTCTCCGGCAACCGTCTCCTCCGTCTCCTCGCCTGTGAGGACGCTGTCGAGCAGGTCCACGAGGACGAAGTCGGCGAAGTGGTCGGTGCCGACTTCCGCGAGCTCGTCGGCGGTGCGGCTGAGGTCGAGGGTGGTGCCGATCCGCAGCGTCGCGTCGTTGAGGACGGCCAGTCGGCGACGGGCGCGGAACTGCTCGGTGGTGTTCACGGCCGCCGCCGAGATGCCGCACACCTGGCCGCCGGGTCCGCGCACGGGGTACAGCGACAGCAGCCAGAACCGCGGGCCGGTGACGCCGGAGCCGGGTGAGTGCGCCTCGCACGTCACCGTCTTCCCCGTGTGCAGGACCTCCCGCATGGCGTCGCCGATGCTCTGGAGGCCCAGCGCCGTGTCCCCGGTGCGGGCTTCCCCGATGGGCCGGTCGAGGAGTTCGTGATCCTCCGAGCCGGACTCGCGCCTCATGGCGGCGTTGACCTCCAGCCGCACTCCCCTGCGGTCGTACAGGGCCATGGGCAGTGGAAGCTGGTCCAGGGCCCACTGCTTGAGCAGGGCGATGTCCGGTTCGCCGCTGCTCCCGGGTGGGAGCCCGGGGGGCTCGAGGCCCTCGGTCGTCAGGAACCAGTACGTGTCGCCGGCCGCGTCCCGCAAGGGATGGGCCCTGAGCGTCCATGACAGCGGGTGGCCGTCCCGGTGCCGGAGGGTGACGCGGCCGCTCCAGGGCTCCCGTCGGACGTGGCTGCGCTGGACCGCCGCCGGCGGGGGCTCGGCGAGCAGTTCCGTCGCGGCCCGGCCGACCAGTTCCCGCGGCTCGTAGCCGAGGAAGCGCCCCACGTCCGGGCTCAGCGCGATCACCACGCCCCGGGGATCCACCATGACCCCAGCGCCCGGAGCGGGCTCCCGCCGTACGGAGCGGTGCCTGTCCGGTATCGCGGAGCCCTTCGCCATGTCGCCGCCCTCGTTCTGTCGTCCGGGCCGCCCTCGTTCTGTCGTCCGGGTGCCGTCCGGCGTCGCCGGTGGGCCCATCCGCAGCACTGCGTCCAGGCTGCTCCCGCGATGGGCCTTTCTCAACCGCTGATCACTCCGGGGCGGGGCGCCGGGCTCTGCGACCCGGCCGTGCGGTGGAGCCGGCGGCCGCGGTGCCCGTCCTCGCGGCCCGCGGCCCGCCCGCTCACCTCGGCGAGCAGCGCCTGTGGTGCGGGGTCCGCCTGGAGGGCGGGGAGAAGCAGCAACCACAGGTCGGTCAGGCGGTCCTCGATCAGCACCCGGTTGTCGAGGGCGTCGGAGAGGGTGTGCAGTCCGAAGAACGCGGCGACCAGGGTGGGGGCGTCGCGGCTGGGCTCCGCGTAGGGGGCGAGATCCCCCTCCGTCCGCGCCTGGGTCAGCATGGCCTCGACCGTGGCGATCCAGTCCACGAAGGGCGGGGGCATCTCGACGGCGATGGATCTGCGCTCGGCCCAGAGCCGGGCGCCGGCGCGGACGAGGACGTCGTCGCGGAAGGCGCGGGCCACCGCGAAGCTCAGGCGCACCAGCTTCCGAAGGGTGGGTTCGAGGGCGGCCGCGTGGTGCGCCACCAGTGCGGGCCAGGTCGCGAAGTGGGCTTCCACCACGGCCAGGGCGAGCTGTTCTTTGTTGGTGTAGTGGAAGTAGATGGCCCCGCTGGTGCGGCCGGACCGTTCGCTGATGTCGTTGATGCTGGTCGCCGCATATCCCCGTTCGAAGAACAGGTGAGCCGCCGCCTGCAATACGGCTCGGCGGGTTTCTTCTGCCCGATCCTGCACGTGTGTTCCCTTGTCTGTCGGTGGAGCGCGAGAGGAATGTAGCCGTCCCACCGGCTGGGCACGAGGCCGCGCGTGCGGAACCAACAATTGTCTTATTAGCTGTATTACATGGACTCTCGGCAGCGGGCGCAGGGTGCTCAGGAATCGGTCGACGGGTGCGCCCGGCACGGTTCCGGAATCTGCTGTCCCTCGCTGAGTTGGTCCAGGACCGTGGACCGCGCATGGGTACACAGGATTTCGGTGGCCGAGGTCCTGCTGACGGATGTCCGCCGCTGCGGACCTCTCAGCTTCTGCGCGGCGGCCGCCTGGACCCGCTCGCACCCCACATTCCCCCGGGGGCGCGACGACCGGCACAGCCCGTGGATGGTCGTCGAGACGCTACGCCAACTCGGCATCTGCATTCCGCTGCGCCACTTCGGCGTGCCGCCCACGGCCCGCTTTCTGATCAGCGACCTGGCCTACGAACTCGACCCTGCGGCAGAGCCCAGGGCACCCCACGGCGCTAGCGAGATCACCTGTCGGGCAACCGTCGGCGAGATCCGCACCGACCGAAGCGGGACGACGGTGACCGGCCTGCGGATGCGGGTCGCGTTCCTCGCCGGGGACCGGTCGTTCGCGCACGCGGCCGGCGGGGCGCGGTTCCTCGACGCCGGACGGTACGCGGCCCTGCGATCCGGCGCCGTCACGACCGCGACGGCCAGCCGACGGCCTCGGCCCGAACCGGCCCTGCTGGGGCTCGAGTCGGCGTCGGACGTCGCCATCTCCCTGGAGGGCGAGGACGTCCTCCTGGATCCCGCCGATCCCCGCCATCCCTTCCTCTTCGACCACGGCGCGGACCATGTGCCGGGGATGGCCGTGCTGGAGGCGGCACGGCAGACCGTCGCCCTGCGCAGCGGAGGACGGCTGATCCGACCGATCTCCTGCCGTATGACGGCCCTGCGATTCACCGAACACACTCCGCCCGCCGTCATTCACTGCTCCGCATACGGCAGTTCCGTCCTCTTCCATTGCCGTCAGGGCGCCGAGCGGACAGTCCGGGGAATGCTGCGCTATCGCTGAGATGTCACCCACACGTGCGTATTGCGTCGGCAAATCTCCCCAACCTGTCAAACAGAGCGTAGCGTTCATTATGTTTCTGGTTCCGGACGCAATCGGGACCATCGCAGTGTGCGGTGCGCGACCTCCGCAGCAGTGAACGGGCGACCTCCGCACTGCACTTCACACTTTCCCGCAGTGAACGAAGTCCACCCTGCGTACCGGAACCTCCCCTTGGCGGATCGCCGCCTTCCGGCAGTTCCGTCCCGCACCAGAACGGCAAGCAAGCACATGACGACCCATCGCATCTTCGACTGGACACCCCAAGCCGTCGTCTTCGACTGCGACGGCACCTTGGTGGACTCCGAGCGCCACTGGCAACAGGCACGCGACATCGTTCTGCGTGACAACGGTGCCGCGCCCGACCCGGAGTTCACGCAAAGCAGCAAGGGTCTGCACTACACCGAGTGCGGCGCCCTCATGGCGCGCCTGGCCGGAAAACCGGAGGCCGCCGAGGAGATGACCCGCCAACTCCTGGCCGGCTTCCGCGCACTCGTGGCACAGTGCCCCGTGGCCGTGCGCGGAGCACCGGGCCTGGTGACAAGCCTGAGCCGGTTCGCTCCCCTGGCGGTCGCCAGCAACTGCCCGGCCGACGTCGTGGAGTTCAGCCTCCAGTCGGTGGGCCTGAGACAGCGCTTCCGGCACATCGTCGTACCCGGGCCGGGCGTTCGCCCCAAGCCGTCTCCGGACACCTACGTCGAGGCCGTACGGCGGCTGGGCGCGGAGTGCGGCGAAGCCCTGGCGGTCGAGGACTCCCTCAACGGCCTCAAGGCGGCCGTCGACGCGGGTCTGCGGGTGATCGGGGTCGGCCGGAATCCCGGCCCCAAGGCCCTCGCCCTCGCCGATCTGTGGGTGGACACGCTGGAGGACCCGACGCTGATGGCCTGGGCGAAGAGCCGGCCCACGGCCCCTCGGGACGAGGCGGACGGCACGCCGGTACGGCCGAAGGTTCCCCGGCAGGGCGGCCGGAACCAGTCCGGGACGAGGGCCGTTCCCTGACGGCGCCAGGGCGCTCCGGGCGAGCGCCTCAGCACTCCGGCGCCCGCCACGGGAACGCTCCGGCGCCCGGTCGGCCCGGGTGCGGCCCCCGAGCGCGACGGTGCGCACGGAGCGATGCGCGGCCCTGCCCGGCGGCGGACGGTCCGGACTCAGTCCGGCGCCGGGCCGGACGCGCCGGCGGGCAGCGGCTCGTGCACGTGCAGGTGGTAGACGCGAAAGGCCCGCCCGATGACCGGCTGGGCCACGTTGCGCACCTTGACACCACCACTGGTCATGCCGTGTTCCGTCCCGGCATGAGCGTGCCCGTGCACCGCGAGGTCGGCCCCGGCCGTGTCGATCGCCTCGGCCAGCAGATAGCTGCCCAGGAACGGGTAGATCTCCAGCGGCTCACCGGCCAGCGTCTCCGGCACGGGGGAATAGTGAGTGAGGGCGATACGCACATCACAGCCCTGCTCGTCCAGCTCCTCCAGGGCCCCCCGCAGGGCATCGGCGCACCGCCGTGAGCAGCGTACGAACTCCTTCATCAGCGGCTCACCGAATTCGCCGGCGCTGCGACCGACGAAACCGCCGCCGAATCCCTTGGTACCCGCCACGCCGACCCGGGTGTCCCCGAGGGTCAGGACGGTTCCACGACCCTCCAGGACCCGGGCACCCGCGTCCTCCAGGACGGCAGCGACCTCTTCGGGCCGCTCGTCGTGGTGATCGTGGTTGCCCAGCACCGCCACCACCGGCACCGCCAGGTCCTGGACCTCCTGTGCCACCACCCGGGCCTCCTCCGTGGTGCCGTGACGGGTGAGGTCCCCGGCCAGCAGCAGCACGTCGGCGCACTCGGGAAGGGACTCGAAGGCCGGACGCAGCGCGCCCTTGCTCTCCGGCCCCATATGGATGTCCCCGACCGCCGCCACCCGGATCATGCGAGTTCCTCCGCGTGGCCGGGCGCGGAGTTCTCCGCCACCAGGATGTCGCTGTGGACCGGGACTCCGGCCAGTTCCTCGCGCACCATGCGCAGGATCTCCTCACGGCACTGCGCGGAGGCGACCGTGCCGGTCAGCTTCACCGCCTCGCCGCGGACCTCCACCCGGACGCCCAGCTCACCGGGATGCCCGGCGGCAAGGTGCTCGATGAGGTGGGCGACTCGGTACTCCGTGTTCCCGGCTGCCGGAGCACCCGAGGGTGCCGGCCCTGCGCCGTGGCTGCTCATGGCGCCTCCTTCCGGGGGGCGATGACGTTCAGGCGTTCGAGAAGAAAGAAGAAGGCGGCGGGCATCGGCTCCTCCCCGCAGTCCCGCCGCACCTGCTCCCAGTCGACCCTCTCGCGCAGCGCGCGGGCGACGGGGAGGACCGCGCCGAAGTCGCAGTGATGCTCGGAGAAAGCGGCGATCAGGCTCCACACCAGATCGGTGGGCGACAGCACGGGCATCCGCACCGAGGCGACGGGGAGTTCCTGAGCCCGGCCGAGCATCTCCGTGGTGACCGGCCGGTGCGCCAGCTCGAAGATGACGTCGATGTCCTGGTCGAAGCACTTGGCCTTCAGCAGCCAGTCCTCCGGCGGCTTGTAGACCGTCAGGCCCGCGTTGTCCAGCGTGGCCGCCACCGCCTCGGCGTCCTCGGGCCGCACGCAGAAGTCCGCGTCGTGCTGAAGGTGCTCGCTGCCGCCGTGGGCGTAGACAGCCACGCTTCCGGCCAGCGCGAACATGTGCCCCTCCCGCTTCAGCAGGGCGCCCACGCGCTTCGTCGCCTCGAGGATCGCCTGGCTGTGATCGGGGGGCAGGTCGTGCAGCTGCGGCGGCCGCGGGTGGCACGCCTGCTGCTCCGCCGGCCGCGCCGCCAGACGGAGTTCAGGTGTCTCGGCCTGCCGGGCGGGCTTCACGTCGTCCCCGTTCTGCGTCATGACCACTCCATATGCCGCACCGGGCAGCCCCTGCCCGGCTGTCCGGTCCCGGACCCCTTGGGTGCTCCTCTGAGTACCCGATACCCCCTCTTCGACACCGCACGTCCCGACCGGGGCGCGTGGGGGGCCGGCGGGCGCCCGGTGGGCCCTCTCGCGCCCCGTTCGAGACCGTCTCGCGCCCGCGTACGGCGACGTCTCGGAAGGAGTCAGGTGCCGACGAGCGAGGGGCCTCGGCGCCGGATGGCGATGGCCGCGGCGTCGTCCCCCAGGCGGCCACGGGCATGAGCGACGAGGTCGTCGCGCAGGCAGCCCAGCAGCCGGTCGGGGGGCTCGTCACCCCAGGCGCGCACGCGGGCCGTCAGCGGGTAGAACTCACCCCGGGCATCCCGCGCCTCCAGGACGGCGTCGGTGTACAGGAGCAGCAGGTCACCGCGCGCGAAGGGGAAGGTCTCCACCTCGTAGTCGCAGTCGCCGCACAGATCCCCCCTACCCAGGGGCGGTGCGGTGTGCCCCACGAGGAGCGGTCCCGCCCAGTCGTCGCCGAGGAGCAGGGGCGGCGGGTGACCGCACGTCACGAGGTGCAGCGCCGACTCGTCGTCGGGGATGTCCTGAAGAGCAGGGCCCCGACGGCCAGGCCGCTGATCGCGGTGGTCAGCCGGGGTCCTGCGAACGCCGCGGTGACGGCGGGCGCCGCGACCAGGAGCGGGCCCAGGTGGATGTCCGGTGGGGCCAGCACGTCTCCGGTGCACACGACGACGAGTGCCGACGGGATGAGCACGAACGCCGGGCCGGATCGCGAACCACGCAGGTCCAGCAGTCGTCCAAGGGCCACACGTCTTGACCTCACCACCGCCGGGACCCCACCACTACCCGGATCGGTACGGTGCCGGAGCCCGACGGTCAGTGCGGGGACGGACGGTCAGTGCGACGAGGGCTGACCGGCGACGCCGGGGGTGGGGAACAGGGCCAACTGATCCATGATCCAGGCGTCGTACGTCCCCGGCCGGTCCCCGACCCAGTGGCCGGCCATCGCCAGCTGGTCCGCGACCCACGGGTCGATGCGACCGTTCACCCGCACATGCCCGGCGGCGTCACCGTGGGCGCCCTGGACCACGACGGCCCGGGCGGGGGTGTGCCCGGCCGACTGGGGGGTGGCCGCCGAAGCGGGGCCGCCGGTGGCGAAGAGAGCGCCTCCGACGAACACCGCGGAAACGCCCGCGGTGGTGATGCCCCGCACGAGCTTGTTCATGGTCTTTCCTCCTTGCACCGCCCGGCGTTCCACGACTGTGGCCGCCGGCGCCTGCCGTTGTTCCGGCGTGTGCCAGGCTACGCACGCGGCATGTAGTTGAACAATGAACTACCGAGGTGAGACGCGTCACCCGCCGGGCTTCACCGGGCACCGAGTGTGTGCCGCCGAGCGGGCGGCGCGAGTGCCTGCCAATCTGAAAGACGACCCGGTCGTCCGGCATTCCCCGGCCGACGGGAGCACTGGGCGGTCGGCACGGAGCACCGGTCGAACGGAGGGGTGCGATGACCACTCCAGACGAGGTGCCGGGCAACGGTGGCGTCCCGGCGACCCCGCGGGCGAGAGTCCTCCTGGACTCCGACGGCCTGATCACCGAGTGGAGCGAGGGGGCCGAGGCCCTGCTGGGGTACGGCCCCGAAGAGATGGTGAGCCGACCCCTGTGGTCGCTCCTCGTCCGGCCCGATCCGGCCGCCGAACCAGCCGGTCCCGACGCGCCGCCGGCCGGTGACGACCGCCTGGTGCTCCTGCGCGACCGGGCCGGCCGGCCGGTCGAGACCACATGGCACATGTACCCGCGCCTCACCCCCGAAGGCCCCCTGACATGGGTGGTCCTCCTCGCACGGGCGGACGCAGCGGACCCGGGCGACTTCGACTGCGCCGTGCTCGACGCGCTGCTGACCGAGGCACCGATCGGACTGCACCTTTTCGACACCGACCTGAGGCTGGTGCGGTTCAACACCGCCTCACCCGGTATGCGCCACGTCCGCCCCGAGGACGTCATCGGGCAGCGGGGCGCCGTTGTCGCGCCCCGCCTGGTGACCGGCGACCTCGAGGAGCTGCTGCGGCACGTACTGGACACCGGACAACCACTCATCGACTTCGTCCAGCAGGGTTATCCGCCGGCCGACCTCGGCCACGAGCACGTCTTCTCGATGTCCGCCTTCCGGCTGTGCGACCGCAGCGAACAGGTCCTCGGAGCGGGACCCTCGCCATCGACGTGACGGAGCGCCACCGGGACCGGGCTCGCCTCGAACTGCTCCACGACGTCGGCACGCGCATCGGCACCACCCTGGACATCACCCGTACCGCGGACGAGCTCGCCGAGGTCGCCGTCGGCCGCGTGGCCGACGGCGTCGCGGTGGACGTGCTCGACTGCGTCTGCCAGGGTGAGGCGCCCGAACCTGGCCCGGTACGGGACGAGATCACCTTCCAGCGCGTGGCCTTCCGGTCGACCCAGGCGGCCGGCCTGCCGCCCGCCTACCCCGTCGGCCAGAAAGCCTCCTACGGCTTCCCGTCGCCGCTCACCCAGACCCTGGCCGATCTTCGACCCCGCCTGATCCAGCGGATCGACGAAGCCGACGACTGGCTCACGCACGATCCGGTCAGAGCGGACCGCATCCGCGCCGACCGGGTGCACTCGCTGGTCGTGGTACCACTGGCCGCCCGCGGGACCGTGCTGGGCGTGGCGAGCCTCTACCGGTCCGTGACGTCCGCGCCCTTCGACGAGGACGACCTGACCGTCGCCGCGGAACTCGCCGCGCAGACGGGGCTGTGCGTGGACAACGCCCGCCGCTACACACGCGAGCGGAACGCGGCCCTCACCCTCCAGAACAGCCTGCTGCCAAGGCACCTGCCCGCGCAGAGTGCCGTCGACGTGGCGTTCAGCTATCTGCCGGGACACGCCAGCGGAACCTGGTACGACGTCATCCCGCTGTCCGGCGCGCGCGTGGCGCTCGCGGTCGGCGACGTGGCGGGCCAAGGCCTGCGCGCCGTCGCCACCATGGGCCGGCTGCGCGCCGCGACCCACAGCCTGGCGGCCCTGGACCTGGCACCCGAGGAGATGCTCGCCCACCTTGACGATCTGATGGTCCGACTGGTCGACGAGGGCCGGTCGGACGCCTGCCCACCCGTGGACGGTCAGCCCTCCACCGCCGGCTGTGCCTATGTCGTCTACGACCCCGCGAGCCGCCGCATCGACGTGGCCTGCGCCGGGCACCCGATCCTCCTCCACCCCGACGGCCATGCGCAGCCGGTGGACGTGCCCTGCGGGCCACCCCTCGGCAGCGGCGGTCCGCCACACGACACCTGGGAGACCCGGCTGCCCGAAGGGAGTCTGATCGCCCTCTACACCAAGGGGCTCGTCGGTGCGCGCGGCCGACGGCGTCTCACGGCTGACGAGCCTCCTCGGCCAGCCGCACGCGAGCGTGCAGGAGGCGTGTGACGCGGTCATCTACTCCGAGCTGTCCGGGCGGCCCGACGAGGACGTCGTGCTGGTGCTGGCTCGCACACGCGTCCTGAGCGACGACCAGGTCGCCTCGTGGATCTTCCCCAGCGATCCGGAGATCGTGTCCACCGCCCGCACCTGGTCGACCGCCAGCTCGCCTCCTGGGGGCTGTCCGCTCTGTCCTTCACGACCGAACTGGTGATCAGTGAGCTGGTCACCAACGCCATCCGCTACGCGCGCGGCACGATCCAGGTACGGCTGATCCGGGACCGCTCCCTGATCTGCGAGGTCACCGACGGCAGCAGCGCGGCCCCGCACCTGCGCCACGCGCGCGCCACCGACGAGGGCGGTCGCGGACTGCTGCTCGTCGCCCAGCTCGCGCACCGCTGGGGCACCCGCCACACCGACCGGGGCAAGACCATCTGGGCCGAGCAGACGCTGCGCTCCGAGCCGGACGACGAGCTGACCGTCACCGCGGACGCCTGAGCCGAGCGGTGTGCCCAGGCATCGCCCGCGGTTCCCTACGCGTCGTCCCGCGAGTCCGGTGGCTCGGAGGAGTCCTCGTCGGCGACGACCCCGGCGTCGAGGTGTGCGCCGGGCTGCCCGCCGTCGCGCGGCAGTGCCTGCTCGGCCCAGATCACCTTGCCCTGCGGCGTGTACCGGGTGCCCCAGCGCTCGGTCATCTGCGAGACCAGGAACAGGCCCCGGCCTCCCTCGTCGGTCGTCGCGGCGTACCGCAGGTGCGGCGAGGTACTGCTGCCGTCGGCCACCTCGCAGATCAGTGTGCGGTCACGGATCAGCCGTACGTGGATCGGCTCGGAGCCGTAACGGATCGCATTGGTGATCAGCTCGCTCAGGACGAGTTCCATGAGGAAGCCGATCTCGGTCAGGCCCCACTCGTCGAGCTTCTCGGACACGGCCTCACGCATCCGCGCGACGGCGGCCGGGTCGAGCGGTACGTCCCAGTCGGCGATCCGGTCGGGCGACAGCGGGCAGGTGCGGGCGATGAGCAGGGCGACGTCGTCCTTGGGCCGATCGGGCAGCAGGTCGTCCAGGACGGCCTGGCAGCTCTCCTCGGGCGAGCGTTCGGGATGGCCCGCCAGCGCCTCGCGCAGCAGTTCCATACCCACGTCCAGGTCCCGGGCGCGGTCCTCGATGAGGCCGTCGGTGTAGAGGACGAGCTGGGTCCCCTCCGGCAGGGCCAGCTCGGCCGTCTGGAACGGCATGCCGCCGAGGCCGAGCGGCGGCCCGGCCGGGAGGTCGGCGAAGGTGACGCTTCCGTCCGGATGAACCAGCGCGGGCGCCAGATGGCCCGCGCGCGCCATGGCGCAGCGGCGCGCGACAGGATCGTAGATCGCGTACAGGCAGGTGGCACCGACCACGCCCGCGGCGCTCTCCTCACCCGACTCGTCCTGGTCGATACGGCCGACCAGATCGTCCAGGTGGCTCAGCAGCTCGTCCGGTGGCATGTCGAGGGTGGAGAAGTTGTGCACCGCGGTACGCAGCCGGCCCATTGTGGCGGCGGCGTGCAGACCGTGGCCGACCACGTCCCCCACGGCCAGCGCCACCCGGCTTCCCGACAGGGTGATGACGTCGAACCAGTCGCCGCTCACACCGGACTGGGCGGGAAGGTAGCGGTAGCCGACCTCGAGGGCGGTCTGCTCGGGCAGGGCCCGCGGCAGCAGGCTGCGCTGGAGCGTGACCGCGAGGGCGTGCTCACGGGTGTAGCGGCGGGCGTTGTCGATGCTGACCGCGGCACGGGCCACCAGCTCCTCCGCCAGCGACAGCTCCTCGTCGTCGAACGGTTCGTGCTGCTTGGAACGCCAGAAGTTGGCCATGCCGAGCACGACGCCCCGGGCCTGGATGGGCGCGGCGATGAGGGAGTGGATGCCGTAGTCCATGATCTCCTTGGTCCGCCTGGGGTCCTGCGCGTGCCAGCCCGCGGCGGTCGACAGATCCGTCACCAGCACCGAGCGGCCGCTGCCGTAGCCGCGCGCCTGGGGTGTGGAGGGCAGGAAGTCGATCAGCCGGCCCTTCTCGTACAGCGGATGGTCGTCGCGCACTCCGGCCACGGCGACGCGTCGCATGGCCGTGGCCGCACCGCCCGGCTCCTCGCCGTGCAGCACGGCGTCGGCGAGGTCCACGGTGACGAAGTCGGCGAAGCGGGGCACGGCGACCCGGCCCAGCTCGTCAGCGGTGCGGACCACGTCGAGCGTGGTGCCTACGCACAGCCCGGCGTCGTACAACAGCTTCAGCCGCTCGCGTGCGACCTGCGCCCGGCCCGACAGCGCCTGTAGCTCGGTCGTGTCGCGCAGCGTGACCACGGTCCCCATGGGGCCTTGGCCGCGGTCCGTGGGCCGCTGGTTGACCGCCAGCAGCCGCTCCCCGGCGAAGTGCACCTCGTCGGTGGCCTCCCGGCCGGAGGCGAGCAGCGCGGTCGTTTCCGGGTCCAGGCCCGACAGCTCCGACACATGCCGCCCCTCGACGTCCGGGGGGAGCTCCAGCAGCCGCCGGGCCTCGTCGTTGGCCAGCAGCAGCCGTCCGTCGTCACCGATGATGAGGACCCCTTCCCGTACGGAGTGCAGCACCGCGTCATGGTGCTCGTACATCCGGGTCATCTCGTCCGGGGCGAGGCTGTGGGTCTGCCGTTGCAGCCGTCTGCTCATCAGTGCCGTCCCGCCGGTGGCCACGGCGAGCGCCCCGGCCCCGGCGCCGAAAATGATCGGCAGCTGGCGGTCCACCTCACTGACCACGTTCTTGACCTTGAGGCCCGCGGAGACCAGGGCCACCACCTTTCCCTGGGGGTTCTCGACGGGGACGATGGCCTGGACCTCGTGCCCGAGCGGGCCGTTGACGCTCTCGGTGTAGACCTTGCCCGCGAGCGAGGGCTCGATCGTGCCCACGAACCGCTGTCCGATCTTGCTCGGCAGGGGGTGGGTGTAGCGAATGCCGTGGGTGTTCATGACCACGATGAAGTCGACTCCGGCGGACTTGCGCCCGGCCTCGGTCATGGGCTGGAGCACTTTCGACGGATCGGGTGTCTGGAGCGCCGCGAGAAGGCCCGGGGAATGCGCGAAGGTCTGTGCCACGGCCACGGAACGGCGCTTGGCCTCGGCGCTGGTGTCGCGCTCCGATTGCAGGACAAGGGCGATCACGGCACAGGCCACGAGTAGCACGACCAGCGCCACCTGCAGAACGAAGACCTGCCCGGCGACGCTTCGCGGGCTTTTGCCTGTCAGTGACCGCAGCGACACGCGTCGGAACCGGGCGAAACGGTCCGCCATGGGACCTTTGTAGCACTGGTGATCCCAGGTGGCCATGGCCGGGACCTGAGGAGGGGCCCCCGGGCGCGTGACCCGCGGGTCACGCGCCCGGGCGCACGGTCCGTGCCAAGGCCTGGTCGCGGCGGGTGGTCAGAGGGCGATCTCGTCCAGGAGCCGGGGGCCGTCGTTGTGCACGTCGTTGACCGCCGTGGAGACCGGACGGGCGTCCAGGCGGCCGTCCCCGGGCCGGGTGAGCAGGGCGCGGAGGCCGTCGGGATCCCTGCGGTGCGGGTCGAGCCAGGCGTCGTAGTGCTCCGGGGCGATGGCGAGCGGCATGCGCGGGTGGATCCGGCCGGCCGCGTCGGTGGCATCGGTGGTGATGATGGTGCAGGTCGTCAGCCATGCGGCGGGGTCGTCGTCGTGCTCGACGGCCGGGTCGCGCCAGTACGCGTAGAGCCCGGCGAGCGCCATGACCCGGCCGTCCTCGGGGTGAACGAAGTACGGCTGTTTGCGGGTCCTGCCCCTCTCCTGGGCCCGCGTCTCCTGCCACTCGTAGAAGCCGTCGGCCGGGAGCAGACAGCGGTGCTTGACGAAGGCGCGGCGGAAGGCGGGTTTCTCGTGCACGCTCTCCATCCGTGCGTTGATCATCCGCGCGCCGCTCTTCACGTCCTTCGCCCAGGACGGGACCAGGCCCCAGCGCACCGGCCGCAGCTCCCGCCGCACCGGCGCCTCGTCGTCAGCGGTGCGCGGTGCGCGCTCGAGGACGGCCCACACGTCGTCGGTCGGGGCGACGTTCCAGCTCGGCGCCAGGGCCTCGTCGGGGCGCCAGTCGGTGACGTGGAAGAGCCGGGCCAGGTCCTCGGGACCACGGCTGGAGACGTAACGGCCGCACATACCGCCACTGTGCCATGGCCGTCGCGCGAGGGCCCGTCACCGCCTCGGGCACCCGCGCCGCCCGTTCCCCGGCCGCCGGCAGTCGCTCGACGTAGCGCTGGAAGTACCACTGGCTGCGGTGGCGCTCGGTCGGCTTGGGGAGCGAGGCGATGGCGTGCCGCCGCCGGTGCTCGAGCTGCCGGAGCGGCCGCCGTCGACCCGCTACGAGCGCACGCCAGGCGATCCCAGGACTATGTGCCCGACCACGCGGCGGGGCTGTGACGGGAACGGGTTCGCGGTCGGCCCCGGCCCGGGCGCCTTTCCCGGCCGGTCGCCGTTGTTCCGTCACTCCAGGCGACGCCGGTCCTCCTCGTCCCAGGCGCGGGTGTCGCGCGGCTCGGTGTACGGCTCCTGGTCGGGTGGAAGGCCACCGGCGATCGCCCGCTGCCGCGCGGCCTCGGCGTCGAACTCCAGGCCCAGCAAGATCGCCAGATTGCCGATCCACAGCCAGATCAGGAAGACGATGACGCCCGCCATGGTGCCGTATGCCTTGTTGTAGGCGGCGAAGTTGGTGACATAGACGGCGAACCCGGCGGAAGCGGCCAGCCAGATCACGAGGGCGAGGAAGCTGCCCGGGGTGATCCAGCGGAAGCCGGGGACCTTCGCGTTCGGCGCGGCCCAGTACAGGATCCCGATCATGAGTGTCACCAGCACGGCGAGGACGGGCCACTTGGCGATCGACCACACCGTGAGCGCCGTGTGCCCGATGCCCAGCGCCCTGCCCGCCTGGCGGGCCAGCCCGCCGGTGAAGACCACGATCAGCGCGCTGACCACGGCCAGCACCATGAGCACCACGGTGACGGCTACGCGGATGGGCAGCACCTTCCAGATGGGCCTGCCCTCGGGCATGTCGTAGACGGCGTTGGCGGCGCGGATGAACGCGGCGATGTAGCCGGACGCCGACCACACCGCCAGGGCCAGGCCTACGACCGCCATGACGGACCCGACGCCGCTGTGGGCCTGGAGTTGTTCCACGGCCCGCGTGATGATGTCCCGGGCCGAGCCGGGGGCGAACCTCTTGAGGTTGTCCAGCACCGTGTTGGTCGTCGACCGGCCCATGACGCCCAGCAGGGACACCAGCACCAGCAGGGCCGGGAAGAGGGACAGCACACCGTAGTACGTGAGGGCCGCCGCCCTGTCGGTCAGCTCGTCGTTCTGGAATTCGCGCAGCGTGCCCTTGAGCACCGCCCACCACGACCGTCCGGTCAGCTCGGTGGGCGCGTCCGGCGCCCTGCGTTCGACCTCCGGACCGGGGCCGGGTGACGCGTCCAAGGTGTCCGGGCCGGGCTCGGGCTCCCGGTCCTCCCCTGCCGATCCGGCCGCCGCGGCTGACGTGGCCGACCCTGCCGATCCCCGGCCGTGGCGGTCCTCGTGATCCTTGCGTGCCCGTTTCCGTAGCCATGTCATGCCTCGACGGGTATCCCGGACCCACATCCTCACTCGACTAGGGCGGGAACCGGCTTGCCGGCGGGGACGCCACGGCTCTTCGACGGGCTCGCCACAGCCCGGAGGCCGGGTCCGTGTGCCCAGGGCATGCTGGAGGGGTGATCGTCCTCGCCGCGCTGTTCGCCGTGGTCGGCGCTGCCAGTAACGCGATGGGCACCGCCTTTCAGCGCAAGGCGGCGTCCACGGTGGCGAGTGGTGGCGGCCTGCGGCTCGTGCTCGCACTCGCCCATCGACCTGCCTGGCTGCTCGGCATCGCCGGGGTCGTCGGCGCGGCGCTGTTCCAGGCGCTCGCCCTGGTGAACGGGCCGATGGCACTGGTGCAGCCCCTGTTCGTCCTGGAACTGCCGTTCGCCCTGATGATCGCCGCTCCCCTGATGCACCGGCGCCTGCCGAACGCGGGCTGGTGGGCGATCACGTGCGTGGTGACAGGCCTCGCGCTGGTCCTCGGCTCCGCCGCCCCTTCCGGCGCCCGGGACCAGGCGTCCATGGTCCGCTGGCTCCCGGTCCTGGTGCTCTGCCTGGGCAGCATGGGGGCGGCCGTCGCCCTGGCCCGCCCCGGGCGACCGCCCCTGCTCCGGGCCGCCGTGCTGGCCACGGGCTCGGCCATCGGCAACGCCCTGACCGCCGCGTTGCTGAAGTCCGCGACGGGCAGGTTCGCGGCGGGCGGGCTGCCCGCGTTCCTCACCTCCTGGCAGACCTACGGCTTCGCGCTGACCGGTGTCTGCGCCATCCTGCTGCTGGAGAACGCTCTCCAGGCGGGCCAGCTCGCGGCGTCCCAGCCGGCCCTCACCATCGGGGACGCCACGGTGAGTCTGCTGCTCGGCATCACGCTCTTCGGCGAGCGCGTCCGCACCGGCTGGTGGCTTCTGCCGGAGACCATCGGGGTGGGGCTCATCGTGTACGGCGTGGTGCGGCTGAGTCATGTGGTGCCCGGCATCCAGGAAGGGAGGCAGGGCAGCGGCGACACGCTGCGCCGCACCCCGCCGCACCCCGCCTCGTGAACGGTCGCCGCACGGCCGGCCTGGGCTGCCGCCACGCCGGGCCTCTCCGGCGTGAGTGCCGCGGTACGCGAGTTTGCCTGTGGGGCGCCAGGGCACTCGGGGCGCAGAAGGTGGTCACGTGCCCGGACCCGGGAAGCGACAGGTTACGCGTCCGGGTGCCGCCGGCTCACCGACGGCCTCGGTGGGAAGGAGGCAGGAGCGTGGAGGAGCCACGCTACGACGAGACGGGTGATGTGCCGCTCGGGGGTTATGCGCTCCTCGCCACGGTCTTCGCATCGGGAGCCGCGCTGTTCGCTCTCGCGGCGCGGCGCCGCGGGGTGCGGTTGCCCGCGCGAGTGCCGCCCTGGGACGTGGCGCTCCTGGGAACGGCGACGTTCAAGGCGTCCCGTCTGCTCACCAAGGACAAGATCACCAGCTTTCTGCGGGCGCCCTTCACCCACCGGGAGTCCGAGGGCACGGCGAGCGAGGTGCTGGAGCGGCCGCGCGGCAGCGGCGTCCGACGCGCCGTGGGCGACCTGGTGTCCTGTCCGTTCTGCGCATCCGGTTGGGTGGCCGGAGCCCTGGCCTGCTCCTACGTCTCCGCGCCACGGGCCACACGCGTGGTCTGTGCGGGCCTGAGCGCGCTCACGGTCGCGGACATGCTCCAGTTCGCCTGGAGCCGGACGGCCCAGCGGGCCGAAGGCTGAAGTCGCCTTGCGAGGGGACCGCCCTCGCTCTGCGTGAGTCACCCGGATGCCGTACACCACCGAGCCACCGGCGCCCGCCCGACGGACGCTGATCGGGTACTCGCCTGCCTTCCGCGACTCCAGCGATCCGGCGTCGGCAGCAGGGGCCCGACGCCCGGTCGCCCCACAGGGAGGAGACATGAATGGCCACCGCTCTCTCACGAAAATGGGAACACGCCGTCGTCACCGGCGGCGCGGGCTTCGTAGGGTCCCACCTGTGCGCCGCGCTGCTGGACTCGGGCGCGGCGGTCACCTGTGTGGACGACTTCAGCACCGGGCGGCGCGAGAACGTGGCCGCCTTGCTCGACCGGCCGCGATTCACCCTGGTGCAGGCCAATGTGGCGGAGGGGCTCGACATCGAGCGGCCGCCTGATCTGGTACTCCACTTCGCCTCCCCGGCGTCCCCCGCCGACTACCTGCGCCTGCCCCTGCACACCATGGACACCGGCAGCCTCGGCACGCGCCACGCGCTGGAGCTGGCCCGGCACAGCGGAGCCCGTTTCCTTCTGGCCTCGACCTCCGAGGTCTACGGCGATCCCCAGCAGCACCCACAGGACGAGCGGTACTGGGGCCATGTGAACCCGGTCGGCCCGCGGAGCGTCTACGACGAGGCCAAACGGTTCGGTGAGGCCCTCACCACCGCTCACGCCGAAGCCAAGGGCACCGACACCGCCATCGTGCGGCTGTTCAACACCTACGGTCCGCGGATGCGCGGCCACGACGGCCGGGCGGTCCCGACCTTCATCCGCCAGGCCCTGGACGGGGATCCCCTCACGGTCACCGGCGACGGACGCCAGACGCGGTCGCTGTGCTACGTCGACGACACCGTCCGCGGCATCCTCGCGGCAGCGGCCCACGGCATGCGCGGCCCGGTCAACATCGGCAACCCCACCGAGATCACCATGCTGGACCTCGCCCGCCTCGTCATCGAGCTCACCGGATCACGGTCGGAGATCCGCTTCATCGAACGGCCGACGGATGACCCGGCCGTCCGCTGCCCGGACATCACGCTGGCCCGCGACAAGCTCGGCTGGGAACCCCAGGTGCACGCCGAGGAGGGCCTGCGCCGCACGATCGAGTGGTTCCGTGCCACCGCCGGTCGCTGACCCGGCGCGAGCGTTCGCCTCCCGCCCGCACCGGCACCCTCCGGGATCCGGCCGGCTGCCGCCCGACCCGGCCCGCACCCGGCTTCGACCCGGACCCGTACCGACCGCCCCCCGGTTTCACTCGGACCGCACCGGCCCCGCCCCCACACCCCCACCCGTAGCCACCCCACCGCACTCCAGACCAGGACCCGTACCGGCCACCCCCGCCGAGATCCGACCCCCGCAGTTCACCGCGTCGTCGAAAGACCTGGGATCCCCCTATGCGCATCCTCGGAATCAACGCTCTCTTCCACGACCCCGCCGCCGCCCTGGTGATCGACGGCCGGACCGTCGCCGCCACCGAGGAGGAACGGTTCTCGCGGCGCAAGCACGGGAAACGGCCGGTGCCCTTCTCCGCCTGGGAACTCCCCGAGAAGGCCGCCGCCTGGTGCCTGCGCAGGGCGGGCCTGCGCCCCGAGGACCTCGACGCCGTCGCCTACTCCTACGATCCGCAGCTGGCCCGGCCCGCCGAGGCGATGGGGCTCGACGACCCCTGGGACCATCTGCGGCAGACCTACGCCCGCGAGGCGCCCCGCTTCCTCCAGGCCGCGCTGCCGGGCCTCGATCCCGGCATCGTCCGCTTCGTACCGCACCACATGGCCCACGCCGCGTCCGGTGCCTTCGCCGCGCCCGGGGCCGAGGACTCGTCCGTGCTGGTCCTGGACGGCCGCGGCGAGCGGGCGTCCCATCTCGCCGCCCGCCGCACCCGAGACCGGCTCGAACCCATGTACGCCCAGGAGCTGCCCCATTCGCTGGGCCTGGTCTACGAGGAGCTCACCGACCACCTGGGGTTCCTGCGCTCCTCCGACGAGTTCAAGGTGATGGCCCTCGCCTCGCACGGCAGGCCGCGCATGCTGGCGGAGCTGCGCCGTCATGTGTACCCCACGGGCGACGGTGGCTTCCGGGCCACCGCGGTGCCCTGGCACGAGCTGTGCCCGCCGCGCGGGGCCGAGGAGGCCTGGACACAGGACCACGCGGACGTGGCCGCCAGCGCCCAGGCGGTGCTGGAGGAAACGCTGCTGGACCTCGTGCGCTGGCTGCACGGGAAGACGCACCACAGTGTGCTCACGCTCGCCGGAGGCGTCGCCCTCAACTGCGTGGCCAACTCCCGCATCGCCCGGGAGGGACCCTTCGCCCGGGTGTGGGTGCAGCCGGCGGCCGGTGACGCGGGGACGGCACTGGGCGGCGCGCTGCTGCTGGCGGCCGGCCAGGGTGACGGCCCGGAGCCCATGACCGGCGCCGATCTGGGCCGGGACTGGTCCGACGCGGAGCTCGGGGCGTGGCTGAAGACGGCGGCCGTGCCGTTCGAAAGGCCGCCGGACATCGCCGCCACCGTGGCCCGGGTCCTCGCGGACAACGGGATCGTCGCCTGGTTCCAGGGCCGGTCCGAGTACGGTCCCCGGGCTCTCGGGCACCGCTCGCTGCTCGCCCACCCCGGCCACGCGGGCAACCTGGAACGGCTCAATGACGTCAAGGGCCGGGAGCAGTTCCGGCCGGTGGCGCCCATGGTGTCGGTCGACCGCGCCGCCGAGATATTCGACGGTCCGCTGCCCAGCCCGTACATGCTGTTCGTCCACGACGTGGCCAGGCAGTGGCGGGACCGCATCCCGGCCGTGGTGCACGTCGACGGAACGGCCCGCATCCAGACGGTGGACCCGGCGACGGAGCCGTTGGTGGCCCGGATGCTCGGCGAGTTCGAACGGCTGACGGGGCTGCCCGTGGTGGTCAACACCAGCCTGAACACGGCGGGCCGGCCCATGGTGGACGATCCCCGCGACGCCCTGGAGTGCTTCGGCTCCTCCCCCGTCGACCTGCTCGCCATCGGCCCCTACGCGGTCCGGCGCGGCGATCTCTTCCGCGGCGCCGAGGAAAGGGAGGTGTGATGGGCGGGAGAAGGCAGCGAACGGTGGGCCCCGACCTCGGTGACGACGCGTACGCGGTGGTCATACCGACGCTCGGCCGGCCCAGTCTGGGCGCCTGTCTGCGGGCGCTGGCCGAGGCCGGCGGCCCGCGACCGGTCCGGGTGGTCCTCGTCGACGACCGTCGCGGACCCGGAGACGCACCGCTCACGGTCGACGTGCCCGCCCCCTTGCGCGGGGTGACGACCGTCGTGCGGGGCCGTGCGCTGGGCCCGGCGGCGGCCCGCAACGACGGATGGCGGGCGGCCGGTGACGTGCCCTGGATCGTGTTCCTCGACGACGACGTGGTGCCCGGCCCCACCTGGGGCGACGACCTCGCCCTGGACCTGGCCGGGGCGACGGACGACACGGCCGCGTTCACCGCCCGTATCGACGTACCGCTGCCGCCCGACCGGCGGCCCACAGACTGGGAGCGCAACACCGCAGGGCTCGCCACCGCCTGCTGGATCACCGCCGACATGGCGTACCGGCGCGCGGCCCTGGAAGCCGTCGGCGGGTTCGACGAACGGTTCCGGCGCGCCTTCCGGGAGGACGCGGACCTGGCACTGCGGGTGGTCGGCGCCGGATGGACGGTGACCGCGGGCGCCCGCACCACGACGCACCCGGTACGGCCCGCCGACCGCTGGGTCTCCGTGCGCCTCCAGGCGGGCAACGCGGACGACGTACTGATGACGCGGCTGCACGGCCCCGACTGGTGGAGCCGGGCGGGCGCGCCGCGCGGGCGCCTGCCCGGGCACCTCGCAGTGACGGCGACGGCTGCGGCGGCGCTCTGCTGCGCCGTCCTGGGCCGCCCACGGGCCGCCGCGGTGTGCGCGGCGGCCTGGCTGGCCGGGACCGCCGAATTCGCCCTGGCGCGGATCGGCCCGGGGCCGCGCACCCGGGACGAGATCACCACCATGACACTGACCAGTGTGGCGATCCCACCGGCCGCCGTCTGGCACTGGCTGCGCGGGCAGATCGTGCACCGGCGCACACCGTCACTCGTCGGCTACGAGGCAGGTGCGCCGCCGCGGGTGCGGCACCGGCCGGTCCGGGAACGGGTGCGCCCATGACCGGACCTTCCTCGCTGCCCCGGCACCGGACGGCCGTCGCCCGCCCGGTGACCGGGCCCTGGCTGTCCGCCGGGCCGCGGCATGCTCCCGTCCTCCCGGACTCCCGCCCGGCCGCGGTGCTCTTCGACCGCGACGGCACGCTCGTCCGCGATGTCCCCTACAACGGCGACCCGGCGCGGGTCGAGCCGATGCCCACGGCGCGGGAGGCGGTGGACGCCCTGCGGGCGCGGGGCATCCCGGTCGGGGTCGTGAGCAATCAGTCGGGCGTGTCCCGGGGGTTGCTGACCCGCCACCAGGTCGAGGCGGTACGGCTGCGGGTGGAACAACTGCTCGGCCCGTTCGACGTGTGGGCGGTCTGCCCGCACGGGCCGGACGACGGCTGCGGCTGCCGTAAGCCCGCGCCCGGCCTGGTGACGGCGGCGTGCGCACGACTCGGTGTCCCGGTGGAGGGCACCGTCGTCATCGGCGACATCGGCGCCGATGTGGTGGCCGCACGTTCCGCGGGAGCCCGCGGTGTGCTGGTCCCGACGCCCGTCACCCTGCCCGAGGAGATCGAGGCCGCCGGCGTCACGGCCCATGATCTGCTCGCGGCGGTCCACCTCGTGCTGGAGTCCGGGGCCCCGGCCGTCCGGGGGGCAGGGCCCGCGTCGCCCGCGGCGGGTGCCGCGCCGCCCGGGGCCGACGGGACGCGGACGGCGGACCGCAGCGGGCCCGGGGGCCGCTGCGCGCCCCGGGACCGAAGCGAGACCCCGGAGCCGGCCCGGGATCCGGACTGGAGCCGGGACCGAAGCGAAACCCGAGATCCGGCCCGGGATCCGGACTCGTCCCGGGGCCCGAACGAGGCCTGGGATCCGGGCCGTACCCGGGACCGGAGCGAGACCGAGCCCGAGGGCGGCGTCGGCGGTCTCGGCCCGATCGGGGGCGAGACACGATGAGCGCCCCCCGTGTGCTCCCCCGCACCCTGGTCGTCCGCCTGGACAGCGCCGGGGACGTACTCCTGGCGGGGCCCGCCGTGCGTGCCGTAGCGGCCGGATCCGCGTACACCGCGCTGCTGTGCGGGCCACGGGGGGTCCAGGCGGGCGAACTGCTGCCCGGCGTGGACGAGGTGCTCGAGTACGACGCCCCGTGGGTGGGCCTCGAGCCTCCGCAGGTCTCCCGTACGGCGACGCGGCAGGTGCTCGAGGCGCTGACCGCCGGCCGTTTCGACCGGGCCTTGGTGCTGGTCTCGTATCACCAGAGCCCGCTGCCTATCGCGCTGCTGCTGAAGCTGGCCGGGGTCGGCTGGACGGCGGCCGACAGCGAGGACTACGCGGGCGCCCTGCTGGATCTGCGCCACCGCCGGCTGCCGAACCGGCACGAGGCCCTGGCGGCGCTGGACCTGGCGCGGGACGCCGGATTCGCGCTGCCGCCCGGCGACGACGGGGCGTTGCGGGTGAGGACTCCGCCGGACACCACGCACCTCACGGGTGCCGAGCCGTATGTGGTGGTGCATCCCGGTGCCGCGGTGCCGGCCCGGGCATGGAGCCCCGAACGCGCGGCGCGGGCCGCGGCCGCCCTCGCCGCCGAGGGCCACCGGGTGGTGGTCACGGGAGGCCCCGGGGAGCGGGACCTGACCGCCAAGGTGGCGGGCGACCACGGGCTGGATCTCGGCGGTGCCACGGATCTGCGGCATCTGGCGGGGGTCCTGGCCGGGGCGCGCGCGGCGGTGGTCGGCAACACGGGCCCCGCGCATCTGGCCGCCGCGGTGGGAACCCCGGTGGTCTCGGTGTTCGCGCCGGTCGTACCCGCCGAGCGGTGGGGGCCGTACGGAGTGCCCCATGTGCTGCTCGGGGACCAGCAGGCGGAGTGCGCGGGCAGCAGGGCACGCCGGTGCCCCGTACCGGGTCATCCGTGTCTCGACGGGGTGAGCGACGCCGAGGTGCTCGCCGCCGTGGCCGCGCTCTTGGAGAACCGGCCGGCCGGAGTGCCCTCCACGGGCCGGACACGAAACGACACACGTAACCCGACACGAAAGAAGAACCGGGCGAATCCTGACGCGGGTGGGCCGCCTGAGCCGGGGGACCTGCCCGGCCCGGGCGGCGGATCCGGAACGGAACGAGGAGCGACCGTATGAACATCCTGTTGTGGCATGTGCACGGCTCCTGGACGACGGCGTTCGTCCAGGGCCCCCACACCTACCTCGTTCCTGTGACACCGAGCCGCGACCCGGACGGGCTCGGGCGGGCCCGTACGTTCTCCTGGCCCGCCTCGGTACGGGAGGTGACGCCGGAGGAACTGCGGGACACCGAGGTGGACCTGGTCCTGATGCAACGGCCGCACGAGCTGGAGCTGGCCGAGCGCTGGCTCGGCGGCCGTCGTCCCGGCCGTGACGTGCCCGCCGTCTACCTCGAGCACAACGCGCCGGACGGAGACGTCCCCCTCACCCGGCACCCGTTCGCCGACCGGTCGGATCTGACGCTCATTCATGTCACCCACTTCAACCGGCTGTTCTGGGACTCCGGCGACACCCGCACCGAGGTGATCGAACACGGCATCGTCGACCCGGGTCACCGGTATACCGGCCGCCTGGCCCGCGCGGCCGTCGTCGTCAACGACCCGGTGCGACGCGGCCGTCACACCGGTACGGACCTGCTGCCCGCCCTCGCCGAGGCCGCTCCCCTGGACGTGTTCGGCATGGCCACCGAGGGCCTGGCCGCCCGCCTCGGCCTGACCGAGGAGCGGTGCCGCAGCGCCGATCTGCCGCAGGCGGAGCTGCACCGGGCGATGGCCGAGCGCCGGTTCTATCTGCACCCGGTGCGCTGGACGTCCCTCGGTCTGTCGCTGCTCGAGGCCATGCACCTCGGCATGCCCGTGGTGGCGCTCGCCACCACGGAGGTGGCCGAGGCGGTTCCGCCCGGCGCCGGCACCCTGTCCACCCGCCCCGACGTCCTGGCCCGCACCGCCCGGCACTATCTGCACGAACCGGAAGCCGCGGCCGCCGACGGGGCCCGCGCCCGGCAGGCGGCCCTCGGCCGGTACGGGCTCAAGCGTTTCCTCGCCGACTGGGAGCGCGTGATGACGGAGGCCCGCTCATGACCTCATCCCTCCGCCCCCTCGGTGCCGGCACCTTCGACCCGGAGGGCCCCGGCTCCCTCTCCGTGGCACTCGTCTCGGAACACGCGAGCCCGCTCGCCACGCTCGGCGGGGTCGACGCCGGCGGACAGAACGTCCACGTCGCCCATCTCGCCGGCGCGCTCGCCGACCGGGGCCATCGGGTGACCGTCTACACCCGCCGCGACGACCCCGACCTGCCGGACCGGGTGGCGCTACGCGACGGGGTCGAGGTGCGCCATGTTCCGGCGGGGCCCCCCGAGCCCATACCCAAGGACGAACTCCTTCCCCACATGGGGGAGTTCGGACGTCACCTCGCCAAGACCTGGCGGGTGAGCCCTCCCGACGTGGTGCACTCGCACTTCTGGATGTCCGGGATCGCCTCCCTGCGGGCCGTGCGCGAGCTGGGGCTGCCGCTGCTGCACACCTATCACGCCCTCGGAACCGTGAAGCGACGGCATCAGCAGCTGGCGGACACCAGCCCCCCGAAGCGCATCGCCCTCGAGACGGAGGTCGGCCTCGGCTGCGACCGCGTCATCGCCACCTGCCGGGACGAGGCCGTCGAACTGGGCCGCATGGGCATCCCCAGCGGCAAGATCAGCATCGTGCCGTGCGGGGTCGACGCCGAACTGTTCACCCCGCGCGGACCGGTCGCCGCGCCCGGTACCGCCCGGCATCGGCTGCTCCAGCTGGGCCGCCTGGTTCCACGCAAGGGCGCGGCGGTCTCCATCGCCGCGCTCGCCCTGCTCCCCGGCACCGAGCTCGTCGTCGTCGGCGGGCCTCCGGCGGACCGGCTCGACGACGACCCGGAGGTGCGCCGGCTGCGCCGTATCGCCGCGGACGCCGGGGTCGCCGACCGGGTGCGCTTCATCGGCGGGGTGCCCAGCCACGAGGTACCCGCGCTGCTGCGGGGGGCCGACGTGGTGGTGTGCCCAGCGGACTACGAACCGTTCGGCATCGTGCCGCTGGAGGCGATGGCCTGCGGCAGGCCGGTCGTCGCCAGCGCGGTGGGCGGCCAGCTGGACACCGTCGCGGACCCGAGCACCGGGCGGCTGGTGCCGCCCCGCGACCCGGACGCCCTCGCCCGGGCCGTCGGCGAGCTGCTCGCCGACCCCGGGACCCGTCAGGCGTGCGGCGAGGCGGGCCGCCGCCGCGTTCTGCGCAGGTACGGCTGGGGCCGCGTCGCCGCGGCCACCGAGGCGGCGTACTGCGCGGTCCTGGACGCCCAGCCCGCCGTCACGGGGGTGGTCTGACACGCTCCCCGCCCGCCCGGGCCGGGGCAGCGCGCCCGGCCCACGACAGCGTTCCCGACCGACCGCGGAGCACCGACGTCCGAAGGAGGTGCGGGTCCGGCCGCCGTCGCCCGCGACGCGGTACGCCCGAGCAACATGACGGAACCCACGGAATCCCCTGCACTCGATGCCGCATATCTGCACTGCCGGTCACTGGAGCGGGCGCTCGTCCGGCTGCGCCGGGACCACCTGCACCGGATCGCGGACTGGGGTGCGCGGCTCGCGGCCGTCCTCCCCGCCGGCGGCCGGCTGCTGGCGGCGGGCAACGGCGGCAGCGCCGCCCAGGCCCAGCACCTGACCGCCGAACTCGTGGGCCGGTACCGCAGGGAGCGGCCGGCCTTCTCGGCGATCTCCCTGCACGCGGAGACCTCCAGCGTGACCGCCATCGCCAACGACTACGGCTTCGACCACGTGTACGCACGTCAGGTGACGGCGCACGGCCGGCCCGGGGATGTACTCGTGCTCCTGTCCACCTCCGGCCGCAGCACCAATCTGATCACCGCGGCCATGGCGGGCCGGTCGGGCGGGCTGCGCGTCTGGGCACTGACCGGGCCGGGCCCGAATCCGCTGACGGAGGCGGCGGACGAGGCGCTGTGCATCGACGCCGAGACCACCGCGACCGTCCAGGAGGCCCACCTCGTCGCCGTGCATCTGCTCTGCGAGGGCTTCGACGCGGCACTCGCCGGGCCCGCGGGCAGCACGGGGCACCAGACGGCGCCCCGCCCGGTGGGAGCCCACCGGAGGGCGTCGTGAAGGGGCCGGGTCCGCTCGTGGTCGTAGGGGACGTGCTGCTCGACGAGGACATCGAGGGCGTCGCCACCCGGCTGTCCCCCGAGGCCCCCGCCCCCGTGGTCGACGTCACCGAGGACCGGCGCCATCCCGGCGGAGCGGGGCTGGCCGCCGCGCTGGCGGCCCGGGGCGGCCGGGAGGTGATCCTGGTCAGCGCGCTCGGCGACGACTCCGCCAGTGAGGCCGTACGCCGTGCGCTGCGCGGCCGGGTCCGGCTGGTGGAGATACCCCTCAGGGGCAGTCTGCCGGTGAAGACCCGGGTGCTGGCGAGTGGTCGACCCCTGGTCCGGATCGACCGGGGCGGCGGCACGCCCGGCGAACCGGACGGCGCGGTACGGGACGCGCTCGCGGGAGCCCATGCCGTGCTCGTCGCCGACTACGGGCGCCGCACGGCGAGCGCGGTCCGGGAGCATCTGACGGTCGTGGCCGCCCGCACGCCCCTGGTGTGGGATCCCCACCCGAGGGGCGAAGTGCCCGTGTCGGGAGCCCGGCTGGTCACGCCGAACGCGGCCGAGGCACGCGCCCTGTGCCCGGGCGAGGGCGAATCGCTGCGGGCCTACGCCGAGCGGGGGGTGGAACTCGCGGAGCGCTGGCAGGCGGTCGGCGTCGCGGTGACGCTGGGGGACCGCGGTGCCCTGCTGGCCAGGCCGGGCGCCGGCACGCCGATGCTGGTCCCGGCTCCCTACCGGGCCCAGGGGGATCCGTGCGGCGCGGGCGACTGCTTCGCCGCTACGACGGCGGCCGCGCTGGCCGACGGGGCGCTGCCGGAGGAGGCGGTGCAGCTGGGCGTCGCCGAGGCCGCCGCGTTCGTGGCGGCGGGCGGTGCCGGGAACCCGGCGCTGTGGCGGACGGCGCCCGCGCCGCCCGTGGACGTGCCACGGACCGACGCGTTCGCTCTCGCGGAGCGTGTACGCGCCCGTGGAGGCACGGTCGTGGCCACCGGCGGCTGCTTCGACCTGCTGCACGCCGGGCACGTCGGCCTGCTCGAGAGCGCGCGACGCATCGGCGACTGCCTCATCGTCTGCCTGAACTCCGACACGTCCCTCGCCCGTCTCAAGGGCCCGGGGCGCCCGATCAACCCGGTGGCGGACCGTGTCCGGGTCCTGGAGGCGCTCGGCAGCGTCGACGCCGTCGCCGTCTTCGAGGAGGACACGCCCGAGTCGCTGCTGGGGCGGCTGCGGCCCGATGTATGGGTCAAGGGCGGCGACTACTCGGTACAGGAGCTCCCCGAGGCCGAGGCCCTGCGGGCCTGGGGCGGGCAGGCGGTCGTACTGCCCTATCTCGACGGTCGCTCCACCACCCGTCTGGCACTGCGCGCGGCGCAGGCGGCCGTACCCCCGGGTTCCCCGGGGCCGTCGTAGGCCCGAAGCGGCCCGAGACCTCACTTCCACCCGCCCGCAGATCCGGAGAGGCATCCGTGGACGCAACGCCTCGGCAAGAAGCACCGACGCGACCTGTCCGGCCCCGGGCGCTGGTGCTGCGCGCGCTCGGGCTCGGGGATCTGCTGACCGTGGTGCCCGCGCTGCGGGCACTCCGGCGGCATCTGCCCCGGCACGAGATCGTGCTCGCCGCACCCGAGCGGCTGTCCGAGGCGGCCGCCGCGACCGGCCTGGTGGACCGGCTCCTGCCGGCGTCGGCGGCCGGCCGGGCGGTGCCCGCCGGCCTGGAGTGGGCCGGGCCGCCCCCCGACCTCGCCGTGGACCTGCACGGGAACGGACCGCCGAGCCATCTGCTGCTCCAGCGGCTGCGGCCCGGGCGGCTCCTCGCCTACGCGCATCCGGCGACGCCCGGCGTCCCCGGTCCAGAGTGGCGGGAGGACGAGCACGAACGGGAACGGTGGTGCCGGCTGCTGGGCTGGTACGGCATCCCGGCCGACCCGGAAGAGCTGAGGATTCCGGTGCCCGCGGTCCCCTCCCCCGCGCCGGGCGCCGTCGTGGTGCACCCGGGCGCCGACGCCGCCGCCCGGTGTTGGCCGAAGGAGCGGTTCGCGGCCGTGGCGAGGGAGGTGCGCCGGTGGGGCCACGAGGTGGTCGTGACCGCGGGCGCCGGGGAGGGTGAGCTCGCGCGGTTCGTGGCGGCGGAGGCCGGACTGCCATCGGCCGCGGTGCTGGGCGGCGCGGGCGACGTGCCGTTCGACCGGCTGGCCGCGCTCGTCGCGGGGGCCCGCTGTGTGCTGGTCGGGGACACCGGACTCGCTCATCTGGCCACGGCGCTCGGCACCGCGTCGGTGGTGCTGTTCGGCCCGGTCGCCCCTCGGCTGTGGGGGCCTCCGGCGGACGCCCGGCACCGGGTGCTGTGGCATCCCGCGGGCGACGACTCGCCCCGCCCGGGGGACGCGCACGGGCGGGTGCCGGACCACCGGCTGCTGAGGATCACGGTCGGCGAGGTCGTCGAGGCGGTCCGCGGGCTGCTGGAGCCTCAGCGGGGACCGGTCGCGGGCACCCGGCGCGAGGAGTCCGCGTCCGGCTCGGGCGCCGCCCTCACACCGGGCCTGCGCACCCCCGGCTGACAGCACTCGCCGCACCGCTCCGAGTCCCGCGGTCCCAGCCCGTGCCGGGGCCGGAAGGGGCGGGGGGCCGACGCCGCGCCTCGGCGGCCGGGGCGGACGGCAGCCGCCCCGGTCCATCCCGGTCAGGCGGTCTGGCCCAGTCCCGTCAGGCGGCCTGGCTCAGTGCCGGCCGCGCCGGGACGGCGTCGCGCGGCCCGGTGCGCAGGAGCACCGGCCGTGCGCTTCGGCGGCCCCGCAGCGCGAAGCCCGCTGCGACGGAACCGGCGATGATCAGCCCGCCGGCCACGAGGGCGCCGCGCGCTCCGGCCAGCTGCATCAGAAGGCCGAGGGCGGGCGGGCCGGCCAGGCCCCAGGCCGTGCGGATGGTGCCCCATACGCCGAGCACACGTCCGCGCAGATGGGCGGGCGGGTCGGTCTGAAGCACGGTCGTCCCGGCGGTGTCGGAGACGGTCTCCACCACGGCCATGGGCAGGACCAGCACCAGCAGGACGGCGAGCGACGGCGACACCCCGGCAACGGCCTGGAGCAGACCGCCGACGGCGGCCAGGGTGCACACGAGGCGCACGGACGGCCGGCGCAGCCGGGCGCCGAGGACCGCGCCGATGATGCCTCCGACGGCGAGGACGGTGGACACCGTGCCGAACGCTCCGGCACCACCGGCGAGCGGCCCGGTCACGAGCACGGCGAGGGTCAGGCCGTAGTTCCGTCCGAAGACCGCGCTGAGACCGGTGATACCGGCGAGGGCGACGAGCCGGGGCCGGCGCACGAAGAAGGCCAGTCCCTCGCGGACGGTCATGTCCTCGGCGGGGGCCCGGGTGCTGCGCTGCGCGGGGATCGCGGGTGCGCCCGGCTTCTCGCGTGGTCCGGCACCGGGGGCCGGACGGAGGAACGGGATGACCGACGCCACGAACAGGAAGGACACCCCGTTGGCGGCATAGGCGGCGGCCGTGCCGAAGAACCCGACCGCCACACCGGCGAGCGCGGTGCCGGCCAGCCGGCCCGCACTGTGCACGAGTGAGCCCACCCCGATGGCGGAGGGGACGTCCTCGGCCCGGACGAGGTCGTTGCCCAGCAGGGCGCACGCGGGAGCGTCGACGGTGGCGACGAGACCGGTGACGGCGGCCAGCGCCAGCAGCACCGGAAGGTCGAGCCGCCCGAAGGCGACCAGCAGGGCCGTCACGAAGGCGACGACTCCGAGCAGCGCCTGGCTGACCGCGGCCGTGAGCTTCCGGGGCAGACGGTCGACGGCGGCACCGCCCAGAAGGCTCACCAGCAGGGCGGGAGCGGCCTGCACGGAGATGGACAGTCCCGTGGCGGCGGCGGAGCCGGTGATCTTCAGCACCAGCAGGTTCTGCACGGTGAGCTGCATCCACGTGCCGGAGTTGGACACGAAGTTCGCGAGGGACCACCAGCGCATGCTGCGGTACCGCAGGGAACGCCACGGCGAGGCGGACTCGGTCGGCGGCGGTACGGGAGCGGACTCCGGGACGGAAGACGGCGGAAGGGAGGCAGGGCGGGGTATGGAAACGGCAGGGGAAGAAGGCACAGTGACGACTCGGTTACGGTCCCGGGGGACTTACAGAGAAGGAATCGGCGAGAGCTCGGGAAACCGGGCTGCGCTGCGCGGTCGCTCCACCAGATCTTGCGGTGTGCCGTACTCGGCTCTGCGCCCCTCGCGGAGGCCCCGCCGAATACGACCTGTTCATCGTGGGGAACGGACCACCGAGTCGTCCACCGAGTGGTCTCGGCCGGGGCGCACGAAGAGTGGCAAGTCCCCGACAGTGTCGGGGACTTGCCACTGCTTGTGCACTTGCTCACAAGGGGCGGCCGACCGCCGTGGGTCAGCCCTCCAGTTCCTCCTGGATCGGTGGCTTGGGGGTGTCACGCAGGTGCTGCGAGAGCCCTGGCTTGCCGCCCTCGCGTGCCTGCTCGGCCCGCTGGCCGGCGGTGTGTCCGAGGTCGGAGTCCGGGTCCACCCGGACCGACCGTGCCACGTCCTCCCGGCTGGTGTACTGCTCGGGCGGAATGCCGCGCAGTGCCTTGATCACCTCGTCGGAGGCGCCTGCCGAGCGGGCTGCCGTCAGCAGCTCGTCCTTGCCGGCCGGGAAGTCGACGTCCTTGATCGCGTCCAGCACCTCCGGGACGCTGGTGTGTGCCATGAGGGGTCTCCCTACCGGTCCTCGAAGTCCTCTCGCTTGATTCCCGCCTCGTCCATGGCCTCACGGATGGTGCGGCCCGAGGGCCCAGGGGTGGTGCGGGACTTCTCGTCCTGGTCGTCCCCCCGCTTCGAGACCACCTCGTCGGTTGTGTCCGTCTTCGGCCGGTTCTCCTCGGGAACAGTCATCGCGGCATTTCCTCACGTGTGCCTTCCTTGTCCTGCGCGAGGGCGAGTACCCGGGACCCGCCGCTGGAACCCCGGAGACATCGGGAACAGCGGAAACATCGGGAACACCGGTGGTGGCCCTCTCAGCCCCCGGCATCGTCCGCGGCGGTACCGACGTCCTCCTGACCGGCCTCGTCCGCCTCGCCCTCGGCCTGCGAAGGCGTGGTGCGCGGGGGCTGGTCGGCTTCGCCCATCTCGTCCGGGAACCGCTCGCCCTCCGCCTGGGAAGGTGTGCTCTCGCTCATCGGTGCCTCCTCCGGAACGTGGTCAGCCCGGGACGTGGTCAGCCCGGGACGTGGTCAGCCCGGGACGTGGTCAGCCGGCCAGGAATGTCTCCCGCGACTGCCGCAGGCGCAGATCCTCCAGCGTCCGCAGCTGTCTCACGGCTCGTTCGATCAGTTGGTCGAGCTGCTCGGGGTCCAGGCGTGCGTCACTGTCCGCGACCAGGCGCAGCGTCCGCCATCCGGCGGCCTTGCCCTCCACCCCGAGCCGGAGCAGCTCCAGCTCGACCAGCGTGGTGAGCGGTGAGCGGCCGACGAGACGGCCGTTGGGCTTCAGACGCCCCGCCAGCTCGAGCGCACCCGCCGCCCAGGTTTTGTAGCGGCGCGCCGGAACCCCGAGCCTCCTCATCAGCCGGAGCAGGGCCTCGCGGTCCTCCGCGATCTCGGCCGCGATCGGTTGCAGAGGCGCACCGAGCGGGGAGCCGCGCAGCGACCTGGCCAGGTACGCGGCACGGCGGGACCCGACGGTGGAGCCCGCCAGATGGTCGTTGAGATAGATGCCCAGCAGGTCCGTCCGGATCCGGCCGGCCTGGCGCGCGGCGTCCGCGCCGACGCTCCGTACATCGCCCATCCCGCCTCACCCCTTTCTCCACGGCGTGTCCGTGGGTGGATGCGGGCCCGTCGAGTACCCGCGCCACCTGCGCCCCATCCGCCCCCGGGCCGCTTTCGTTCGCCGTGCGCCATGGGCTGCGGCGGGCCGGCCGCCTTCGGCGATGCTCCGTTTGCGGGGAAAACCGACAGGTCACGCGCGGCGCGCCCGCTTCGGACCGCGCGACGGGCAACGGTGTCAGGGCGGCCGTCGGTGGCGCCGCGCGGGAGAGAGGAAGTGTCCGATGGAACCGGTCACCGTGCTGCCGCGAGCACTGAGCGCCGCCGCCGTCAGCCCGGGCAACCTGGACGCCGCACGGGCCCAGATGGGCTTCTCCCTGGCCTGGCACATCGTGCTGGCCTGTCTCGGCGTCGGACTGCCCCTGCTGACCCTGCTGATGGAGTGGTGGGGCGGACGTACCCAGGACCCCTCGTACCAGCTGCTGGCGCGGCGGTGGGCCCGGGCCATGGGGGTGCTCTTCGCGGTCGGCGCGGTCTCGGGCACGATCCTCAGCTTCGAGCTCGGCCTGCTGTGGCCGGGTCTGATGGGTATCTACGGTCAGGTCGTCGGGCTGCCGTTCGCCATGGAAGGCATCGCCTTCTTCATCGAGGCGATCTTCCTGGGCATCTACCTGTACGCATGGGACCGGCTGCCGCACCGCCTGCATCTGCTCACGGGAGTGCCGATCGTCGTCGCCGGAGTGGCGTCGGCCTTCTTCGTCGTGTCCGCCAACGCCTGGATGAACCAGCCCCGCGGCTTCACCCTGCGCGACGGCAAGGTCGTCCAGGTCGACCCGTGGGCGGCCATGTTCAACCCGGCGACTCCGCCGCAGACCACGCACATGATCCTCGCGGCCCTGATGGTGGCGTCCTTCCTGACGTGCAGCGTGTACGCGGTCGCGCTGCTGCGTGGCCGCCGGGACCGCTACCACCGCGTGGGTTTCACCGTTCCCCTGGCCCTGGGCGCGCTCGTCACTCCCGCCCAGCTGATCGTCGGCGACTGGGCCGCCCGCTTCGTGGCCCAGTACCAGCCGGTGAAGCTCGCCGCGATGGAGGGGGTCTACCGCACCGGGAGCCACGTTCCGCTGACTCTGGGCGGCATCGCCGGCCCGGACGGCCTGCAGTACGGGCTGGAGATTCCCAACGGGCTGTCCCTGCTTGTCGGCTTCAGCCCGGACACGGTGGTGAAGGGACTCGAGCAGGTGCCGCCCGCCGACCGGCCCCCGGTCACGGGGGTTCACCTCGCCTTCGACCTGATGGTCGGCTGCGGCATGTTCCTGCTCGTGGTCGGTCTGTGGCTGCTCCTGCTCGCGCTGCGCCACAGGCGCCGTCGCGGTCCCTGGCTGGTGGGCGCGGGCCGCCCGCTGCGGGTGTTCCTGGCGCTGGGGGCCCTTACCGGTCCCGCGGCGGTCGTGGCCCTCGAGTGTGGCTGGACGGTGACCGAGGAGGGGCGGCAGCCGTGGGTGGTGTGGGGCCTGCTGCGCGTTCACGACGCCGTGAACGTCGCCCCGGGACTGATGGCCGGGCTGTGGCTGGTGGTCGCCGTCTATGTGCTGATGACCGTCGGCACGGTGTACGTGCTGCGCCGTCTGACGCGGGACCGGCCCGTCCCTGTCGCGCCCCAGGAGAGCGACGTGGAGGAGTACCCCGTTGTCTGAGTCGTCCGACCGGTCACCCATCGGGTCCCTCCACACCGCCGGATCCACCCGCACCCCCGGATCCGCCCGCACCGAGACAGGAGGACGCTGATGCTCGCCGACACGACGCTGGCCGTCATGTGGGTCGGCCTGACCTGCTACGCCCTCTTCGCCGGTGCCGACTTCGGGGCGGGCCTGTGGGATCTTCTCGCCGGCGGGATCGCGCGCGGCAGAGCGCCGCGTCGCCTCATCGAGCACAGCATCGGCCCGGTCTGGGAGGCCAACCACGTATGGCTGATCTTCGTCGTGGTCCTGCTGTGGACGGGCTTCTCCCCGGTGTTCGCCGCCGTGATGTCCACGCTGTACATCCCGCTGACCCTGACCGCCATCGGGATCATCGCGCGCGGCGCCGCGTTCGCCTTCCGCAAGGCCAGCACGGAGGTGTGGCAGCAGCGGCTGTTCGGCGGCTGCTTCGCGCTCTCCTCGGTCGTCACGCCCTACTTCCTCGGCTCGGTCGCCGGAGCCGTGGCCTCCGGGCGTGTACCACCGGGCCTGGCGAAGGGGAACCTGATCACCAGCTGGCTCAATCCGACGTCCGCGCTCGGTGGCGTACTGGCGGTCCTCACCTGCGCCTATCTTGCGGCCGTGTATCTGAGCGGGGACGCCGCCCGGTCCGGCGACGCGCGGCTGTCGGCCTATTTCCGGCACCGGGCCCTGATCACGGGGGTGGTGACCGGGGTCGTGGCGCTGGCCGGCATCGCGGTCCTGCACGCGGACGCCCCGCAGCTGTTCCACGGTCTCACCCACCGGGCGCTGCCCCTGGTCCTGGTGTCCGCCGTGCTGGGCGCGGTGAGTCTGGGGCTGCTGCTGCGTGCCGAGGTGACCTACGTGCGGGTCACGGCGGCGACTGCCGTCGCCGCCGTTCTGTGGAGCTGGGGAGCCGCCCAGTACCCGTTCATGCTGCCCCCGTCGGTCACCGTCGGCGCCAGCGCCTCCGAGCCCTCCGTGCTCGGCACCAGCCTCGCTGCACTCGCGGTCGGCGCGGTGCTGCTGATCCCGTCACTGCTGTGGCTGTACGGCCTCTTCCAGCGCCGTCCCGCCGCCGCGCGCGCGGAGGACCGGCGTGACTCCTGAGCCTGCGGGGCCGCACCACACCTCGGGCCCCGGGCATCGGCCGTACGGGGGCCTTGACGAGAGGATCCGTTAGGCGGACGCCGGCCGGGGCACCCGGCGTCCGGGCCCCGTCGTAGGGCCGTCGTATCGCAGCGGAGGTGCAGAACATGGGACACGGAGGAAACGTCATCAACGAGCTGGTGACGGACCACCGGGAGGTGGAGGAGCTCTTCGGTCGCATCGAGGCTCTGCCGCCCGGGGACAAGGACCGCAAGGTCTACGCGGACCAGGTCACCATGGAGCTGGTGCGCCACTCGGTGGCGGAGGAGGCCTATCTCTACCCGGCCGTGCGCAAGTACCTGACCGACGGGGACGCCATCGCCGACAAGGAGATCGAGGACCACTCCAGGGCCGAGCGGATCATGAAGGACCTGGAGGGCCAGGAGGCCGACGATCCCGAATTCGACCGTCTCATCGGCATGCTCATGACCGAGATCCGGGCGCATGTGGCCGACGAGGAGGAGAACCTCTTCCCCAAGCTCCAGCAGGTGGCTTCCGCGGAGGCGCTGGACGATCTGGGGGAGAAGGTCCGGCGGGCCAAGAAGACGGCTCCGACCCGCCCGCACCCGTCCGCGCCCGACACTCCTCCGGCCAACAAGCTGCTCGCGCCCGGCGCCGGCCTCGTCGACCGGGTCCGCGACGCGCTCACCGGCCGCGGAAAGAAGGACTGACCCATTCCGCATCGTCCCGCCGGGGGGCGGGTACTCGCCCCCCGGCGCTTCTGCGGCGCCGACTCAACCGGAACACCGACCCATCTCACCGCCCTGGAGGAGCCATGGCGGATGTCAGCCCCACCGACCTTCAAAAAGCACTGTCGGGCGCGGAGTACCCGGCCGACACACAGCAACTGACGAAGGTCGCGCAGAACAACCATGCGCCCAAGGAGATCACCGAGCGCATCTCACACCTCGGCAAGAAGAAGTTCCAGAATCCGGCCGAAGTGAGCAAGGCCGTCTTCCAGAACGAGTGACCCGAGGGTGCGGGAAGAAGCGGCGGCCGGGGAGCGGTTCCCCGGCCGTCGCGCCGCTCGGCACGTCTCCGCCCCCATCCCGCCCCGGACAGACCGTCGACGGGTCGTCAGCCGACGTACCTGCGGGCCGGGGAGTGGCGCCGCGCCCGCTCCAGGGCCACCAGCCGGGCCTCGAGCTCGGCCGGCACCGGATCACGCTGCCGGAGCACCCAGGGAAGCCCCGCCAGCGCTCGTCCGAACGCGCGTACCGACGCGCGGTCCCGGGGCACGGTGCGTGCCAGATACCAGGTACGGCGCGCCGCGGACGGCCAGGGACGGCGCAGCCATGTGAACCAGAGCGTGTTGCGCAGGCCGAGGACGCGTCGTTCGGTGCTGTCCCGGACCGGGGACGCCGCGTGATGGATGGTCAGTTCGGGTACGTAGCTCAGCCAGTGACCCCGGCGGAGGAGGTCGGTCGCGAGGAGTTCCTCCTCGCCGCCCAGCCACAGCCCGGGATGGAAGCCCCCGACGGACCGGAAGGCGCTGGTGCGCATCACCGTCGCGGCGGCGAGGAACGATCCCAGGGCGGGGCCGGGCAGCCAGTCGGGACCGGTGAGGGGGGAGCCACGGAGTTCCGCGACGACGGGGTCCTCCTCCCCCGACGGCTCGACCACGATACGAGCCGTCACGGCGGCGAGGCCCGGGTGGGCGTCGAGGAGGTCCGCCGCCCGCCCCAACGAGCCGGGCTCCCACCAGGTGTCGTCGTCGCAGAACGCCACATAGGGCGTCCGCACGTACCGCACCGCGAGGTTGCGGCCGACGGCCCCCAGGTTCCGTCCGGGCCGTAGCAGCCGCACCTCGGGAAACTGCCGGGTGACGGCCTCCGGGGTGCCGTCGCCCGACCCGTTGTCCGTCACGATGACGTCGGGGCGCTCCGGGAGCTCCCGGAGGGTGCGCAGGGTACGCAGCAGTTCGGGGCAGCGGTCGCGGGTGATCACCACGACGGTCGTGCGGGGATCCGCGCGTCCGTCGCCGGGACCGGTCCGGGCTCCCCGCGCACGGCCGGTCCGCGCGCGGTCCTCGTGGGCAGGCGTGGCGCGTCGGTGGGTGGCGTCGTCGGTCATGTGCGCTCCGCTCCTCCTCGCTCGCCGTTGTCGTCGGCGGTCATGGTGCCGCCCGGTCAAGCAGACGGGCCGCGTGCTCCACGCGTTCGGGCAGCGCTTCGCGGTGCTTGACGGCAGCGGGAAGCCGCGCGAGCGCACCGCGCAGGGCCGCCCCGGCGTCGCGCTCGCCCCGGGCCGCCGCCGCGGCCAGGGCGGCGGTGCGGCGCAGGGCCAGCGTGAGGGGCCGCCGCATCCACGCGGTGAGCAACGCGTTGCGTCGCTGGACCGCCGAGCGGCCGGGCCGCCCACCGGGCTCGGGGTGGTGATGGGCCGTCACCGAGGGCACATGGGTGACCCCCCAGCCACGGGCCGCCAGGTCGTAGGCGAGCAGTGTCTCCTCGCCGCCGAAGAACAGCACCCGGTGATAGCCGCCGGCGTCCAGGAAGGCACCGCGGCGCACCACCGCCGCGCAGGCGAGGAAGCCCAGCACGGGGCGGCCGGGCAGGTCTGCTGCGGGTGGCAGCGGCGAGTTCGCGAGTACGGCGTTCAGCGGGTCCTCGGCACCGTCCGGGCCGACGAGGGTGCGCGCCGCGAGCAGGCCCAGCCTCGGGTACGCGTCGAAGAGGTCCGCGGCGGTCTCCAGGGCACCCGGGGCCCACCAGGAGTCGTCGTCGCTGAAGGCGACGTACGGGGTGGTGGCGTGTTGCACCGCGAGGTTGCGCCCGACAGCGCCCAGGTTCCGTCCGAGAGCCAGGACGCGAGGGCCCAGCGGATGGGCGCGCACCGCGGCCACCGTCACCTCGGAGGAGCCGTTGTCCACGACGATCACCGGGGGCCGGTCGGGCAGGTCGGCCAGCCGGTCCAGGGTGCGCAGTACGCTCCGGTAGCGATTGCGGGTGATCATCGCCACGGTGACCCGGCAGGAACGTCCGCCGGGTGTGGGAGTGCCGCAGTCGCCGGGGCCGGGCAGGGGCTCCTCCGGGAGGGCGGAGTGCGTCACCGGAGTGGTGCGGCGGCGGTCACCGGTGGCCCCGCCCTGCGGCTCCCCGGCCATCAGCATGGCGCCGACGGCCGGACCGTCCGGGAGGACGCCGCCCAAGGCCTCGGACACCGCGACCAGTCCCGTCACCGCGACCGCTCCCCCACTGGACCACAGCTGCCTGGCCTCGCGTCGGCGAGGGCCCGCGGGTCGCCGTGGACCTGTTCTCCGGTCACCCGGGTACGGCCCCAGTCGGGCCGGGTCCTGGATGTCGCGGAGAACGTCGTCGGCGTCATGCGTTGCGTTCTTCCTTCCGACCATGAGGATGCCTGCACACGGCGCCGGACCCGGTGCCCCGCCGGGCTCCCCGAAGGACGCCGAGGGTCCCGCGTGGGACCGCCCGGCCGCCGCTGCCGTGACGACAGCGGCTCGAGTGCCCCACCGGTCCCCTCTCATGCTCCGCCGGGTGATGCGCCTGCGCCACATGGGCCGTTCACCGGGCCACGGCGCCGCCGCGCCGGCTCCGGGCAGCGGCCGCATCGGGCAGCACTGCGCCGGACCGCGTCAGCGGGTCCGGCCGGGGGACGGCGCCGTCCCCCGGTCCACCGGGGGACTTCCGGTCCCGACCGTCTCCAGCGGCTCGGACAGGGCCGCGACCAGCCCGGCGGCGCTGTCCGCATCCGGTTCCTCCAGGAATTCACGGCGCACCTGCCGGGCCGCCACCCGGCCGGAGGTCAGGCACCACTGCCACCAGTGATCCAGCCGCCGGGTACTGAGACGGTCGACCGGCACCAGAGCGGGCCAGCCGCAGGCGTCGGCCTGGGCGGTGAGCTTCGCGCCGCCCGCCACCGGGTCCACGGCCAGGGCGGGCACCCCGCCGCGCAGGGCGAGCACCAGTCCGTGCAGCCGATCGGTGACCACGAGATCCATCCGCGCCAGCACGGACTGCACCTGGCCGGGGGTGGCGCACAGCCGCCAGTCGCGGCTGTCGAGCCGGGTCTCCAGCTCTAGGCGGGCGCAGTCCTTCTCCTTCAGCCACCGCGTGAGCTCCTCGGCGGCTTCACCGTGCCGTCGCCTCGCCCCGTATTCGTGCTGCCCGTGCGTGAGGATCACCCCGACGACGGGCGTCGCGGGTTCGGCGGGGGCGTGGGCGGCGAGGTCGGGCTCCGGCTCGGCGGCCGGGGCGTCCCTCGGCAGCACCCGGTGGAACCCGGTGACCGCCGGGTCCTGGACGTCGAGCACGGAGGTCCCGACGGCGATCCGTACGCAGTGCGCGAACCGCCGGTGCAGCTCCTTCACTTGGGATCCGTGCAACGGGCCGCAGACGAAGACCAGATGGGTGTACGCGAGCGGCCGCACATCGTCCAGGTGCAGCGCCGAAGGCCTGAAGCCCGCGCTCCAGGCCACGTCGTAGTCGATGCCCTCCTGGCGCAGCACATCCTCCACCCGCCGCAGGGCCAGTACGTCCCCTGCGGTGGCCTCACCGTCCAGGAAGCTGAACCACCCGGTCAGCAGAACCCTCTCTCGCACACTGCTGACGAGTTCCCCGCTCGTCCGTGCCCACTCCCCTCTTCCGTCCCGGTTCCGCCCGGGGGCGCCGGTCACCTTGCGGTCGGAACCGGCGCGCGGGCCGGGGCGTACGGTAGCGTCCGGGACCGAGGGGCATCGCCGAGAGAGGCGAGCGCGCTGACCACCGGGCATCGCTGAGGGAGGCGAGGCGTGCTGACCACGGAGGGTGCCGCCGCCGCCCGTTTCACCGGGCGCCCGGTGACGGGTGAACGCGCGGTGTCCGGGTCGCTCACCGAGGTCACTCTCGGCGGGGGCCTGGTCGTGATGGTCAAGCGCGGCGACGCCCCCGGCGCGCTGCGGGCCGAGGCGGCGGGGCTGCGCTGGCTCGCGGACGCCGGTACGGTCCGTGTTCCCGCTGTGCGCGGCCACGACCGCCACCGGCTGGTGATCGACCGTGTCCCGCCCGGCCGGCCGAACGCCGGCGCGGCGGTCCGCTTCGGCCGCGACCTCGCCGCACTGCACGCCGCCGGGGCGCCCGCCTTCGGCGCGCCGCCGCCCGGCGGCCCGGAGGACGCGTCCATCGGTCGGGCGCCCCTGCGCAATGTCCCGTGCACCGACTGGCCGGACTGGTACGCGGAGCACCGGGTGCTCCCCTATCTGCGGGCTGCCGTCGACGACGGCACCCTGCGCCCCGCCGAGGCGGCGGTGGTCGAAGACGTCTGCGAGCGGCTGCCCGAACTGGCCGGTCCCGCGCAGCCGCCCGCCCGGCTGCACGGCGACCTGTGGAACGGCAATGTGCTGTGGGGCGCCGACGGACAGGTCTGGCTCATCGACCCGGCCGCGCACGGCGGCCACCGGGAGACCGACCTGGCGATGCTCAGCCTCTTCGGGTGCCCCCGTCTCGACGCGGTCCTGGACGGCTACCAGGAGGCGGCACCTCTGGCCGACGGCTGGGCGGACCGCGTCCCGCTGCACCAGCTGTTCCCGCTGCTGGTCCACACGGCGCTGTTCGGCCGTGGCTACGGCGAGCAGGCTCTCGCGGCGGCACGGGCGGCGCTGAGCCGGTGACCCGGGTACGGCCGTGACCCGGCCGGACCTCGGCCGCCCTCGGGGTGGCACACACCCCGCCGCCGGCCGCCCCGTGTACGGTCGCCTGGCTTCCTAATTCTGTTGTCACATGGGTCTGTTCGCGAGGACGGGTTCTGGCTTGATCCCCGCGTGCGGATTTCAGCAGTTGTCTTCGACGTAGAGCATGCGGCGTCCCGGCTCGGTGCGGAACTCGTGAGCCAGGTATCGGCCGGTCGGCGACGTTCCGCCGGGGCCCTTGTACTCGTCTTTGATCCGGTCCCAGAGCATGGGACGTTCGGTGTCCGTCGTAAGCCTGGGGCTCGTACCGCCCATGTCCCCCCAGACCACAGGCGTGGTGACGTCTTCGACGAGTCGGCGGACGACGCGCAGGTCCAGCCGCTTGCGGTGAAGAACCCAGCTCGTCCCTTGGTCGTCGAGGAGGGTCAAGGGTTCGTTCACACTGTCGGGGTTCACGGGAAGCGGCTGCATACGAACGAGTCTTCCAGACGCCTTCACTGCGGAGGCACCGCAGACGGTCCTCCTCTGCAGCCCGTCAGCAGCTGAGCGGGCCCGTGTCCTGACGCGCGAGTCCGCCTCGGTGGACCCCGTGCGCCCGCCCTGCCGCTTCACCGCCCGGAGCACGACCTGCTGCTGTTTGAGTGCATGCCGCCCCCGTCCGCGCGTCGGCGGTGCGGAGGGGGACGTTCTCTTGCCTACGCTCCCGCTGACGGACCGTCGACATTCCGTCGCCACCTCCGGCCGGGCGTCACTCGCGCGGCCGCACGGCTTATCTGGGGAGAGATGTGTTCGGGCCCATTACTCGTTCTCCGCTGATCCGATCGGTGGTCGGCCTGGCCCTCGCCTCCGCCTGGCTGGCGGGCTGCACAAGCGGGGCCCCGAAGGGGCTGACCGACGGACCGCACGAGCCCGCGGCGGAGGACGGCCCCGCGGCCGCGGGCCTCGGCCCCCGGTTGCAGGACCCTCCGGAGCTGGTGAGCCACGACGGCGTGCTGAAGGTCCGCATCGTCGTGGAGCGGCGCAAGGTCCGGGTCGGCAACCGCCGGCTGTACGCCACCACGTACAACGGGGCGTATATGCCGCCGACCCTGCGGGTACGGCCCGGCGACCGTATCGACCTCACGATGACCAACAACATCGACGAGGACACCAATCTGCACACGCACGGGCTTCATGTCTCGCCGCGCTCCCCCTCGGACGACATCTTCATCGCCATCAAGTACAAGAAGTCGTACCACTACTCGTACCAGCTCCCGCGCAACCACCCGATCGGCACCTACTGGTACCACTCACACGCCGACATGTTCTCCGCCCCGCAGGTCGCCGGTGGCGAGTCGGGCGTCCTCATCGTCGACGGCCTTCAGCAGTATCTGCCGGCGTCGCTGCGCGGCATCACCGAGCACACGATCGCGCTCAAGGACTTCCAGGTGCAGGGCGACTCGATCAAGACTCGTCCTCTGAGCATCGGCGCGCCGACCCAGCGCACCGTCAACGGGCAGCAGACCCCTGTCATCACGCTCCGGCCGGGCGAGATCCAGCTGTGGCGACTGGCCAACATCGGCGCCAACATCTACTACCGGCTCCACCTTTCGGGCGCCCGCTTCCATGTGATCGCCCAGGACGGCATCCCCGTGCGCAAGGTCCACGCCGAGGACACACTGCTCATCCCGGCGGGCGCCCGCTTCGACGTCCTCGTCCAAGGCGGCAGTGCCGGCACCGCCCGGCTGGAGACCCTGCCCTTCGACAGCGGCCCGGCCGGGAACAAGTTCCCCCAGGCCGACCTCGCGACCGTCGTCACCAGCGGCACGCCCATGGCGCCGGCCACCCTCCCGACCGACTTCGCCCCCCACGAGGACCTGACCAGGGCGCCGATCGCGGCCCGCAAGACCTTCGTCTACACGGAGAACAAGGCGGGGACGAAGTTCTTCATCAACGGCCGGGCCTTCGATCCCCACCGGACCGACTTCACCTCGGACCTGGGCACGGTGGAGGAGTGGACGGTCCGCAACGAGGCGGACGAGGCCCACACCTTCCACGTCCACACCAACGACATCCAGCTGATGAGCACCAACGGGAAGGCACAGCCGCCCACCCACGGCTGGTACGACACCGTAAACGTGCCCCCGCGCGGGGTCGTCGTCCTGCGCGTCCACTTCACCGACTTCACCGGCAGGACCGTGCTGCACTGTCACATCCTGAACCACGAGGACGGGGGCATGATGTCCGTGCTCGACATCGTCAAGCCCCGCCCCAAAAGCCAGGAAACCCGCCCGGGGAGCCAGGCGCCCCAGGGGTCCCGCACGGGGTGACGGCGGCTGCCGGGCGCTCGCCGGTGCCTGAGGGCGGCCATGCGTCACGGCAGCAACGGGAGCTTTCCCACGATCTTGTTGACGCGGTTGCGCGGTCCGACGATGCTCACGGCGCAGTAGCGGAGGTCGTCGGCCTCGGTCTTGCCCAGGGCGGCCCGGTAGTCGGCGTACACGAGCGTCTCCTGGGCGAGGGCCGGCATGTCGGCAACGAAGGTGTCGGCGTACGAGGCCGCCTTGGTGCGGATGGCGCGCAGCGCCTCGGCGTCCGCGGCGAGCACCGAGCACCCCGCCCAGGGCAGCCCCGGGTGGACGCTGCCGTCGGCGTCGGTGCCCTCGTCGCCGAGCAGGCCCGTGACCGCGGACTGCGTCGCCGCCGCCGTGCAGATCGCCGCGTTCACCGCGCGTCCCGGCGGCAGCTCCCGGTCCACGACGACGACCCACTTCAGCCGGGCGGCGCGGGTCGAGACGGTCGGGTCCACCTCGTGGGGGGCGAAACCGATGGGGGTGCTGATCGTGCTGTCGTCGGCCATGGGAGCTGTCTCCTGAGCGTTTCTGCGGTCGGGCAGCGTGAGCCTAGGCAGATGAGCGCCAGGAGGACAGGAGCTCCGAATTTTCGGCCGCCAGGGCGGTGCACCGGGCGTCGACGGCGTACTTCATGCGGCGATCCGCAGCACCCGGCACAGGATGTGCGGGAGCGATGCCCCGCGTCCTCACCGGCCCCTTTCCCGGTCCCGTGGGCGATCGGCGGCAGGCTCGACACGACGGGTCCGGACGTGCTCGTAGGCCATGGTCGTCTGCACGTCGGCGACCTCGCGCCGTTCGGTCAGACGGTCGATCACGAAGGCGTAGACGCCGTTGACGTCCGGCACGGCGATGTGGATGAGGAAGTCGTGCGCGCCCGAGGTGACGAACAGGCCGATGACCTCAGGGAGTTGGGCGGCCCACTCGCGGAACCCCTCGATGACGGGACGGGCCGGCGGCCGGATGCGTACGGAGATGAGGGCCTGCACCGGGCGGCCCACCGCCTCCAGGTCCACGGCCGCGTGGTACCCCGTGATCACTCCGCGTTCCCGCAGCAGTCGCACCCGCTCCAGCGAGGTGGACGGGGACACGCCCGTCCTTGCGGCCAGGTCCCGGTTGGTCCGGCGGGCGTCGTTCTGCAACTCCCGCAGCAACGCGCGATCGAGGGCGTCCAAGTCCATGAGGTCCACGGTACGCCGTACGAAATTCGGCCGGAGTCCGCACCGACCGCACGGGCGCGCCTGTCACCGCGCCGAGCGGCGCGGGCCTTCCGGTCCCTGCTGCCGCCCCCGGCTCCGGGACGCGCCGGGTCGCACTACGTCACGTCTCGCAACTCACCGTGCCCGACGGCCGGGTTCGCGGTTGCGTCGCAGGTGGTCGTGCGTCTCTCGGGATGCGCGCGGCGTCATCTCGATGAAAGGTGAGGGAAGAGGTGGTGCCCCGCCCCCGGGACGACCGCGGGTGCCACCACCGCGGATCGACTCGCATAGGAGACACCATGTCGACGTCACAGCCTGATGCGTCCCGTCGGCCCTCCGATGACCGTGCCACGCCGGATGAACTGCTGCACGCCCTTCCGGCGGAGACCTCACCGGAGGACCTGGTCCTCGCCTCGGGCAGGGACATCACCCCCAGTACGCTCGCATGGGCGGAGCGCAAGCTCGCCGCCGAGGGACGAGCCGCGTTCGACAAACTGCTGCCCTAATGGTCCCGTCCGAAGGTCACCGCGCCGGAACGCCCGTGTCTCCGGCGCGGTGACCTTCGGACCGGCCCCTGCTCCGGGACGAGCCGCGCACACCCGACGACCCGCGTCAGACGGCCACCGGCAGACCGCTCTCACCGTCCGCCTGCTGCGCGGAGTCCTTCCCGACACCCGCGACGAGCAATGCGTCCGCGGCCTCCACGGCCTCGTGCACGGTGCGGGTCCCCATCATGACGCACAGCGTGTAGCTGACGTCCTCGAGTTCTCGTGCCCCTTCGGGTGTCTCCCTCTCGGCGAGTGCGATCCGCAGGGACGCGTACCGGGTCAGCAGCCCTCTGACCACCTTCAGATCCGGAACGAGCACAGCGAGGCCCTCTCTCTCGATTTTCGACCCGTGTGCCCCGCCACGCGCGGACCATGCACAACTCCGCCCACGTGAGCACTTTTTTGGCACGATCTCTACGCCCGGAGACAACGGAGGTCCCCTCGCTGGAAGGCGGTTCCTATCCGACGTTCCAGAGGAACCGATGGGTGTGGATGCCGAAGTAGGGGAAGGTCTGCACGCGTTCGACGCCCTCCGTCACCCGGACCACGTCGCCCACGAAGTCGAGCAGTTCGCGCGGCCCGGCACAGACGACTTCCACGAACAGATCGAACCCGCCTGACGTCAGGACCGAGTAGACCACTTCCGGGTGGGCGGCCAACTCGTCGGCGACGGCGCGCGGATCGCCGTCCGCCGTGACGCCGAGCAGGGCCATCGCCTGGCCGCCCATCCGCATCGGGTCGGTGACGCCGACGACTTGGACGACCTTGGTGTCGAGGAGCCGTTGCAGACGCTGGCGGGCCGCCGAGGCGGACAGACCGACCCGCGGGCCGAGGTCGGCGTACGCGATACGGCCGTCGGTCTGCAGCTCACGCAGGATGGCCCGGTCGATCTCGTCCACGCTCTTCCCTCCCGGCGGTCGTCGCCCAGCCTACCGATGCCGGTCAGGCGACCAGCTCGGACAGGGCGGCGTCGAACACCTCGGTGTGGGTGTCGACGTCCTCCTCGGTGGTCGCCGGACACATCAGCGCCATGTTGTGGAACGGGGTGAGCAGCACGCCCCGGTTGGCCAGGAAGAGATGGAGGTAGTCCTCCAGCTCGGTGTCGGAGGCGGCCGCCGACTCGGTGCCGGTGCGTGGTGCGGGGTTCGCGAAGCGGTACTCGGTACGGGCGCCGAGCCGGCTGACCGACCACGGGAGCTCCCGCCGTTCGATGCACGACCGCACGCCGTCCTCGAACCGCTGGGACAGTTTCACCATCCCGGCGAACGCCTCGTCGGTGAGGACGTGTTCCAGGGTTGCCCGGGTCGCGGCCACCGAGAGCGCGTTGCCCGCGAGGGTGCCTCCGACACCGCCCATGTCGACGAGGTCCAGGTCCTCCCGGCGGAGCAGCCGCTCCGCCAGCCCGGCGGACAGCCCGTAGGCACCTGCCGGGATGCCGCTGCCGATCGCCTTGCCGATGGTGAGCAGGTCGGGTTCGAGGGCCCAGGCGGCGGTGCAGCCGCCGGGGCCCGCCGAGAAGGTGTGTGTCTCGTCGTTGATCAGCAGGGTGCCGGTCCGCCGGGTCAGCTCCCGCACACCCGCGAGGTACCCGGGCTCGGGGAGCACGATGCCGATGTTGGTGAGTGCGGGCTCCATGAGGACCGCGGCCACGTCACCGTGTGCGAGCTCGGCTTCGAGCTGGTCGAGGTCGTTGAACTCGGCGACCCGGCTGGTCAGGGTGACGTCGCAGGGCGCCCCCACGTTGCCGGGCCGGGCCGTGCCGCGCCCGTCCGGTCCCACCACGATGAGCGACTCGTCGACACTGCCGTGGTAGCTGTAGCTGTTCACCAGGATCTTCGGGCGGCCCGTGACCGCCCGCGCGAGCCGGATCGCCCACCGGTTGGCGTCGGTCGCGGTCAGCGAGAAGCTCCACCGGGTGAGCCCGAAACGTCGGGTGAGCTCGGCGCCGACCCACTCGGCGTCCTCCGTGGGCAGCATCGCCGTCGCACCGCCCAACTCGGCGAACCGGCGGTGCACGGCCGTCGTGACCGCGTCCGGGGAGTGACCGGTCATCGCGCCGGTGTCGCCGAGGCAGAAGTCGATGTAGTCGTGGCCGTCGATGTCCGTGACCCGGGCGCCGCGTGCGGCGGCGAGGTAGCGCGGGAATGCGCCCGCGGTCTTGTTCATCCAGGTCATCGGGACCCGGCCGAAAAGGTGGTCGGCGCGTTCATAAGCGGCCCGCGAACGCGGGTTCCGCCGCTCGGCCTCGGCGCCCTCGCGGGCGAGGAGCTGACGCAGACGGGAGCGGTCCATGGCGTACCCCTTATGTCCGGCGACACATGATGGCCAGGACTGTACGACCGAAACCGTTGTCCAATCAACGCCAGACAGTTGAATCTGTTGTTTCCGCAGTCGATTCGAGCGTCCCCGTCTGTGGGAGGAGTGATGCGGCGATGCGGTGCGCCGCCACCCGCCAGAGGGGCATACGGTGGGACGAAGCGATCATGACCCCGCCGCCACCCCCCGTCCCGGCCCCGCGAGGTGCGTGACCACACTGGGAACCGCACCCGTCCCGATTCCACACAGAGTGACCTCATGGCAAAGTCCCCCACCGCCCCCGCCACGGCTCCCGACACCGTCTGGCCGGCGCGCGGGCGCCACCTCGGCCCAGGCGCCGAGGACATCGTCCGGCACCGGCTGCGGGAACTGAAGAACACCGCGGTCATCCAGGACCACCTGGAGTTCGAGGGCTCCCGGGGCGGTGTGCCCCACCGCGCCTTCGAGGCCCGCTGGCTCGTCGCAGACGACCTCGTCGTACGGGCCCGCCTGGACATCGAGGAACCCGACGAGAAGGACGGCACGCAGGAGTGGGTGCTGGTGGCGGAGGCGGACGGACCCTGGGACCTCGACTGGCCTTCACCCGTCACCGTCTTCTGGCCCGAGGACGGCGACGTGCCCTGGGACCACGACGTGGTCGGGAACCTGCGCTTCCGGGAGATCAACCGGCTGCCCGCGGAGGACCGGGCGCTGCGGCGCCTGCTGAAGGACTGCGCGCGCCACTCATGGAGCGTCCACGTGATCATCCACGAGGCGATGACGCCCGACGAGCGCGGGCTGCGTCCCCTCGCGCCGCTGCTGCCGCCCGGCCTGCGGCACCGGATCGTGGAGCACCGGGCTGCGCCCGAGCAGTTCCAGGTGGCCAACTGGGCGCTCTACGACCTCGGCGCGCGGGTACCCCGGGGAGGTGCCGTGGTGCTGCCCTCGGCACCGGCCGCCTCCGGTGTCGGCGATGACGGCTTCGCCGTACGCACCGTGTTCCTGGACGGTTCGGAACCGGTGGAGCTCATCGAGACCGTGTGCCGCTACGCCCTGGAGCCCCGACCGCTGCCCGAGGGCGCCGAGGAAGTGCTGTCCGATCTGCGCGCACAGTGGCATCTGACGACTCTGGAGGAGGAGTTGGCCGACGCGCGCCGCCGGCTCGCCGCCTACGCCGAGGCCTTGGACGCCATGACGAAGTCCCGGGACCTGTACCGGGAGGCGGCCGAGCTGGCCCACGAGGCGCTGGCGGCCTACCGGGACTCGGCAGGCACGCTGCCCTCACCGCGGCAGGAGCCGAGCAAGCGGGAAGGTTTCTCCCTGCGCACCCTGGCGAAGTCGCTGGAGCGCGTCCGGGACGGCGCCAAGCTGCTGCGCCCGCCGGGCACCGGGGAGCCCCGCGCCGCGGGCCCGGCCGACGGGGAGACCGCCACCGGCCGGGCCGCGCATCCGGACGAGGACGCCTCCGCGGCCGGCGGCCGGGAGCGGGGCGGGTGGGCCGAGGTCCCTTCACCTGCGAAGCCGTCCGACGGACGGAAGCAGGAGTAGCCGCCGCGCGCCGCCCCGGTCGGCAGCCACCGCCTGGGCGCACCCGCTCGCCCCGGTGCGTCGCGCTCGATGCCGCGCGCGGGGCGCAGGTCCACAATCCGCTGGTGTGGACGCGGTTTCGGAGGGTACTCGGTGCCGGACTCGCCGCCGGGGCACCGCTCCGGCGGCGAGAGGTTGATCACTCCCGGAGCTCGGCTCGCGGTGCATCCGCGGTCCGTCCCGGGGTAGGCGAGCCCGCGCACGCCGTACGTATGGGAGGACATTGTGTCGGCTGAGCAGACCCCCCTGTCCATCGAAGTGACGATGCCCCGGGAGGATGTGGCGCTGGTCATCGTGAAGGGTTTCCTGGACGTCGACACCGCGACGGAGTTGCATCACCACCTCGCCAACCAGATGCACCACGGTCGCCGCCATCTGCTGCTCGACCTCTCGTCGGTGCCGTTCATGGACTCGTCCGGTATCAACATCATTCTCAAGGCCTACAAGGAGACCCGGCAGGTCGGCGGCTCGATCGGCGTCATCGATCCGGCCCCGGCGGTCCAGCGGATCCTCGATCTGACTGGGGTGAGCCTGACGGTCCCGTCCTACAAGACCGCGGACGAGGCGCTCGACGAGACCGGCGGCGCGCTGAGCCGTCCCTAGCGGAACCCGTCGGCGGCGGGACGCGGACGCGTCCCGAGCCGGGCTCACGGTGATCGTCCCGCCCCCGGGTGGTCCCTGGGCGGGTGAACGCCCACCCGGGCGACCTTGTCGGCGACAATACTTGCCGTTTGACAACTGTAGCCGTCGGGCAACAAAGTGAAGGGCATCTAAAGCACGGAGGGAACTGGGATGTTGCGGTGGGCGGAGCCGGCTGCGCGCACCGGCCGACCGCGGCATGTGCCCGGTCCACGCACTGTGGGCACCTGCCCGCCCGCGGCTCAGGCCGTCCGGGCGTCGGTTCCGTCGTCCTCCTGGAGCTGTGCCGCCGCGGCGGCACAGAAGGCCTCCAGGCCCTGTAGGAGCGCCGTCCGCTTGGCCGCCGGCATCTGGGCGAGGACGGACTCCAGCGCGTGCTCACGCCGTTCACGCAGCTCGGCCAGGAAGGAGCTGCCCCGACGGCTCAGGTACAGGCGCAGCTCGCGCCGGCTGGTCGAGCTGACCGCGCGCTCGACGTACCCGACCGCCTGGAGGCGGTCGCAGAGTCGGCTCGTCGACGGCGGGGTCGACCCCAGCGCGTCGGCGAGCGTACGCAGATTGATGCCCTCGTGGTGCTCCAGTATGAAGAGCACCCGCAGCTGGGAGGCCGAGACGGGAGCCGTCGGGGCGCGCCCCCACAGGACTTCCAGCAGCTGCGCCGCCTCTGAGGTCACACGGGCCACCTCGCTGGGCTCGGGGCGCGGGCTGAAGGACGTCACCTACTCATTCTCCCAGGCTTCTCGAATCCTGTCGGCCTGCCGGGGCGACAGCTCACGCATAACGATAGATACGGGCACGGACACACGGCCGTCCAGGGCGTGGGTCCGGAATCGTACTAGTGGAAGAATGGCGTAACCGACATCGTGAACAGATTCGTCGCAGCCGAGAGGGCGCTCCGGAACGCGGCTCCCCACCGGTTGGTGGAGGCCCTCCGGGAAGTGTTGCGCAGCCAGTTCGCGGCCGAGTCCGTCGAATTCCTGATGGCCGACTACGGGCTCTCCGTCCTTCAGCCCGTCTCCGCGCAGCCCCACACCTGTGACCCCGTGGCGATACACGGCACCACGGTCGGCCGGGCCTTCGGCGCGCAGGACCCCGTTGTGGAGGAGAACGGCGACCTGACCCGGGCCCATCTGCCGGTGACGGTACGCGGTGACCGGCTCGGTGTACTGACGGTCACACTGCCGTCGGAGACGGCCGTCGAGGCCCTGCCCGAACTCATCGACGTCGCGGGCGTCCTCGGTCACGAGGTGATAGTGGCCGATCGGGACACGGACTTGTACCTGCGGGCCAGACGCCGGGACCGGCTGACACTCGGGGCCGAGATGCAGTGGCAGCTGCTCCCGGGCCGGTCGTGCGCCCGCCCGGAGTACGCGCTCGGCGCCCAGCTGGAGCCCGCCTACGCGATCTTCGGCGACAACTTCGACTGGTCGGCCGGGTCCGACCGGCTGATGCTGTACATCACCAACGGCATGGGCCAGGGCGTCGAGGCGACACTGCTGACCAACCTCGGCATCAACGCGCTGCGCAACGCCCGGCGCGCCGGGATCTCCATGGAGGACCAGGCCGCCCTCGCCGACCAGGCGGTCTACGCCCACTACCGGGGCGCTTCCCATCTGTCGGTGCTCCTGCTGGACTTCGAGCTGTCCACCGGGCGGGTGAAGGTCGTGGACGCCGGCTCCCCGCAGATGCTGCGCCTGCGCGGCCGGACCGTGGAACCGGTGGACTTCGAGGCCCAGCTGCCCCTCGGCATGTTCGAGGAGACCGACTACGTCACACAGGAGTTCTCCGTCCTACCGGGCGACCGGCTCGTCTTCGTCAGCGACGGCGTCTACGGCGCCGCAGCGCCGGGAGGTGAGACCTACGGCGAGAAGGCGCTGGCCAAGGCGATCGCCGCGACGCGGCTGCTCCCGGCCGCCGACGTGCCCGGCGCCGTCCTCAGAGAGCTGACGAGCCACCGGGGCGGGCCCGCCCCCGAGGACGACGCGCTCGTGGTATGCCTGGACTGGTTCGGGCGTCAGCAGGACTCGCAACACTAGCCAGGGGGTCGACTCGTCAGGCGCCTGGTCCGCTCCGACCGACGCCCCGGATACGGACGGCAGTCGGCCAGGTCCCCCATTCGTTGGACGATCTTCCAGGGGGGCGGCGGGTGTCGGGTGCGACCTCCCATGATTACAGTTGTCGCGCGACAATGAACCGCGCTCTCCGAGGTGGCTCCCTGGCGGCCGGGTGAGCAGACGTACGAAGGAGACAGGGACATGACGGACCAGGAGTCGGCAACGGACCGAGGAGAGTCGGCCCGAGTAGTGGGGGACTTCCTGCAACGCCGCCGGGAACAGATCTCCCAGCGCTGGGCCGACGAGACACTGTTCCGGACGGTCTTCACGGTCTCCCGTGACGAGGCGGTGGAAGCCGCCGGCGCCCTCGTGGAGGCGCTCGCCGTGGTGGCCGCCACCGGCCGGATCGAAGACCTCCGGGCCCCGGGCTTCTCCGGGGTGCGCGAACAGCTCGCCCGGATGGCCGCCTCCCGCGCGCGGGCGGGCGCCTCCCCCACCCATATCGCCGACGAGGTGGCGGCGCTGCGCCCCTCGGTCAGCGAGCTGCTGGCCGCCGATCTGGCCGAGGCGGACGGGGAGGCGACCGGCCCGTACCAGGTGACGCTAACCGTCCTGCTGGGCACCCTGCGCCTGGTCGTCATGGAGACGGCCCTCACCGCGGGCGAGGACATCATCGAGCGGCAGCACCTCCAGCTGCTCGAAGTGGCCACCCCCGTGATCAAGCTGTGGAACGGCATCGTCGCGGTCCCGCTGATCGGCACGCTGGACAGCGCGCGCAGCCAGGTTGTGATGGAGAGCCTGCTGGAGGCCGTCGTCACCCAGCAGGCACGGTACGCGATCCTGGACATCACCGGGGTGCCCACCGTCGACTCCCTGGTGGCCCAGCACCTGATGAAGACGGTCGCCGCGGCCCGCCTGATGGGGGCGGAGTGCATCGTCTCCGGCATCCGGCCGGCCATCGCCCAGACCATCGTGCACCTGGGTATCGACCTGGGTACGGTCGTCACCCGCGCGAGCCTCGCCGACGCCCTCGCCCACGCCCTCCACCAACTGGGTGCCGTGATCGTCGACCGGTCGGCCACCGGCGGGGGCCCACGGTGATCGGCGGCCTCGGCGGCCCGGAGGGCGCTCATGTCCCCGTACTCAAGCTCGGTGAGGTCCTGCTCGTCACGCTCCAGGGCGAACTTCATGACGAGGCGGCCGAACAACTCCAGCAGGACTTGGCGGCGGCCATTACCGACAGCTCCGCGAGCGGTGTCGTCATCGACGTCTCCGGAGTGGAGATAGTCGACTCCTTCCTGGGCCGCGTGTTCGCCGAGATCGCCGCGAGCGCCAGGCTGCTCGCCGCGGAGACCGTGGTGGCCGGTATGCGCCCCGCGGTCGCCATCACCCTGGTGGAACTCGGACTCACCCTGCCAGGCCTGCGCACCGCGCTGGACACCGACGAAGCCCTGCGGATGCTGACCCGGGCGTCCACCCCCCTGTCCCACGTTCCAGGACGCCAGGAGAACGCGTGACGGAGACATCGGGCCGCGTAGCCGCGTGCCTGCCCATCCGCTCGGACATGGATCTGGCGTGGGTACGACAGCATGTGCGGCAGGCGGCTGCCGAGATCGGCTTCGGCCTGGTGGAACAGACCAAGCTGATCACCGCGGCCAGCGAGCTCGCACGCAACACACTCGTCCACGGCGGAGGCGGGCAGGTCGAGTCCGTCGTCCTGGACAACGGCCGGGCCCGTGGCCTGCGGCTGACCTTCAGCGACGAGGGACCGGGCATCGCCGACGTCGAGCGGGCACTGACCGACGGCTACACCTCGGGCGGAGGGCTGGGCCTGGGGCTCGGCGGAGCCCGGCGGCTGGTCCACGAGTTCTCGATCGACACGCGGCCCGGCAGCGGTACCTCCGTCACCGTGGTCTGCTGGACGGCCGGACCGCCGCGCCCCCGTGAGGAGGCGCGATGACCCGCGTCTGGGACGTACCCGTGCATGACGCGACCCGGCTCCGGGACGTCCGGATGGCGACGGAGGAAGCCTGCGGCCACGCGGGGTTCGGTGAGGACCGGGAGGCGGCCGCCATGCTCGTCGCCACGGAACTGGCCACCAACCTGCTCAAGCACGCGGGCGGCGGCCAGATACTGCTCGAGACGGTGGACGCGCCGGCCGGCGCGGACACGGGCGGCGAGCCGTCGGCACTACAGATCGTCACGATCGATCACGGCCCCGGCATCCGGGACGTCTCGGCCGCGCTGCACGACGGCTTCTCGACCACGGCCTCGCTGGGTGCCGGTCTCGGCACCTGCCGGCGTCTGGCCGACGACTTCGACCTGCACAGCCGGCCCGGGCGCGGCACGGTGGCCCTGGCCCGGATACGCCGCTCGTCCAGGCTCCGGCGCGGGCGGCGCGACCGGCCCGCCGGGGTGCCGGCGGTGCGGGCCGGAGGGGTCAACATCCCCCTGGTCGAAGGCCATTCGGGTGACGCCTGGGCTTGCGCACGCAGCGGGGAGCGCCTCACGCTGCTCCTCGCCGACGGCCTCGGGCACGGCCCGCGGGCGGCCGAGGCCTCCGACGCCGCCGTCCGGCAACTGCGGCAGAGCCCCCATCTGACGCCGCCCGAGCTGCTCGGGGCGCTGCACACCGCGCTGCGCGACACCCGGGGCGCCGCCGTCGCGGTCGCCCAGCTCGACCTTGCCGCGGAGCGTCTGGAATTCTCCGGCATAGGCAACGTCGGCGCCCGGCTCCGCTCAGGCGACGACTGGCAGCCGCTCGTGTCCCATCCCGGCATAGTCGGCGCCCACCGCCCCGCGCGCGTCCCCCACCAGCGGCTGCCCTGGACCCCCGACTCCCTCCTCGTCCTGCACAGCGACGGTCTGCCCAGCCGGTGGTCGCTCCGCCCGGACGTGCCGGCAGCCGGCCTGGACCCCGGGGTGACGGCAGCTCTGATCGTGCGCGACTCCAGCAGTTCGGCCCGGCCCGTCCGTGACGACACCACGGTCGCCGTGCTGTCCCCCCCACCGCCGAATCGTGAACCATGACCCACATCTGGCAGATCACCACCGTCGTCGACGCGGCCCGGGCCCGGATCGCCACCGCCCGGCTCGCGGCCGAGCATGGTGTCCCCGTCCTCGACCGCACCCGCCTGGTCACCGCGCTCACCGCACAGCTGCGACAGGGCCTGACCAAGCAAGGCTCCTGGCGGCTGACCCTCACGACCACCGCGCCGTCCCCGTCCGAGGGCGGGCCCCGGCTGTGGATCACGCTCCGCCCCGACCCGGACGACGGCTCCGACGCCGACCTCACCTGGCAGGCATCGGCCCCCGCGACGGAGCGGGAGGGCAGTACCGGCACGGCCACGGTCCCCGCCCGTACGACGGCGCTCGCCGAGGCCCTGTTCAGCGCCGACGACGACACTGCGCGGGTGCTCGACGCCCTGACGGAGCAGGAGGCGCTGGTCGCCTTCCACCGTGAGGAACTGCACCAGACGAACCAGGGCGTCCTTGCCCTGCACGCGGAACTGGACGCCGCGGGGCGGGCCCAGCGGGAGCTGTTCGCCGCCGAGCGGGCCGCCCGCACCGAGGCGGAGCAGGCCCGTCAGCGGCTCACGTTCCTCGCCGACGCCAGCGCGGCACTCACGGCGTCCCTCAACCACGGGGAGATCGTCCGTCTGCTCCCCGACCTGCTGATCCCGAGGTACGCGCGGAGCGTCGACGTCTGGCTGCTCGGCGACGAGGAAGAAGCACACGGGCACGCGCCCCGTCCCGCCGCGGCCGTCGTGGCCGCGCGCACCGGACGTCCCCAGTACGCGGCGGCCCACCCCGGCGGCCTGCCCGGCGTGGACGACCGGCCGCCCTCCGCCCTGCACCCGACCCGGCCCCTGCTGTGCGTGCCCCTGTCGGCACGCCGGACGCCCCTGGGCGTACTCATCCTCACGCCGCCGGGCGACCGGTGGGATCCGGACGATGCCGTGATGCTGATCGAGCTGGCCCGCCGGGCCGGCATCGCGATCGACAACGCACAGCGCTTCGAGCACAACCGGGACATCGCCGAGACGCTGCAACGGGCCCTGCTCACCGACCTGCCCGTCACCCCGGGGCTGCGGCTGGCCGCCCGGTACCTTCCGGCGACCCACGGCCTCAACGTCGGCGGAGACTGGTACGACGCCTTCCGCCAGCCCGACGGGAGTCTGATCACGGTCATCGGCGACGTCACCGGCCATGGGCTGAACGCTGCGGTCATGATGAGCCAGCTGCGCACCGCCCTGCGCGCCTACGCCGTCGACGGAGGCACCCCGGGCCAACTTCTGACCCGGCTGCACCTGTTCCTGCACCATCTCCAGCCGGATCTGTACGCCACGGCGGTCATCGCCCGGTTCCGCCCCGGCGAAGCAGCACTGACCTGGGCTGCCGCAGGGCATCCACCCCCCGTGCTGCGCACGCCCGACGGCCGGGTCCACACTCTCGACGACAAGCCCGGGGCCATGCTGGGCATTCCGCTGCGCCAGGACATCGAGGACCACACCGTCCCGCTGCCGGCCGGGTCGACCCTCGCCCTGTACACGGACGGCCTGGTGGAGCGGCGGGCCCAGGGCATCGACCCGGGCATCCAGCGGCTCACCGAGGCCCTGTCCGCGCTCGCCCTGCCGGATCTGGCCGGCGATCTGGAGCGCGCCGCCGACGGGGTCCTCGATCCGATGCTGCGGGACTCGGAGGGCGACGACGACGTGTGCCTGCTGCTGTGCCACTTCGACAGCGGGCAGACGGCTCCGGCGCCCGGGACGCCGTCCCTACGGCGGTAAGAGCTCGGTTCGGCGGTCCGCCGCCCCCGACAGCTCCCCGCTCGGGGGTTCCACTGCCGTCCAGGGGCGCCGTACCGCCCGTGCCGCTACCCCTCCCCGTCCGGCTGTTCCGCTCGGGCCGCGCGGAAGGCGTGCAGTCCGTGTTCCAGCGCGGCCCGCCGGGCGGGTGTCATGGCGGCCAGCACATCGGCCAGGTTCGCGGACCGCCGTTCGGCGATGTCCGCGAGCGTTCTGCGCCCGTGAGCGGTGACCCGCAGCTGGAGCTCGCGCCGGTTGCGGGGGTGGGTCACCCGTTCCAGCAGCCCGGCGGCCTCGAGCCGGTCACAGAGTCTGCTGGCCGCGGGCAGCGCGATGCCCAGCGTCTCGGCCAGCGCCGTGAGGTTGGGCTCCGCACGCTGCCGGACGGCGGTGAGCGCCTTCAGCTGATGGCTGGAGAGCCGGGGGGTGACCGCTTCGGCCGCCTCGGTCCACAGCGCCACCAGGCTCTCCACCGCGTCCGCGACCTGTCGGGCCAGCGCCCGGGGCGTTGCTCCTGTGTCTTCTGCCTCCGTCACCTCACGGTCATCTCCCACCGCGCTTCTCTTGCCTGTCGCGCCGTCCGCCCCACAGCGGATGCACGAACGGTTCATCCTTCGGTTCAGCCGACATGGTCGGTCCGATCGGCGCCCGTACCCAGTCCTCCCCCGGGTACGCCAGGGGGCTGCCATCTTCACAAGATCACTGCACGGCCCCCCAAGTCGGGCGCGTCACGGCTGCCGGGGCGGCCGGTCCGTGATCCCGGATGAGTAGCTTTCGCCGTTCTGGCAACCGTGGTAAGGGGGGCCGGGCGACAGCGGTAGGAACCACGACAACCGGCCGGGGCGACGGCCGGGGGAAGGGCGGTATGGCTACAGAGCCGCGTTGGGACAAGGCCTGGCCGTTCGAGGCGGTCGAGAGCCTCGTCGCCGACTTCAAGGGCGAACTGCACGATGTGACGGATGCGAGGCTGGCCGCCGAGGGCTTTCTGCGCCGGCTGGCGCGGGCGTCGCCACCGACGAGTCCCGACCACTGGAACGATGTGCTGCTGGTGGTCGACGAGCTGGCCGCGAATGCCGTCCAGTACGCGCCGGGTCCCTTCGCGCTGCGGATGCGTCCGACGTATGACGGGATTCATGTGACCCTGCACGACACCAATACCACTCCGCCTGCTCCGCGCCCCTTCCGTCCGGGGCGTCCTGGCGGGATCGGCTGGCATCTCGTGCACACGCTGTGCGACCAGGTGAGCGTGGTCGTCCAGCCGGAGGGCAAGGACGTGCACGTCTTCCTCCCCTGGTAGAGGGCGTACGCAGGGCATCGGCGCCCCTCAGGCGACCTGGCGCCGCAGCCCGGGACCGCCCGGCGCGACCGGGCCGGTCTCCGGCCGGACTGCGGCCTCCGCCGGAGTGGGCGGCGCGTTGTCGGGAGACTGCACGGGGACGGCACGCAGATGGCGGCCGTCGCCGGCGGCGGGGGCTTCCTCGACGTCCAGTGGGCCCAGCAGGCGCTCCTCGTACCGTCCGAGGGCCGGCACCAGACAGAGCAGGGACACGGGTATCAGCAGGGACACGGCGATCATGCGGGCTCCCTCCACGGGTGTCCCGATCCGCGTTGCCGCTCCTCGCCCGTGAAAACACAGTCGGCCGCAGTCAGCCGCACGGACATGCGTCATCGCCGGTACGGAGCCGGGCGGGGCCCTCATCCGCCCAGCTCGGAACCGGTACGCAGGGGCACGAGAACGCTCACGAACTTGCCGCCTTCCGCACACCGCTCGATGACGATGTCCCGCGCCAGCTGGATGATCAACGGCCAGCCGTAGCCGCCGCCGTCGTGCCCGACGGGAAGCGCTCCGGAGCCGAAGGCCGCGATGGGGATGTGGGGACTGCGGTCGTACACCGTGAGCCGGACCCCGTCCCGGGTGGCTGCCGCCTCGAAGGCCGTGAGTCCGCCTCCGTGGCGGATCGCGTTGGACACCAGCTCCGAGGTGACCAGCAGCAGATCGGTGACGGACTGCTCGGCGGGGCGACGGTCCGGGGCGTCCCAGTGGCTCCGGACGACCGTCAGAACCTGCGCGCGGGCCGAGGCGGCACTGATGACCGGGGACGCGGGCGCCGAGCCCTCCTGCCGGACGCCCTCGCCGCCGCGCGCGTGCGCGGCGGCCCGTTCCTCTCCCCCGAGGGCCGGGTTCTCGCCGTCCCGTGCCGGCCGCTCGGCTGGTCTCATCGCTTGCTCGCGTGCGGTTCGGGCAGGACGCGGTGAACGGACGGGACCGGCGACCGCGGGGCGGCAACCCACGGCGTCGGGCAGCCGGCCTTTGCCGTTCGCCGGGTGCGGTCGGTATCCCGCCGCCCGATGTGCGGTGGGTGGTGCGGGCAGCGCCCGTAGGCGCGCGGAACACGTCCGTGCGGCGCCCGTCCGCGACTCTCCTCGGCGCGACCCGTACCGCCGGGGCGTTCGCCGCCGGGCCGACGGCACGTGGCCTCCCGGAGTGCACAGGACGAAGCGGCGTGTTCTCGTACGTTCATCACCCCTCCTCTACCCGGCCTCGTCGAAGCCATGGGTCCGGCCGCCCGGCCGTTGCCCACCGTCCCCGGAGACCGCGCCCACCGGGGGGCGCGGTCTCCGCCGGGCATGGTCGGGGCCGCCGTACCGGCCGGCAGGGCGCCCCGGGGCCCGGCCGACGGTCATTCCGCGCTTGGCGGCAGGCCGCGGTAATAGGCGTCGACTCTGGCGAGATACTCCGGATCCAGTGTCTCCCGGTCGGTGCGGAACAGCGGCGCGGCCTTCACCTCCTCCTTGGAACAGGCCAGCGTGATCCGCCGTGCCCCGGTGTCTATGCCGGTGACGACACCCGCGGGTATGAGCACGCTCTTGCCGAAGACCCACACCCCGGTGTCGACGATGAGATGGCGCATGCCCGGGCTGTCGGCCTGCCGGTCGACCTGTCCCACGACCCCGTCGGTGGCCTCGACGGTGAAGCCGGTCAGGTCCTCCCCTTCCATGTGGCCGGTCGCCCGGTCGTACGTCCACGGTCTGTCGATCGTCACAAAGCTCCCTCCCTCGGTGGGTGTGGAGCAGCGAATACCCGCCTCCGAGGGCGGCATTCGAGAAGTGACGGCCTTCTGGCGGCCTTTCGCCGTCAGCCCGCCCCGGACTGCTCCCCGGCGCGGCCGTCCTCACAGGGAGCGGTGAGGTGTTCGAGAGATCCCGTGAGCTCAAGGAGTCGCTGGAGCGCCGGGGGACGTTCGTCGAGACTGAGGTCGATGGCCGCCGCGTCCGTACGCCTGCGGATCGTCAGCAGGGCGGACAGACCCATGGAGTCGACGTCCCCGAGCCCCGCGAAATCGAGGTGCAGCGCGGTCAGCGGGGAGCCGTCCCCGGGCCACTGGGCCAGCTGACGGTCGACGGTGCTCACCAGTTCGTCGCACGTCTCGTAGTCGAGGTCCCCGGCGACGCGAACGACGATCGCGTTCCGCTCGATCTCGACCCTGAGCGTGAGGGAGGGTGTGTGAGAGGGCGTCATCTGGACTTTCCGCGGGCTGCGGGTTTTCGGTGCTGCGGGGCGGGCCGTCACGGCGTCGTGCGCCTCGCCGAGAATACGACGAGCCCGCGGGAAGACTCCCAACCTGGTCGCGAGAAACTCCGGCGCCGGGCACGACGGGCGGGGACGCCACGGGCCGTCACGACGTCCGCGGTGCACCGGATGAACGCGACGAACAGGCAGGCGTCGTCGAGGACCTCGGCAAGCAGCCGGGCGGGCAGGACATGCCATGCCCCGTCCCCGCAGGCCACCGTGGTGCGGGCCCGGCCGGGTGGCTCGCCGCGGTGTTCGTGGTGGAGGGCGGGCGCGGCGATCACCCGGTCGTGCATGGCGGTGACCGCATGCTCCTGCGCGACGGTGAGGCGGCCCGCGGCCCATACCGTGCCGACTCCGTCCTGCACCGGGGCGAGGGGGTCCGGCACGGCGGCCTCCATGCCGGTGCCGTCCCGCAGGGCGGCGGGCACCGCCGCGCAGGCGGTGTGTTCGTCTCCCGCCCGGACGGCCCGCCAGAGCCGGTCGCGCAGCACGTCCGGTCCGGCCGTCGCGGCGGACCGGACGGGTGTCGTGGTCACGCGGTGTACCTCCCCCGGGTGTGCCCGTCGACCGCGCTGAGGTGCGCGTGGTGCGGTGCGGTCACGGCGACGACCGCCATGTCGTCGTTGCGGCCGCTGCCGACCCATTGCGCCGCGAGTATCTGCACATGCTCCACCACCGCTTCCGCGGGCATGCCGGCGCACTGCGTCAGCGCCGCCTTGAGGCGGTCGGTACCGAACGGTTGGTTCCCCCAGGGCCGGCCGCCGGCCTCGATGATCCCGTCGGTGAACAGCAGACAGGTCTCGCCGGGGGCGAGTTCGAGGTGTGCGGTAGTGGAAGTGATCTGGGGGAAGACGCCCACCAGGGAGCCGCGCGTCTGCGCCTCTTCGACGCGGCCGTCGGCCCGGACGAGCAGCGGCGCCGGGTGTCCCGCGCTGGTGACGCGCAGCCGTACGGTGCCGCCGCGGCGGATGGCGGACGCCAGCGCGAGGGTGGCGAAGCGTGTGTGATGCGAGTTGATCAGTGCGCCGTTGAGCAGTCCGAGCACGCTGTGGTGGTCCGCGGCCAGCGGCAGCAACGCCTGGAGCGTGTTGCGGATCTTCCCGGTGAGTACGGCCGCCTCGAGTCCCTTGCCGCACACGTCGCCCAGGACGACCAGGGTCTCCTCCTCGTCGGTGGCGCCCGGGTGCACGTCGTAGAAGTCGCCGCCGACGCGTTCCTCCTGGCCGGAGGGCTGGTAGGCGCCCGCGAACTCGACGCCGCGCACGCTGTGCAGCTGCGGCGGCAGCAGCTCGCGCATCAGGGTCGTGGTGATGGCGGCCTGGTCGGCGTACATCCGTGCGGCGGAGATGGCGGCCCCGGCCCGGGCGGCGAAGAGCCGGGCGAAGACCTCCTCGCTCTCGCTGAACGCCCTGCGGTCCTCGGTGCGCAGGAGGACAAGTGCTCCCGCGGGTTCGCCGTGCCCCGGCAGCGGTGACACCACGACGGAGCCGACCGGTCCGGCCAGGCCCTCGGGCACCGCCCAGTCCGGGAGGGCGGCGGGGTCGATCCAGCGGGACGGTACGGGCGGAAAGCCGCGCAGTGCCTCGCCCAGGCCCGGCAGGTCCTCCGGGTTCGCGTGCACCGTCGTGTGCGTGACCTCGCCCGAGGGGCCGCAGGAGGTGACGGGGTGGCCCCGGCCGCGGCCCGGGGCCACGGTGACGGCCGCGTCGGCGAGGTGCTCGACGGCCAGCCGGGCGGTGGCCTCCATACAGGTCTCGACGTGCAGCGAGGCCAGGAGCGCGGTGGAGGCCCTGGCCAGGAAGGCGATGCACTCTCGTTCGCTTCGGAGCGCGTCTTCGGCGGCACGGCGGTCGGTGTCGTCCACCAGCCACCACACCACGTGGTCCGGCTCGGACAGCGAGGGGTGGGCTTTGTACGAGCGCTCACCGATCCGCCCGGACGCCGGGGTCACGTCGGTGGGGTACTGTCCGGCCCGGTCCGAGGTGAACCGGTCGTGGGCCTTGACGAGCCACGGCGGTACGACGTCCCGCAGACTCGCCCCGTGCCTCGCGGCCGGTAACAGGCTCGCCGCGACGGCGTTCAGCTCCACCATGCGGCCACGCCTGTCCGCGATCAGGACCGGGCAGGGGGCGCTGCCCCACGCAGTGTCATGGCCGTTGCCGCGCGGGGCGGCGGAGGACCGCTGGGAAGTGTCCACAGGCAGGGCTCTCGCGTCCGCGGCCAGTTCCTTTCTCTGTTGCACCAGCGACGAAACCGTTGTCGCACGGCAACCATCTCGCGTTCGGCGGTCATCCGCAAGCGGCTCGTCCCTGCGCCCGGCCTGAACTCGCGGGACTCAGGCGGCCAGTGTGGACGCGAGTTCCGTGGCGGCCTCGACCAGCGCGGCGTCGGGCTCCGTGAGCAACTGCCGCAGGGTGCCGCGGTCGGCACGCACGGCGCTCCGGGCCTCCCGCTCCCATCCCACGTAGTTGTGACGGTGATGGAGCAGCTTGGGATACACGGAGGCGGTCGTCTCCCACTGACGGGCGGCGGCGATGCACTTGAGCAGGTGGATGATCTGCACTCGGCACGTCACCTGGGGCTGCTTGGCCAGCTCCCACAGGAAGGGAACCGTGGCGGCCGTCGCCTGGTCGACGACGAAGCCGTACTGGCAGATGCGCGCCCGCAGATCGCCCAGTGCCGCTCTCGCGGCGGACTCGTCACCTCGGGCGACGGTGCGGAGCAGACGCGGGATGGCCTCCGCGGATCCGCTGGAGTCCTTGATCGTGCCCCACGGCACACCCTCCAGGCCCTTCAGTGGTGTCGCCATGTCCGCTCCCCGCAAACAGTGTGGCGCCGGGCCCCCGTCGTCCCTGCCCCGCGCGCGGCCCCGCCGAGAGGGCCTGGCTTCCGGTACCCAGGTGATGACACGACATCTCCCTGATGCGACGTCAGCAAGTGGCGTCCATCGTGCGATTGACGCCGCCGCTATTATCCACGCAGTCAGCACCGTTGTGCAATTGCATGGGAAATTGCATGACGGGTAGGAGAGTCACGGGCGTCAGGACGTGCACCCCGCCCGTGTGCTCGGGTGCCCCGTGGCAGAACGTCAACGAGGAGACTGCGGTGTCTTCAGTGCCAAACGGAGTGCGGGCCAACGCCTTGGACGCCCGCTGGATCAAGAGCCGGCACAGCAATGCCGAGGGCAACTGTGTCGAGTTGGCCGCCCTGGCCGACGGGAGCGTCGCGGTGCGCAACTCACGGGATCCGGAGGGCCCGGCCCTTGTGTACACGCCCGCGGAGGTGGCGGCGTTCCTGGCCGGCGCGAAGGACGGGGAGTTCGACCACCTGACGTGAGGTGGTGCGGAAAGTCCTCTCATCGGCGCATGCGGCAGCACCCTGTCGGATGCGATACTGCAGGCCTGCTTTTCTGTCGGCCAGCAGGGAGCCACGATGTCCGCCGAGTCGCACCGCATCTCCCGCCTCGAACCGTATCTGACCCGGACGGAGCCCGCTCCGACTCTGCTGAAGATGCTGGTCGGCGTGCAGTTGGCGGGTATCCGGGAGGGAGCCGGTCTCTCGCAGGAACAGGCGGCCCGCGCCCTGGGTTTCAGTCCCGCGAAGCTGTCACGCATCGAGGCGGGCAAGGGCCGCAGGCCGCCCACGGAAGGCGATGTCCGCGCCCTGCTGCGGCTGTACGAGGCGGACGACCACGAGGCCACCGTCCTGGTCAAGCTGCTGCGACGGGCCGGTGAGCCCGGCTGGTGGCAGCGCTACGACAAGCGTCTGATGCCGGAGTGGTTCGACCGTCTGGTCGGGCTCCAGGAGGCGGCCGCAGCCATCCGCACCTTCGAGATCCAGTACGTTCCCGGACTGTTGCAGACGGCGGCCTACACCCGGGCCGTGGTGGAGCGCGGCCTGCCGACCGCTTCGGCCGCCGAGGTGCAGCGCCGGGTGGAGCTGCGCATGCGCAGGCGGGAGCTGCTGTCGCGCGCCGACGCCCCTCAACTGTGGGCCATTCTCGACGAGTCGATCCTCATGCGGGTGCTGGGCGACCGCGAGGTGATGCGCGAGCAGCTCGAGCACCTCGTCGAGATGGCCCGGTTGCCTCATGTGACCGTGCAGATCGTGCCGTTGGACGTGACGCACGCGTCGGCCCCGGCGATCCCGGTGACCTATCTGCGTTTCGGCGGTCTCGATCTGCCGGACATCGTCTACCTGGAGCACATCAGAAGCGCCAACTTCCTGGAGGACCGGGACGAGACGGAGGAGTACCGGGTGGTACTGGACCGGCTCGCCGACGAGGCCCTCGACCCCCGCGCGTCCCTGGAGCTGTTGCGGGAGACTCTCGAGCAGCGCTACTCGGCCCGCTGACTCGCGGTCAGCGGGCCGCAGAGAGGGAACCGCGTCAGAGGATGCGCCCCACTCCGCCGAACTCGATCCATTCCTGGGTGAGTTGACGCGGAGCCACTTCCGTGTCCGGCCGCCAGGTGGAGACCTCCACCAGCCCCGGCTCGAGGATGTCCGTCCCCTCGAACCAGGCGGCGACGTCCTTCTCCTGACGCACGCGGCCCCAGTGTCCCTGGGTCGCCTGGTCCATGAATCCGGTGACGAAGTCCCGGACTTCCGGGTCCTCGCTGACCAGCTGGCACATCACCAGGTAGCTGCCGGGCACAAGACGCTCGGTCACCCGGCGCACCAGGGCGGGCGGGCCGTCGGTCTCGCTGTCCGGGATGCAGTGCATCACCGAGTTGAAGAGCACGGCCACCGGCTGCGAGAAGTCGATCAGGCGAAGGGTCTCGGGGTGGGAGAAGATGGCCTCGGTGTCCCGCATGTCGGCCTGGATGACCACGGTCCGCTCGTCCTGCTCCAGCAGCGCCCGGCCGTGGACCAGAACCATCGGGTCGTTGTCGACGTACACCACGTGGGAGCGGGGGTCGATCCGCTGCGCGATCTGGTGAACGTTGTTCTGCGTGGGCAGGCCGGATCCGTGGTCGAGGAACTGCCGGATGCCGTACTCCTCCGCGAGTGTACGCACGACGCGCTGAAGGAACCTCCGGTTGTTCAGCGCGAGCGCCCGCGTGCTGGGTACGACCTTGTCCAGCTCTTCGCAGGCCGTCCGGTCGACCGCGTAGTTGTCCTTGCCGCCGAGGTAGTGGTCGTACATACGGGCGGCCGTCGGCACCGTGGCGTCGATCGCCGTGGACAACTGCCTGCCTGGCTCCATCGCTCCCCCAGATCCATGCCGTGCCGTCGAGACCGGCTCGGCGTTGCTCCCATCCTAGGGAAGGGACGTTTGCCGGTGCCAGTCCTCCGGCGAAGGACGAGGGGGCGAGTACGGCGGCACCGGGGCGTGGTCAACTCGCTTGCAGCGACGGCAGGGTGGGGAACGGTTGCAGTGGCGTACGGCGGTCGCGAAAGGGGCACACCGCCCGGAGCGGCCCTTGGGCGCGCAACGCCGCCGGCGCGCGATCGGCATGCGTGCTCACCCGCAGCTCGCTGCGCACCACCTCGAGGACCGCGCGGTCCTCGCCGATGACGAAAGTGACACGCTCGGTGGGGGCGAGGGCGAAGCCGGTGCCGTCGGGCTCGACCTCTCCCCCCGCCGCTCAGGGTGAGCGCCGTGCGCCCGGTGTCACCGGCTGCGGTGCGACGGAGCCGGTGACACCGGACGGGCAACTTCGTCAGGACGCGGGACACTCCTTCCAGGCCAGGTGGTAGACGGTGCTGATGTCACCGTCCGTCGAGTCCATCGTCATGAAACTGCTGCTGCCGGGCGCCGACGTGCCGGCGCTGACCCGCAGTTCGGTGTTGATGTTGAAGTTGCGCTGCACTCCGCAGGGCGCCCACACCAGCTGCGCCCAGTCCGTGATGTCCGTGGCCTGCCAGTTGTCGTTGTAGGGGCCGGAGAACGGGTGGGTGCGCGCCGCCGTGCTCGATGAGCCCTGGAAGTAGTACGAGGCCTTCTGTGTGCTGCTCGCCCCGCGCTGGAGGGAGGCGAAGCCGCGGTAGTCCGCGCTGGCGACGGCGTACGTGAAGCCCTGCGGCACATGCACGAGCAGGTTGAGCTGGCAGTTCTTGCGGAACGCGGTGGGGTCGGCGTTCCCGCCGACCTGGGCCAGGTAGTCGCTGTAGGTCACCGTGAAGGCCGTGTTGTCCGGGGAGACGGCGACCGCGGTGGTGCCTTGGGGACAGCCGGAGCCGTTCACCGTGGCGACCTTGATGACGATCTTGTCCGGGGGCGGGTCGGTGAACCCGCCGGACGGGTCCTGCGCGGGGATCGCGGTGGCGACGAGCGCGGCGATCGCGCCGCCGAGGAACAGTCCACCAGCCATGGTTCTCCCATCCGTTGCATCGGTTCTCCGGCGGTGCGGCACCGCCGGGTATCGAGGGGGGTGCGGCCCCGCGCGCAGGCGGGACCGTCGCGGACCAGGTGCGTTGGATCAGATGTTCGATCATGCGCATGCCAAGTCGGCAGGCGTGCCATCCGGCCTGTGAACGAGCTGTGAAGACCGGGAGCGACCGCATCGTATGTACTGCACGACAAATCCGGAACAGCCATCTCCGGCCAATCGTTCACCGCGCTCTGCCGCCCGGCCGCCGGGGCACGCCCGGCGGCCCGCCGCTCCCCCACTTCCGGAGCGGCGGGCCGGGCCGGCCCGGTCAGTGGGCGGGCCAGCCGTCCAGGTGGCGGTGGAGGGTGACGGTGGGCTGCTCGGCACCCTTGGGCGCGTTCGCGACCGCGTTGTGGAGCACGGTGTTCACCTCGGCGGCCAGGGCGTCGGCCCGCTTCCTCAGGTCGGTGGCCGGCAGGGTGGAGCGGGTCAGGCCGTCCAGCCGCCGGTGGATGTCGGCGAGGTGCCGCTTGGTCTCCTGATCCAGGGTGAGGGGACGGGGGGTGGAGACGACGAACTGATAGGCGCCCGCGAGGGTCTGGCAGCCGCCGCAGTGGTTGTTGACCGCGTCGCCGCGGTTGAGGGCGTTCAGTTGGGCGTGCTCCCCGGCCATCGTGACGATCTGGAAGGACAGGGCGACCGAGCGGCAGTGGTCGTCGACCGAGCAGCCCACCCCGACGGCGTTGGCCTGGTTGCGCACGGTGGCGGCGTCGACCGTGCCGAACTGCCGCACGGTGAAGGAATCCCTGGCCTGCGTGTGGTGATGGAAGTCGGCGCGGCTGAAGGTCTGGTCGACGGCGATCGCGGTGTGCTGCGGTGTTCCCGTCGCAGCCTGCGCGGGTACGGCGGTGGCGATTCCGGCCGCTCCGGCGGCGAACAACCCGACCCGCACGGCGCGTTGGGTGAAGGTGGAATGGGTACGGGGTTTGCGGTGCTGGTTCACTTGGCTCTCCTGCTGGAGTGATGTCGACGGACGGAGCGCCGCCGGACCGGGACGCACGGCACTCCCGGCCGGCGACGTGGACCGGCCCCGGGCCCGGGGCCGGTCCGTGGGGCCCCCGGGCCGCAGCCCGGGGTGTTCAGGACGCGGTGGGCGTCGGCGACCCGGCGGGTGGCTCGCTCGGACTGACCGGCGCGGACGGGGTGTCGGCCGGGGACGACGGCGCGCTGGGCGAGACGGAGCCGGGGGTCGCAGGAACGGACACCGGGGGCCCGCTCGCGGCGGGACTGCCGGTGGGCTTGCCGCCAGGGGCCTCGGAGGACGTGTTCGAGGTGCTGGGCCCGGGGCTCTGGGAGCCGGACGGGCTGACCGAGGCGGAGGGAGCGTCGGAGGCACTCGGGGACGCCGTGCCGGAGGGCACACCCGCGGCCGTCGCCGAGGCCGTGCCCTGGGGCCGGTCCGGTGTCGTGGCGCGCCGCGCGGGCGGGGCCGAGGTGGACACACCGGGCTGAAGAATCGGGGCGATCGGCGGCTTCTTCGGCAGAGGGTCCGGCGTGAGGCCCGACACCCAGGCGTAACTGAGCCCGCCCAGTCCGGCCAGGACCACCCCGCACAGCGCCACGCGCAGTACCGGCCGTCCGGCCGTCGACTTCGCCGCGCCCCGCCACAGGCGTCCGCCGAGTTTCACCGACAGATAGACCACGCCCGCCATGGGGCACAGCAGCATGACGCAGCCGACCACGCCCATCAGGCCCGCCGCGATCTGTCCGTGCGCGAACGCGCCGCCGGTGCCGAGGACTTGCTCGGTGAGTGAACGGACCATGGTGGTGGTGATCCGGGGCAGGTTCCACAGCGCGTAGCCCAGTTCACCGACCAGCAGGGGCACCATGGTCAGCACCCAGGTGGCGACGATGACGCGGGCCGACTTCTTGAGCGCGGCGACCTCACCGCGGGCCTTGCGCCCCTTCGCCCCCGGGACCAGGCTCAGCAGGATCGGCTTGATCTTGCCGTAGAGGTCGGGAACGCCGGCGAGGTCTCCGAGGATGTAGTAGCCGTCGAGGCGCACGGCGGGCATCAGCTGCTCGAGGATCTCGAAGTGCCCCAGATAGACGGCGGCCAGGAAGAACGCCTGGCCGCTCACGGCGTAGGCACCGGCCATGGCCAGCATGAAGACGACGTTGAAGTAGACGCCGCCGAGGTCGGTGCGGAGCCGGCCCGCCCGCCCGATGCGGTACACGTCGGTGACGTCCGTGTACATCGAGGGCCAGATGAGGAACAGGCCGCAGCCGATACAGCCGGGCCGGGCGCCGCCGTAGCGGCAGGCCGAGGCATGGCCGAACTCGTGGAAGACCAGGGACGCCACGGTCAGCACGAACACCACGAGCAGCAGCACCGGCTGGTCCAGCACCTCGAGCACGGGCGTGATCGCGCCGAAGAACAGGAACAGCCAGACGTCCAGCACGGCGACGCCCGCGAGCACGGCCACCACCACCAGGGGGCGGTGCAGCCAGGCCAGCGCACGGGCGATCTTCGCCACCCGCCGCTCGTTGAACAGGACGCGGTGACCCTTGAGGGCGAGGAGCAGGTCCGACCGGGGCGCGGAGACCTGGTCGTCCTCCTGGCCCTCGGGAACCGTCACTCCGAGCGGGTCCAGTTTGTTCTCGATCAGGTAGCGGACGTTCTCCGCGCTGACCTCACGCCCGAACCGGGCGCTGACCCGGTGGGCAATTGTCTCGATGTCGCGGTTGCCGTCGACCGACGACGCGACCAGGTGCAGCAGCCGGGACAGCTGCACGACCTGCCCGTCCCCCCGACGGGCGATGTACTTGGGCTCGGTGAAACCCGATCCCTGGTATTCGCCGTGCAGTTGCAGCCCGGCGCTGAGCCGCGGCACGACCGGCTTCTCGAGGCCGATGACGGTCGTGGCGCCGGTGGCGACCTGCTCGTAGGTCACCGGCATCCCCCCGGGCCCGGGTACCGGGCCGGTGTCGTACAGTGCCGCGGCGTTGTCCCCCAGCAGCGTCATATGCGCCTTTCCTCCCCCCAGAGGCGGACCGCGCGTGCCCATGCGCGGTCCGCCGAACGTGCCCTCGTCGTACGGGGGTTACTGCTTGATGGTGATCGACTGAGTGGCCTGGGACTCGGCGACCGACCATGCGGAGTGGTCGTTGAGCGCGGCCGACTCGTTGTGCGCCGAGACGTTGGCGACGTGCTTGCTGACGTTCACCGTCTTGCCGAAGCTGAACTTCAGCCGGCCCAGCGCCTCACGGCCCGGCAGCAGCTGTGCGGACTCGGCGTCCAGCTCGTGCGCGTTCATGCTCATGGCGTGTCCTTTCCGAAAGACCTTCGTTGACAGACGTGATGGGGCCGGGCGGGCTCAGGCACCGCCCGGCGAGAGGTGGTGACGTGTCGTCGCTTTGCGGAGCCAGGTGGGATACCGCCGCGGCGGGCGGAGGTGTGTGGTGATGCGTCGCCGCGGCGGTACCCGATGCCGCACGGTGCCGAGTCACCGACCCGTGCGGCACCGGATCACTGGCTGATGTTGATGGACTGGGCGGCGCCCGAGTCCGCCACCGACCACGCGGAGTGGTCGTTGAGCGCGGCCGACTCGTTGTGCGCGGAGACGTTGGCGACGTGCTTGCTGACGTTTACGGTCTTACCGAAGCTGAACTTCAGCCGGCCCAGCGCCTCACGGCCCGGCAGCAGCTCCGCGGACTCGGCGTCCAGCTCACGAGGATCCATCATGATCGATTCCCCCTCAGGGTTCGCGATGTGTTCCCGTCGGACACGGTCAGGTCCCCCCGGATCGTGTCCAACTCCGTCGGACGGACTGTCCAACGAGATTGGACACTAGGGGCCGGGACCGCTGTGACGCAAGCGGTTCGGGAGAACACCTTCCGTCACTCACCCAAGTCGCCCCTAGAATGATCCGACACGGAAGAGTTCCGCCCGGCGGCGAGCAGGAAGTGACCATCGGTGGCCAACGCACTGCAGCAGATCATCCGCGACCGGCTGGACGGCGAGCGCTGGTCGTACGGCGACGTCGCCCGCCGCGGAGGTATCCCGCGCTCCACGGTCCACCACCTGGCCACGACCGATCACATGGCCCGTATGCCCCAGCCGGCCACGCTCGAAGGGCTGGCTCTGGGCCTCGGGCTGCCCCTGCGGACCATCCGCCAGGCCGCCGCGGAGGCCTGCGGCATCCACCTCTACGCCGCGGCCGGCGAGCCCGCACCCGCCTCCGAGGCCTCCGGCGACCCCGAGGTCGACGTGCTCATCGCCAGCGTCCAGCGGCTGTCGGCCGAGGACCGCCGCCATGTCGCGGCCCTGGTCGAGTCGCTGCTCCAGCGCGACTCGGACCCTTCCTGAGCACGGGCGGCGGCAGGCGGAGCGGACCCGTACCCCAGCGGCCACTTCCGCAAAAGAAGCCACTCCCGCACAAACACCCATGATCCGCCGCTAGTCTCTCCTCCTGCCCGGGACCCGTGAGCCGAACGCCCCGGGCTCACTGGGGGGAACTTTGCTCTTCGTACACGGCGGCCCCACCACCGCCATCGTCAAAGGGCCGACGGGAGAATCCGTGGTCCTGCTCGCCGGCGAGTTGCCGGCTGACCTGACCGACGCCGCCATCGGTGAACTGCTCGACCTCGCCGCGGCCGTGCTGAGCGAGGAGGAGCTCGCGCTGTTCGACCAGTGCCTCGCCATGCTCCGCCGCGGCGAGGGCCCCACTCCGCAGCGCATCGAGGTGAACGGCGCCGTGCTCACCGTCTACCGCGAGTGACCGAGGGCGACCGTCGGGCGCGGGGATGACCTCGTACGCGATTCCGGGCGTCAGGAGAGTGGCTAGACGTCCCGGAGCAGGGCACCATCACGACCATGGGAAAGACCGCACCGCCGCACCACCGCCCCGTCCTCCGGGGAGCGCCATGAGCCCGGCCCGTATCCCCGGCCTGATCGTGCCGCTCGCCCTCCTGTTCGCCCTCCTGGCCGGTGCCGTGTGGTACTGGCGCCATCGTGGCGACTAGGGGGCTTGGTCTGGATCAGCCCGGTCCTCGTTCCGCCTGCTCACGCAGGAACGTGCTGATCTGTCCGGCGAGGGTCTCCGACACACCCTCGGGACGGGTGCCCGTTCCGGGCATGCCGTCCGGTGCGTTCAGGTCGCCGGACCACAGATACCGCTCGGCCCACTCGTCGCCCGCTTTCAGCTGCACCTGGATGTCGACGAGCGTCAGGCAGGACTCCGGGGCGGCCGCGTACAGCAGCGCCGTCGCGCGGCGCAGCGGATAGAGATCGAAGCCCTCGATGAATTGTGAGTTGCGCCAGTCGAGGAACGCGCTCTCGCCGTCGGGGCCGGTGCGGATGTCGAGTTGGCCGTCTTCGAGGTGGATGCCGACGACGTCCCCTCCACGGTTTTCGACGGTCACCCGGAAGCGGAAATACGTCAGACCCTCGGCGGACTCGTCCCGCCCGCGCGGCGGCTCCGCCTTTTCCAGGCGGTGTACGCGGATACGCAGACCGGCGTGCTCGTCCGAGCATTCCAGCCAGTCGCCGATCACATGGGGCTCGCGCACAGTCCACCTCTCCACTTCCGCGCCATGTTTCCTATCCGCGCGCGCAACAAAGTGTCAAATGCGGCGAACACCGCGTGGCCAGCGTGTTTGCCTCTCTTGATCACCGATCAAGCCGTGCGCAGCACGGATCGCCCGAAGTGGCCGTGAGGGACGAGCGCGCACGTGTCGCACATCACGCCCGCGGCCGGCCGGAACCGGGTTCCCCCGGGGCACAGCGGCGGCTGGCACACTGCACGCCATGGCCCCGATCACGCCCGCCCGTGCACTGCGCCTGCTCGTCACCGGGCTGGTCTGTCTGACGACCGCGTGCGGCGCCCTCATCGGCGCGCTCTTCGGTGGGGCCCGGACCGCCCTGGCCGCCGCGGCGTGCGCCGGTGCGGCGACCGCGCTCGGCGCGTTCTTCCTCCGCCGACGGGCGCTGGCGCACTTCGCCGCGGCCCGGCGGCAGGCCGGTGTACGCGGCTACTCCGAAGGCATCGCCCACGGAGTGCTCCTGCACGTCGCCGCGTACGAGGCCGCGGTCTTCCCGCGCACGGGGCCGACGGGGGTCACCGCCGAGGAGCGGGCGGCGCGTCGCGCGGTCGCCTATCGGATGGCCGCGCTCGACGAAGTGCCCCGGCTGGTGCGGGAGGCCGCGGCCGACGCCCTCGCCGCGCTCGACGTGGCCGACCCTGCCCGGGCGGAGGAGGCCCTCGCCCACCTCGCGTCCACTGTTCGGCAGGAGTACGCCCGCCCCTGAACTGCCCGGCAACCGCGCTGTGGTCCCTTCCCTTTCCGGTTCGGGCGAAGCCGATCGCGACCGCGTCGCCCGTTGAGCAAGCTCCTACCGTGCCGACGTAGCAAAGGACATGACGACGTATGAACCGCGGGCGCTCCTCACGGCCGGCGACCCGCGCACCTCGGCTCCCGGTGCGGCGCCGGCCGATGGGCGGCAGGGCGGGAGCCGCCGGGAGCGGCTGCGGCGCCACCGGCGGCCGCTTCTCGCGCTGCTGGTGGTCATGCTGCTGGCGCAGATGGCCGTCGCGATGGTCAGCACCGCCGTGCGGCAGACGCCCACCATCGACGAACCCGTGTACGTGGGCACGGCGGTGGTGTACGTCCGTGAGCACAGCCTGCGGTTCAACCCGGAGCATCCGCCGCTCGGCAAGCTGATCGTCGCGAGTGGCACGGTGTTCGCGCATCCGCGCCTGGAGCCCGGATTCCGCGGCGATCAAGGGCGGTTGGGGCGGCGGCTGCTGTACGAGTCCGGCAACGACCCGTGGCGGGTGATGTTCTGGGCCCGGCTGCCGGTGATGGTGGTGACCTTGCTGTTCGGACTGGTTATCTTCGGATTCGCGTGCGATCTCGTGGGAGGGCTGGGCGGACTTGCGGCGCTCGCCCTGTACACCTTCTCCCCCGATCTGATCACGAACGGCTCTCTGGCCACCCTGGACGTGCCCGCCGCGGGGTTCGTGGTGACCGCGGTGTGGATGCTGTGGAGGGCACGGCGGCGGCCGCTGCCGTATCTGCCCCTCGCGGGTGTGGCGGCGGGCGCCGCCGTCGCCACGAAGATGAGCACCCTGCCCGCGATCCCCGTCCTGCTGGCGCTGGCCGCCTGGTCGTACTGGCGGGCGACGGGAGGTACCGCTTCCCGGTGGCGGCGCGCGGCGCATGCCCTGGCGGCGGCCACCGGTGTCGCACTGATCCTGGTGGGAGTCGTGTGGGCCGCGTATCTGGCCGTGGACCCCCGGCTGCGGTGGACGCCACCCGCGCACGTACCGACGGTGCACGGTCCGCGGGCCCTGCTGATCGACTGGCTGCCGTTCCCCGACGCGTACCGCGACGGGATGCGGATCCAGTTCGGCTTCGAGAACGCGCGGTGGCACGGCTATCTGTTCGGACGCCTCTACACCGGCTCCCTGTGGTACTACCTGCCGGCCGCGCTGCTGGTGAAGACGCCGCTCGGCATGCTGGCGCTGTGGCTCGCCGGCACCGGGACCATGGCGGCGGTGCCCCCGCTGCGGGCCGCCGTGCCGTATGTGCTGGTGGTACCGGCGGTGCTGCTGACGGCGGCCATGCAGGGCTCGCGCGACCTGGGGGTGCGCTACGCCCTGTTCGTGCCGGTGTTCCTGGCCGTCGCGGCCGCCTGTGTGCTCGCCCTGCGGCGGCGGTGGGCGTACGCCGCGGCGGCGCTGCTGGTGGTGTTCGTCGCGGTCAGTTCGCTGCGGGCCTACCCGTACTATCTGCCGTACTCCAATGAGGCGTTCGGCGGTCCCGCGAAGACCCGTCTGAGGCTCCACGACTCCAACGTCGACTGGGGCCAGGACCTCGGGCGGCTCGCGGACCGGCTGCGCGAGCGCTACCCGCGGGAACGGGACGTCTGGCTCGTCTACAAGGGCAGCGGTGTGCCCTCCTGGTACGGCATCCACGGGCGCGACCCGCTGAAGGTGCCGCCGGGCCGCGTGCACGGGCTGCTCGTCGTGTCCGACACGTCGATCGCCAAGGCCCAGGGCCGGCTGAAGCGGCTGATCCGTGGCAGCAGGGCGATCGACGACGTCGGTCACTCGATCACGATCTTCCGGCGGCCCTGAGTCAGGGGTGGAGGGCTTGCCCGCCGTGCCGATCCGGGTGCGGAACAGCTTTTTTCGCCGAGGTCCTTGCCCGACAGCCGCCGCGAGAGACGGACGAACTGGGCCGTGGTCCCGTGCCCGCCGAGGTGTTCGGCCGCCCAGGCGCGCAGGAAGCGGGGGAAGACCGTGTCGCCGACGGTCGTGCGCAGCCGGTGCAGGGCCATGGCGCCCCGGGCGCGGACAGGCGTGTCGAACAGATGGGCCCCGCTGCCCGGATCGGCGGCTCTGTCGGGTCAAGTTCCTTCCCCTCGAGCCCGTTGACCGGACCGGGAGCGCGGATCTGTTCAAGGCCGTGGAGAGGTGATGGAGTTCGTTCCATGACAGATCAGTTGCCACCGTGGACCGCGGAACCTGTGAGGGTGGGGCTCGTCGGGGCGGGCCCCTGGGCACGCGCCGTGCACGCGCGGGTGCTCGCGGCCGGGCCCGAGACCCGTCTGACGGCGGTGTGGGCGCGCCGCGAGGAGGCGGCCCGGGAGACCGCGGCCCCGTACGGCGCGAAGGCCACCACCCGGTTCGAGGAACTCCTTGACGCTTGCGAGGCGGTGGCCTTCTCGGTGCCTCCGGCCGTCCAGGCCGAACTGGCCGCGCAAGCCGCGCGGGCGGGCAGGGCCCTGCTGCTGGAGAAGCCACTCGGGCAGGATCTGTCCCCGGCACGGCGGCTCGCCGACGCGGTCGAGGAGGCGGGCGTCGTCTCCCAGCTCGTCCTGTCCAACCGCTACCATCCCGCGGCCCGCCGGTTCCTGGCCGCCGCACGGGAGACGCAGATCTCCGGCGCGCGCTCCCACGGGCTGAGCGGCGCCTTCCTCGGCGGGGACTTCGCGACCCCGTGGCGACTGGAGCACGGCGCGCTGCTCGACGTGGGGCCGCATCTGCTCGACCTGCTGGACGCGGCGGTCGGTCCCGTCGCCCGGGTACGCGGCACCGGGGATCCCCGCCGCTGGATCGAGCTCACGTGCGAGCACACCACCGGGGCGATCAGCCAGTGCTCGCTGTCGGGCTCGGTGAACGTGACGCAGGGCGGCACCCGCGTCGAGCTCTTCGGACCGCGGCCTCCCCTGGTGTACGACACCGAGGGGCTCGACTACGAGGAGGCCTGGCCGGTGCTGCGCCACGAGTTCGCCACGGCCGTACGCACCGGGGTGTCCGGCGGGCTGGACGCCCGGCGGGGGCTGCGGCTGCAGGAGCTGATCGCTCAGGCCGCACAGGGATAGCCCGGGCGCCGTTCAGGGGAAAATGCCGGGCCGGGGCGCGTGGCTGCGCCCGGCGGCGTCCAGAACTGACCCGTGAGACTTCCGCTGATCGCCCCCATGCTCGCCACTCCCGGCTCACTGCCGCCCGCCCGCCAGGACGACCAATGGGCGTACGAGACCAAACAGGACGGGCAGCGGGCGGTGGTGTATCTGCCCGGCGACGGCAGCCTGGAACTGCGCGCCCGGTCGGGGGAGGTCATCACGGGGGCGTATCCGGAGCTGCGTCCGCTGGGGGGCGTCCTGGGCGCGACGCCCGCCGTGCTGGACGGGGAGGTGGTGGCCCCGGACGAGCGGGGACGGGGGGACTTCCAGAGGTTGCAGTCCCGCATGGGACTGGCCCACGCCCCGGCGCTCGCGGCGCGCCGCGCGGCACAGACCCCCGTGCACCTGGTGCTGTTCGACGTGATGTTCCTGCGGGGCGACCTGACCAAGCTGCCCTACACGCGACGGCGTCAGGAGCTGGAGGCGCTCGCGCTGGCCGGGCCGCACTGGTCGACGCCGGGCGTGATCGTGGGGCACGGCGCCCAGGCCCTCGAGGCGACCCGGGAAACCGGTCTGGAGGGGCTGGTGTGCAAGCGGCTGGACTCGGTGTACGAGCCGGGGGTGCGGTCCCGGTCCTGGATCAAGATCCGCAACGTACGGGCCGTGGACGTGATCGTCGGCGGCTGGCTGCCCGGCCAGGGCCGGCTGTCGGGCCTGCCCGGGGCGCTGCTGGTGGGGCAGCGGGAGGCGGGGCGGCTGCGCTATGTGGGCCGGGTGGGGACGGGCTGGAGCGAGGCGGAGCGGGCGGAACTCGCCCGGATGCTTCAGGCCGTGGAGTCGCGGGTGTGCCCCTTCGACCGGGACCCCCGGGTGCCGGGTGCCCGCTGGGTGCTGCCGAGGCTCGTGGGCGAGGTCCGCTACAGCACCCGCACCCGGTCCGGTCTGCTCAGACAGCCGTCATGGCTGCGGATGCGCCCGGATCTGACGCCGGAGGAGTCGGCGGCCGATCTGCCGTGACGGGCGCACGTCACGGCACCGCGTGCCGGGCGCGGTGCCGGAGGGCTGTGTCCGTGCCGGGGCGCTGGTCGGCGGCTCAGACGTGGCCCGGGCCGCCGCTGCCGAACGCCCCGCTGGAACCGGGGAGCCAGCGCTTGCGGTTCTGGTCGTCGCAGCGTTTGCTCGCCGCGTGGTGGAGCTGGTACGGCATGAGCCGTTCGCTCTCCTGACCGGCGTGCGGTACCTCTTCGGGCTCGCGCGCCTCCCGCTCCTCCAGGACCGGGCCGCCGTCGGGCAGGTGGGGCTGCTCCTCGGGGCGGGGCGGTTCCGGCTCCCGGTCCCGTACGGACATGCCCATCCGCACGGCCCAGATCAGTGCTCCGGAGACGACCATGCCGCCGAGGAAGGCGGCGAACACGTTGACCTGTTCCTGCGTCACGGCCAGCAGTACATAATTCACCGTATTCATGACTTGACCATACTCCGGCCGAATAGGAATCGCCCCCCGGGAATTTCCCGGGAAAACGCCGGGAAAGCCCCGGGATATTCGGATGCCGTGCGGTCGGGGATTATCGGGTTCGCGGGTCCTGGTCGATACCGGGACGGAGCGCCGGTCAGATCCGGTATTCGCGCAGGGCCGGTGTCGCGAGGGCGAGGCCGAGGGTGGCCAGTACGACCAGGAGGCCACCGCCCGCGATGGCCGTGCGGACGCCGACGGCCGAGCCGACCGTACCGTGCAGGACGTCCGCGAGACGCGGGCCCCCCGCGACGACGACCGTGAACACCCCCTGCATCCGGCCGCGCATCTCGTCGGTCGCGGCCGACAGCAGGATGGCGCCGCGGAAGACCATGGAGACCATGTCGGCCACTCCGGCGGCCGCCAGGAACGCCACGGCCACCCAGAGGTTGGTGGTCAGTCCCAGCCCTGTGACGGCAACGCCCCAGGCGATCACCGCAGCGATGACCATGAGCCCGTGGCGGCGGGCGCGGGAGAACGTACCGGACACGAGACCGCCCAGCACCGCCCCGACCGGAATGGCAGCGAACAGCAGTCCGAGCGCGAGGCCTTCACCGTAGGACGCGTAGGTGCGGGCGGCGAGCTGCGGAAACAGCGCCCGGGGCATGCCCAGCACCATGGCGATGATGTCGGCGAGGAAGGACAGCAGCAGCACCTTGTGCAGCGAGAGGTAGCGGAAGCCCTCTGCTATCGACTGCCAGCCGGCGCGGTTCTTCGCCGCCGCCGTCAGGGGCGGCAGAGCGGGCAGCCGTACCACGGCCCACACGGTGACGCAGAGGGCCATGGCGTCGATCAGATAGAGCTCGGACAGGCCGATCACGGGGATCAGGACGCCCGCCAGGAGGGGGCCCGCCACCAGACCGGTCTGCATGACGGTGGAGCTGAGGGCGTTCGCCGCGGGGAGTTCGTCCGCCGGGACCAGGCGGGCGATGGAGGCGTTGCGGGCTGGGGAGTTGAGGCCGAAGAAGGCCTGCTGGAGGGCGAGCAGCACCATGAGCACGAAGACCGAGTCCAGACCGATGGCGGCCTGCACCCAGAAGAGCACGGATGTGACCGCCAGGCCGGAGTTGGTGAGCAGAAGGAGTGTGCGGCGGTCCATGCTGTCGGCGATCGCACCGCCCCACAGGCCGAACAGGGCGAGCGGCAGGAGACCCGCGAGACTGGCGTAGCCCACCCACGCCGAGGAGCCAGTGATGTCGTAGATCTGCTTGGGTACGGCGACTGCGGTGAGCTGGCTGCCGACGGCCGTGACGATCGTCGAGGACCACAGGCGGCGGTAGGCGGGGCGGCGCAGCGGCCGGGTGTCCATCGCCCATCGGCGCCAGCCCCGGCCCTTCGCTCCCGCCCCGTCCTGCCCGTCGCCCTGCGCCGCTGTTCCGTTGTCGGTGGTGCTCTCGCTCGTGTCCACGGACGTCCTAGCTGCCTCGTACACCTTTTGATTCCCGGTTCACTATCACCGATGGTTCGGCGTCCTCCGCAGGCGGGCCCCCCGGGCCGGGCTCGGGTTCGGGTTCCGGTCCGGGTTCTCGTTCAGGTTCGGGTTCGGGTTCTCGTTCGGGTTCGAGCTCAGGCTCGCTGGCGAGGGCCGCGCCGAGGCCGACGGTCCAGCGCAGCGGTCCTTGGCCGGCGGCGAGGGAGCCGAGCAGGAAGACGGTGTCGAGGTAGACGTGCGGGTCGAGCCAGGTTGTCGCGAGGCAGGTGAGCACGGCTCGCCTGGGGAGCGCTCGGCGTCACCCTCCAGTCGCATGGCCGGGGGCCGTAGGGTGCGGCGGGCGGCCAGGGCTCCATAGACCAGCAGGAACCGCCACCGATCAGGCCGACCGCGGTCAGCGCTCCGCGGCGGTGGCGGAGGTGGTCGAGGCGACGGCCGCGGACACGCTCGGCACGGCGCCACGCGCGTGACCCGTCGGCGAGGGGGCCGCGGCCCGCGCTCGGGTCAGTCCTCCGCTACGACGAGTACGAGCGGGATGCCGTCGCAGGGGACGAGCCGCAGACCCTCGTGGCGGCCCGGCCGCGCCTCGGTGAACAGTGTGCCGAAGTCGGGGCCCTTGGTGAGTGAGCCGACCAGGTGCGCCGGGTCGGCCGAGGCCGCCACCCGGCCGCGGGCGTTGACCAGGTGCGCGGGCCCGGGCAGCTGCTGGAGCAGCGGCATCACGGCCGCCTCGAAGTGCCTCAGGTAGACGTCGGCCGCGGCGACCCCGGTGAACCGGCCCGCCACGTGTACCGGTGCGGACAGCGTCAGGCTGTACTCGTCGGAGCAGAGGTAGTCGACGTACGGTCCGGCGACGGCACGACGGCCGGTGTCGCGGGGCAGAGTGAACCAGTCCCAGTGCGTGTAGTCGGAGTACGCGGACTGCCGTGGGTCGAGGTCCAGCAGCAGCGGCCGCACGGCCCCGTCGGAGCCGGTCTGCCACCACTCCAGCCAGGCCGGTGCGTCGCCGAGCAGCCCCGGCACCGTCACGAAGCCGACGCCGGAGACCAGTGCCTGCCGGGCGAGGTCCCGTTGGAGGCCGGGGCGCAGCGCGGCGAGGTCGGCGGTCACCGGGGAGCGGCCCTGGGCGGCGATCCGGGTCAGCAGGTCCGTGGTGTCGGCCCGGACCCGGGCGACGGTGTCGAAGACGGCTTCCAGGGTGCGGCGCACCCGGGCCGCCACGCCCGCCTCCGTGGGCGCGTCGAGCGTCGCCGTGGCCGCACCCGTGTGACGGCCGCCGTCTCTCACGGTGGGACCGGGGCCCGTCGGAACGGCCTGGGGTACGAGGCACGGCGAGGAGCCGGGCTGCTGCGGGAAGTCGGACATGAACGCGACGGTATACGCCCGGTTCGCTTCACCGCATCTTGACTCTCCGTCAACTTACCTTGCACAGAGGGAAGTTGATCGGATTAGCGACACTCCATAAGGTGTTGGCCACCCCGTCCCCCAACGGGGCCGACCTGTCCTGCCGACGGACTCCGGGCCCATGAACGGCCTGGTCCCGACGCCGGATGCGGTGCACGGCCGTACCGGCTGTGCCCTTCGTTCGCGTCGCATCCTGCTTGCCCCATGCACCGACCGCCACCCGCCGCCGCACATCCGCCCCCGATCCCCCCCACTTCCCCACACCGTGGAGATTTCCGTGCGTCTGAAAAGATCCATCAAAACGACGGCCGCCGCCTGCGCACTGCTGCTCGTCAGCGGCTGCGGGCTGTTCGCGAAGTCGAGCGCGTCCTCCTCGGCGGGCTTCAACCCGCCGGACCTCAAGGCGAAGTCGAAACTGGGCCCCACGGAGGGTCAGGTGAACCTGATCGCCTGGGCCGGTTACGTGGAGGACGGTTCCACGGACCCGAAGGCCGACTGGGTCACCCCCTTCGAGAAGCAGACCGGCTGCCAGGTCCACACCAAGGTGGCGGCCAGTTCGGACGAGATGGTCAAACTGATGAAGACGGGCGCCTACGACGCCGTGTCCGCCTCGGGTGACGCCTCTCTCAGGCTCATAGCCTCCGGTGACGCCGCGCCGGTGAACACGGACCTGGTGCCCAACTACCAGGACGTCTTCTTCGGGCTGAAGAACCAGAGCTGGAACTCCGTCAACGGCACGGCCTACGGAATCCCTCACGGCCGGGGCGCCAATCTGCTGATGTACAACACGCGTGAGGTCTCACCCGCGCCGACGTCCTGGTCCGCGGTGTTCGACGACGCATCCCGGTACAAGGGTCACCTCACGGCGTACGACTCGCCGATCTACATCGCGGACGCGGCCCTGTATCTGCGTGAGACCCGGCCGGGGCTGCACATCGAGAATCCGTACGCGCTCGACCAGAAACAGTTCGACGAGGCCGTCGCCCTGCTGAAGAAGCAGCGTCCCGACGTCGGTGAGTACTGGAACGACTACCTCAAGGAGATCGCCGCCTTCAAGAGCGGCGACTCGGTCATCGGCACCACCTGGCAGGTCATCGCCAACCTCGCGCAGAGCGAGGGCGTCAAGGTCAAGGCGGTCCTTCCGGAGGAGGGCGCCACCGGGTGGTCCGACACCTGGATGCTGTCCGCCAAGGCGAAGCACCCCAACTGCGCCTACAAGTGGATGGACTGGATCATCTCCCCCAAGGTCAACGCGGAGGTCGGCGAGTACTACGGCGAGGCGCCCGCCAACATCAAGTCCTGCGACCACACCAGCGACCCGGCGTTCTGCGACACCTTCCACGCCACCGACGAGAGCTACTGGAAGGACATCGCGTTCTGGACGACCCCGATCGAGCAGTGCCTCGACGGGCGGACGAACGTCAAGTGCGTGCCCTACTCCCGGTGGGTGCAGGCCTGGACCGAGATCAAGGGCTGAGCCGGTCCCACGGGTGAGGCCCGCCGTAGCGCGCGGCGGGCCTCACCCGTGGGAAGCGTCGGCGGTGGCGCGCTGACGGCGGGCCAGGGCGTGGCCGATGTCGCGGGTCGCCGGGTACAGCCGCAGATAGAGGTCGTAGAGACCGTCGTAGCGGGACCGCCTGGCGGCATCCGGCAGGATGCGCTCGCGCACGGGGTTCCAGAAGTCGATGTCGGCGTCGCCGACCGCGTTCGCGGCCAGGAACGCCGCCCCGTAGGCAGCACCGAGGGTCACGGTCCTGATCTCCTGTTCCAGTCCTGTGGCGTCGGAGACGATACGGGTCCACAGACCGCCCCGGGTGCCCCCGCCCACCGCGACGACCCTGCGGATGTCGGCGCCGGCCGCGCGCATCGCCTCGACGTTGTGCCGCACCCCGAAGGCGGTGGCCTCCAGCGCGGCGCGGTACAGGTCGCCCCGGGTGTGCTCCACGGTCAGCCCGGCGATGACCCCCCGGGCGTCCGGGTCGGCGACCGGGGTCCGCTCCCCCGCGAAGTAGGGCAGCATCACAAGGCCTTTGGCGCCGACCCCGGACGCCTCGGCCTCGGCGAGAAGCACGCCGGGGTCGAAGACACCGAGCAGTTCCCGTAGCCAGTCGGTGATCGCCCCGGAGGTGGCCATGCCGCCGGCGAGGCTGCGGGTGCCGGGCAACGCGCCGACCGTGCTCCACAGTTGCGGCACGAGAAGCCGCTCCGCCACGGTGTTGATCAGGAACATGGTGCTGCCATACATGAGCATCAGGTCTCCGGTGTGCTGGGCGCCGACGCTCAGCGCCTCCGCCCAGGCGTCGATGGTGCCGGTGACGACCGGGATGCCGGCGGTCAGTCCGGTTACGGCTGCCGCGTCGGCGGTGACCCGCCCGGCGATCTCACCGGGCCAGCGCAGGGGCGGGAGTTCGAGGTCCGGCGCGATACGGCGCGCCCAGGGTCGGTACCACTCCTGGGCGGTGGAGTCGTACAGCGGTACGGACTGGCTCGCCGAGTGGTGGTCGAGGACATAGGCGCCGGTGAGCCGGTTCACCAGGAAGGAGCTGGGCATGTACAGTCGCCGGGCGCGGGCGCTGATGCCCGGGCGGTGCTCCGCGAGCCACACGATCTTGGGGCCCACCGCCTGCGTGGACAGCAGGGATCCGCAGCGCTGAAGGACGGCGTCGGAGCCGAATTCGGCGTCGAGCCGCGCGATCTGGGCGGTGGCGCGGGTGTCGACGCCGTACAGGATGGCCGGGTGCAGCGGCGTGTCGTGCTCGTCGGCCAGGGCCACACACGGGCCCATGCCGCTGACGCCGACCGCCTCGACGGTGGTGCCGGGCCGCACCAGCTCGCGGGCGAGTGAGGCGAACTCCTCCCACCAGACGGCCGCGTCCATCTCGACATGGCCCGGCCTCGGCCGGCTGACCGCATGGGGTCGTACCGCCGTGGCGAGAACCGTCCCGTCCGCGTCGACCAGCACACCCTTGCTGCTGGACGTACCGATGTCGACCCCGAGCACCGTCATGCGCCCACCGTCCTCCGCCTCGAGACTCCCGGGACATCGTTCCCCTCTTGCGGGACGCTCACTGGCCGAAAGGGGGAAGTCGGTGCGGCCCGGGCCGAGCGGGCGGTTCAGCGGGCGAGGGATGTCGCGTCGCCAGGGGGAGGCGGTCAGGACGGCCGCTGGTGCACGTATTGCTGTGATCATGCGTTCGACTCGGGCTCATGGATGTGGGAAATTCGTCAGGCTGGCGCACGCTGCTCGGGCGGTGGGCCGAGTACCCCGGGGAACGCGTCGACTTGTTGCCGTTTCAGAACATCCCCGGCCTTGGCGGAGCCTGATCTTCCGGGCCACCATGCGCCCATGAAGGGTGATCTCTTTTCCAGCGACCACATGGTGCAGCCGGCCGCCGGGCCGGGCATGTCCGTGCAGAACGCCAAGTCCATCCGGTACGTCGTGAACGGCGAGATGCTCGCGCGGCAGGGCGCGATGGTCGCCTACCGCGGGAACCTCCAGTTCGAGCGCAAGGGCCAGGGCGTGGGCGGGATGCTCAAGCGGGCGGTCACCGGTGAGGGGCTGCCGCTGATGGCCGTGCGCGGCCAGGGCGAGGCCTGGTTCGCGCACGAGGCGCAGAACTGCTTCATCGTGGATGTCGAGCAGGGTGACGAGTTCACCGTCAACGGGCGCAACGTCCTGTGCTTCGACGCGACACTGGCGTACCGGATCCAGACCGTGAAGGGTGCGGGCATCGCGGGCGGCGGCCTGTTCAACAGCGTGTTCACCGGGCACGGCAGGCTGGGACTGGTCTGCGAGGGCAATCCGCTCGTCATCCCGGTCTCGCCGCAGCAGCCGGTCTTCGTGGACACCGACGCCGTGGTGGGCTGGACGGCACGGCTGCACACCTCGCTGCACCGGTCGCAGTCCATCGGGTCGATGCTGCGCGGAGGTTCGGGGGAAGCCGTCCAGCTGAAGCTGGAGGGCGAGGGCTATGTGGTGGTGCGGCCCAGCGAGGTGACCCCGCAGAAGGAGCACTGACCTCGGGGCCCCGCCGCGTGGCTTCTTGAACGTGCGGCCGTCGCCGTACGGCATGCGGCCCGATGGCGCCCGGCCTCCGGTCCCCGCGCGGCGGCGACCGGAGGTGAGAGGGCTCAGACGGTGCGCCGGGTCAGGGCCGACAGCAGGCCGCGCACATCCGCGGCAGCGCGCGGGGAGGACGGCACCGAGTCCAGGAGGGCGTCCGCCAAGGCGAGTTGACGACGGGTCTCGCGCAGGGCGGCCGCACGGCCGCCGGACCGCGCCACGAGGTCGGCGGCACGCTCCGCCGCATCGCCGGCGGTGAGCAGTTCGGCGAGCTCGGGGCCGTGCGAGCCGCCGAGTGCGGCGAGGACCGGGAAGGTCTTCTTCCCCTCCCGCAGATCGCCGTGGACGGGTTTGCCGGTGATCTCGGGATCGCCCCAGATGCCCAGCAGGTCGTCGACGATCTGGAACGCCACGCCGAGGTGGCGGCCGACCCGGTCGAGGGCGGCCGCCGTGCCGTCGCTCGCCCCGCCGAGGTGGGCACCCAGAGCGAGGGCACAGCCGAGCAGCGCTCCCGTCTTGCGCTCGGCCATCGCCTCGTACTCCTGAATGGTCACGGCCTCGGGGCCGGTCCAGGGGCGGCGGGCGAAGAGCAGGTCGTCGGCCTGACCGTGGACGAGATCGCCGAGGGCACCGGTGAGCCGGCGTACGGCCGACGGGACGGTGCTCAGCGTCTCCACGCCGAGGGCGAAGAGCGCGTCGCCCGCGAGGACGGCCGGGCCGGTGCCGTACGCCTTCCACAGCGCGGGGCGGCCCCGGCGCAGGGCGTCGCCGTCCATGATGTCGTCGTGCACCAGGGAGAAGGCGTGCACGAGTTCGACGGCCACGGCGGCCGGTACGCCGGTGTCGGCGGGCGCGCCGGCCAGTTCGGCACCGAGCAGGGCGAGTGCCTGGCGCACCCCCTTGCCTCCTCGGGGGCCGGTGTCCGCCCCGTGGCGGCCGAGCGCGTACCCGGCCATCTCGGCGACCCAGGGGTGCAGGGTGGCGACGGCGTCCGAGAGGGCGGGGGCGACCAGCTCACGAGCCCGGTCGAGGATCCGCCCGGCCGCGAGGTGCTCCCCCGGGCGGCCGAGGAGGGCGTCGGTGGCCGGGGCGGTCATCGTCCGGTTCCTTCCGGGGAGGCGAGGCCGAGTTCCTCGTAGGCCCGCAGGACCATCGCACGGCCGTGCCGCAGTCCGATCCCGTCCAGGTTCCGCGCGAGCCCGTGGAGGTCGTCGGCCGTCTCGGCGCGGTCACGGCCCAGGCGGGCCAGCGACTTGACGAGTCCCAGGCGGGCGAGGGCGGTCCCGCGCGGCTCGTCCATGCCCTCGAACTCGGCCAGCGCCCGGGCGTAGACGTCGCGCGCCTCCTCGTAGCGCCCCGCGCGGTAGAGGACGTTGCCGCGCATCTTGTGGTTGTAGGCGAGCGCGCCCGCCAGGTTCATCTCCCGGCAGGTCGTCTCCGCCTCACCGAGCAGTTCCAGGGCCCGCTCCGTGTCGCCGTCCCGGACGGACAGGATGTCGGCGAGACCGCGCAGCGCCCAGGCGTGACCACGGCGGTCGTCGGCGCGGGCGGCGATCTCGGCCGCCTCCTCGAACATGGCGTAGGCGGTGTCGTACGCCCCGGTGTTGCGGTGTATCTGCGCGATGCCCTCGAGCGCCCACACGGTGTGGCGCGCCTCGCCGCGGCGGCGGGCCTCGGCCAGGAGCTGCTCGTGCAGGGCGGTCACGGCGTCGTAGTCGCCCTGGATGCGACCGGTCTCAGCCATTCCCGCGAGCGAATATCCGCGCACGACGACATCGCCGGCCCGCTCGCCGAGGTCGGCGGCGAGCCGCAGCAGCCGCCACGCCAGGGGCAGGGCGCCTCGCTGCCGGGCCAGGGTGCCGCCGCTCCACAGGGCCCAGGCCATCGCCGCGGTGTCACCGGCCTCCCTGGCGGTGCGGTAGCTCGCCTTCCAGGCCCGGTCGGCGTCGGCGACCTGGCCGAGCCGGCGGTGCGCCTCGGCGACCGCTAGACCGGAGCGGGCGGCCTCCTGCCGAGACCCGGCACGCTCGGCGGCCCGCAACTGCTCGGTGCCCGCGGCCAGGACGTCCGTGAGCGAGGAGTTTACGGACAGGGAGGTCAGAGCGCCCTGGTACTCCGGGGCGAAGGCCTTGCCGTACATGAGTGCCTTTCGGTCTGCCGTCGGCCCGGTGCCTTGGCACACGGTCGACGGGTGCTGGCTTTCAGCGGCGGCGGTCACAGCGAGGACCCGACGCTCCACTCCGCGTATACACGGCATGTATACGCGACATGTATACGCAATGGGTATACATGGAGCGCATAGAGATCCGGACACCCGCCCGGGGACCCCTTCGGTGATCGACCGCGCCACCGCCCGTTGTTGATCAGGACGTCACGCGCACCCGCCAGGTTGCTTCGCAGCAAAGCAGTTGACGTACGCCACACCGGCACGCGATGCGGCATAGCAGCGACCAGAACACATTTTCGAATAACGGAGTACGCTACCTCCATGGGCACGCACCTCCAGGGCTCACTGTTCGACCAGACCGACGACCTCCGGCTCGGCCCGCTCGACGAGCTGCAGCGCACCCCGCTCGGCGCCGGGGCATGGATCGACCTCCTCCCGGGATGGCTGAGCGGGGCCGACGCGCTGTTCGAGCAGCTGGCCGCGGAGGTGCCGTGGCGCGCCGAGCGACGGCAGATGTACGACCACACGGTGGACGTGCCGCGGCTCCTCGCCTACTACCACCCCGGCGAGCCACTGCCCCACCCCGTCCTCGAGGAGGCGCGCAACGCCCTGTCCGCGCACTACGCGGACGATCTGGGGGAACCCTTCGTCACGGCCGGGCTGTGCTACTACCGCGACGGCCGCGACAGCGTGGCCTGGCACGGGGACCGGATCGGCCGCGGCGCGCGGGAGAACACCATGGTCGCCATCCTCTCCGTGGGGGCACCCCGCGATCTGGCACTCAGGCCGCGCGGCGGCGGGGAGACCCTGAGGCGCCCGCTCGGGCACGGTGACCTGATCGTCATGGGCGGCAGCTGCCAGCGGACCTGGGAGCACGCGGTACCGAAGAGCACCCGGGCCACCGGACCTCGGATCAGCATCCAGTTCCGGCCGCAGGGAGTGAACTGACCTCGGTTCGCGCCGAAACGCCGTCCGCACCGTCGCGTGACCGAAAGGCAGGCGGTGCGGCAGTTCGCGTCAGATCGCGGACGTGAGCCGCGCCACGAGCGGGGCGCCCGAGGCGAAAGATCCTCTTCCGGAAACTCCCAACGGGGTGGAACTTTCCCGTCCGGTGCACGCACAGCCCTGCCCACAGGAAGATCATCTTCGTTCAATCTTGCAGGAGTTGTGGGCAATTGTCCTGATCGTAGCCAACCCGTCGTCCAAGATTTCCCGGGCCCGGCAGCCGGCGGATAGGCAGGGGGACGTCAACCCCCAGCGACCCAGGAGCACTTCGCATGCCCGAACTCACCCGCCGCCGCGCCCTCGCGGCCGGGGCCGCCATCGCCGCCACGGGCGGTCTCGCGGCACAGGCCCCCTCGGCCCCCGCCGCCACCCCGTCGGACCTCGCGCCGGCCTCCGCCGCCATGGTGGCGGGGCACGATCACGGCGGGCCCGCGCCCTTCGACGAGGTCTACCGGGGCCGCCGAATAGAGGGCCGCCCCACCGCGGGGGGACACCACGGCTCGGGGTACGGCGTGTTCATCGACGGCGTCGAACTGCATGTGATGCGCAACGCGGACGGCAGCTGGATCAGCGTGGTGAGCCACTACGAGCCCGTGCCGAGCCCTCGCGCGGCGGCCCGCGCCGCCGTCGAGGAGCTGCGGGGCGCCCCGCTCGTCCCGTTCAACTGACCCCTCCCGCACAGGACTTCCGGAGCCTTCCGCACATGACCGTACGCAAGAACCAGGCGAACCTCACCGCCGACGAGAAGCGCCGACTCGTCGCCGCGTTCATCCAGCTCAAGCGAAGTGGCCGCTACGACGCCTTCGTCACGACCCACAACGCCTTCATCATGGGCGACACCGACACCGGTGAACGAACGGGCCATCGCTCACCGTCGTTCCTGCCGTGGCACCGCAGATTCCTCGTCGAGTTCGAGCGGGCCCTGCAATCCGTCGACTCCTCGGTCACACTGCCGTACTGGGACTGGACCACCGACCGCACCCCGCGCTCCTCGCTGTGGGCGCCGGACTTCCTCGGAGGCACGGGGCGCAGCCTGGACGGGCGGGTGATGGACGGACCGTTCGCCGCGTTCGCCGGAAACTGGCCCATCACCGTGCGCGTGGACAGCCGCACCTATCTCCGGCGCTCTCTCGGAGGGGGCGGACACGCGTTGCCGACCCGGGCCGAGACCGACTCCGTGCTCGCCCTGTCCACTTACGACACGGCGCCCTGGAACAGCGCCTCGGACGGGTTCCGCAACCACCTCGAAGGGTGGCGGGGCGTCAACCTCCACAATCGCGTGCATGTGTGGGTGGGCGGTCAGATGGCCACCGGCGTCTCCCCCAACGACCCGGTCTTCTGGCTGCACCACGCCTACATCGACAAGCTGTGGGCCCAGTGGCAGCGCCGGCATCCGGCGTCCGGCTATCTGCCGGTGGGCGGTACACCGGACGTCGTCGACCTCGACGAGCCGATGAAGCCCTGGAACGACGTCCGCCCGGCCGATCTGCTGGACTACACGGCGTACTACGCGTTCGACACCGACTGAGGTCGCGGCGGCCGGGACCTCCTGGGCTGGGCTCAGGGCGACGGTGTCCGGGGACCGGCGCCGCCGGTGCGCTCGGCGGCGCTGCACGCAGGAAGCCTCGGGCCGTGTTTCACGCCCGAGTGCCCCGCAGGCAACGTTTGCCCGGCAAGGTGCGGCGAGAGTGCGTGCCGGGCGTCGCGGGGCAGGCGGGGCTCTCGAAAACCGCCCTAGTCCTGGCCGGTCGTGCGGCACTCCGGGTGGCCCCAGCCCTGGGCGTTCTTGGCGATGGGGTCACCGGCCGTGTACGGGCGGCCGCAGACGCAGCGGCCGGGGAACTTGGCCTTGAGGGTGCGGGCGGAGCCGCGCTTTCTCGTGGGCGCGCCACCCGCGCCCGCCCCGGCGGCCGCCGGGGCGGGCGCGGGTGGCGGCTCCGGGGAGCCGTGCTCACTGCCCGCCGGCTGCTGAAGGGTGGCCGCCTGGCTGGCGGCGCGGTCCGCGAAGTCGTTGAGGGGGTCTCCGCCCACCTGGTGCGCGGGGACGTAGCGGAACTCGACGTCACGGCCGTCGAGCAGCGCGTCGATCCGCACGACCAGGTCCTGGTTGGCGACGGGCTTGCCGGCGGCGGTCTTCCAGCCGTTGCGCTTCCAGCCGGGCAGCCAGGTCGTGACGGCCTTCATCGCGTACTGGGAGTCCATCCGGATCTCCAGCGGGACGTCCCGGTCGACGGCGGTCAGCAGACGTTCCAGCGCGGTCAGCTCGGCGACGTTGTTGGTCGCTGTGCCCAGCGGGCCGGCTTCCCAGCGGCCGGGGATCTCGTCCTCGGAGGCGACGACCCAGGCCCATCCGGCAGGCCCCGGATTCCCCTTCGAAGCCCCGTCGCAGGCGGCCACCAATCGTTCAGGCATGCCTCTGATCATGCCACGGCAGGGTGACCGCCCAGGGTCCCGGGTCCGGGCCGGCGCTCCGGCCCGAGCGCGTCCGCCGCCTACACCTCGGTCATGGCCGGCATCTCACCGCGGGTGGTGGTGACGTCGATGACGGAGAAGTTGGCGCCCTGGGGGTCGCTCAGCGCGGCGAACCGGCCGAAGGGACTGTCCATCGGGCCGAACCGCAGGATCCCGCCGTGCCCGGACGCCCGCTGGACGGCCGCGTCGCAGTCCTCGACGGTGAAGTACACGTTGACATAGGGCGGGACCTCCGGCGGGAAGTCGTCTGTCATCTTCATGCGTCCGAGCACGGGCACGCCGTTCAGTTCGAAGATGCGGAAGTCGATCGCCTCGTCCTGGAGCTGCCTGGCCTCGTAGGGGAAGACCGCGGGGAAGAAGGCGTCGGACTTCTCCGGTTCGCGGGTGAAGACCTCGGCCCAGCAGTACGCGCCGGGCACGCCCGTGGCCTCGAAGCCCTCGTGGGTGCCGGCCTGCCAAAGGCCGAAGACGGCGCCGCTCGGGTCGCGGGCCAGGGCCATGGTGCCGAAGTCGCCGACCTGCATCGGCTCCATCAGCACCTCGCCCTGCTGGTCCCGGACCTTCCGTGCCGTGGCGGCGGCGTCCCCCGTCGCGAAGTACAGGCACCAGGCGGACTGGCCCTCCTGCCCAGGCATGGGCGGTACGACCGCGGCGACCGCCTTACCGTCGGCGTACGCCTGGGTGTAGTGGCCGTACTCGGGCGCCGACTCACCGAACGTCCAGCCGAGGACCTCGCCGTAGAAGCGTTTGGCGCCCTCGATGTCGCTGAACATCGCGTCGGCCCAGCAGGGCGTCCCCTCCGGTTGTACCGCCATGGCGTCCGACCTCCCGGTGCGACGGCTCGGTCCCCGCTCCTCACGGTAGCCAGGGCCGGGGCGCGGCGCGCGCCGGCCCGCGCGCCTGCCCGACACTGGAACCGAAGCAGTCGTCAACGGGGCAGTCGTCGGGAGACGGGGGTCGGGCGATGCGCGCATGGGTGGTGGACCGGCCGCGTCCCGTCGAGCGGGAGCCGCTGCGGTTGGTGGAGCGGCCGGTGCCGGTGCCGGGGACCGGCGAATTGCTGGTGCACGTGCGGGCTTGCGGCGTGTGCCGTACGGATCTGCATGTCGCCGAGGGGGACCTGCCCGTGCACCGGCCGGGGGTGACGCCCGGGCACGAGGTGGCGGGCGTGGTGGCCGGGGTGGGCGCGGCGGCGGGTACGTGGGCCGTCGGAGACCGGGTGGGGGTCGCGTGGCTGCGCCGTACGGACGGCACCTGCCGGTACTGCGTGCGAGGATCCGAGAACCTGTGTCCCGGCTCGGAGTACACCGGCTGGGACGCCGACGGCGGATACGCGGAGTACACGACCGTGCCCTCCGCCTTCGCCTACCGGCTGCCGGCCGACGTGGACGACGTGGCGCTGGCTCCGCTGCTGTGCGCGGGCATCATCGGCTACCGGGCGCTGCTGCGGACGTCGCTGCCGCCGGGCGGGCGCCTCGGGCTGTACGGGTTCGGCGGCAGCGCCCATCTGTGCGCTCAGGTCGCGCTGGCACAGGGGGCGAGAGTGCACGTCCTGACCCGTGACGAGGCGTCGCGGCGGCTCGCGCTCGCCCTCGGCTGCGCGTCGGCGGGCGGTGCCTACGACGTGCCGCCGGAGCCGCTGGACGGGGCGATCCTGTTCGCGCCGGCCGGTGAGCTGGTCCCGGTGGCGCTGCGGGCACTGGACCGAGGCGGTGTGCTGGCGGTCGCGGGCATTCATCTGAGCGATGTACCGGTGCTGCGCTACGAGAGCGAGCTGTTCTACGAGAAGGAGGTGCGCAGCGTCACCTCGAACACGCGCGAGAACGGCCGGGAGTTTCTGGACCTCGCGGCCCGTTACGGCGTCCGCGCGACGACGCACCCGTATCCGCTCTCGCAGGCGCAGCGGGCCCTCGGTGATCTGAAGGCGGGGCGCTTCGACGGGGCGGCCGTGCTGGTCAACGATCTCTGAGGGGCGGCGCGGATGCGGGTCCGGCCGCCCAGAGGCCGCTGCAGACCCGCCGCACGGCGTCGAGGAGGCCCTCGAGTCGATCGGCACGACGCTCGACGAGCGGACCACGTGCAAGGAGCTGGCCGCCTATGTGTGCGGCTGGGTGTGCGACGCCGCCGCCGTGGACCTGCTGCCCGAGGACGTCCCGTCGGCGCGGCCCGCCTCGAGGCCCCCGCCCGACCTCGAGCGGGTCGCCAAGGCGGGCCGCACCGACCTGCTCGAGGCGTGGAGCACGAACGGCGCCCGCCCGCTGTCGGTGCGTGCCCTGGACGAGGGGCATCCGATCACCGCGTCGGTGGACCTGTCGGGGCCCCTCCCGCGGCAGGTGATGACCGTGCCGCTGCTGGGGCACGGCCGGCTGTACGGCGTGCTGCTGGCGGTGCGGCAGGGCCCGCCGTTCTCGGACCGGGACACCGCCCTCACGCACTACGCGGCCCGGCTGGCGACCGTGCACCTCGGGCACGCGAGGCATCACGCGGCGGTGCGCGACACGGTGTTCCGCCTCCAGCGGGCGCTGCTGGCAGAGCCGGGGCGGCCCCATCCCAATCTGGACCTGGCCACGTGCTATCTGCCTGCGGGGGGCGGGACCCTGGTGGGCGGCGACTGGTTCGAGACGGTGCGGCTGCACTTCGGGCGGACGCTGCTGGTGATGGGTGATGTGATGGGGCACGGACTGGACGCGGCGGTCGACATGAACGCCTACCGTTCGATGCTGCGCTACATGGCCTCCACGGACCTGCCGCCGCACCGGGTGCTGCGGCGGCTGGACGCCGCCGTCTGCGAGGAGGGCACCCGACGGCCGGCCACCTGCCTGCTCGTCCAGGTGGATCCGGCACGCGGTACGGCGTCGCTGACCAGCGCGGGGCATCTTCCACCTGCGCTGTTCGCCGGCGACGGCACCGCGGAGTTGCTGGACGTGCCGACCGGGCCGCCGCTGGGGACGGGGGTCGGCGGCTATGAGCCGACGACGCGCGCGCTCGCGCCGCAGGACACGCTCCTGCTGTTCACGGACGGTCTCGTGGAGCGCCGCAAGGAGGACATCGATGTGTCGCTGGCCCGGCTGGCCGAGCTGCGGGTGCGGCCCGGGGCCGGCGTGGAGGAACTGCTCTCGGACGTCCTGGACCGTCTGGACGCCCAGCACGCGGAGGACGACGTGGCGGTCCTGGCGGCCCGCATCCGGCGCCGCCCCGAGGTGGGAGGGGCGCTCCCGCAATAGCCCCGCGGTGCCCGCCGCCGGTGCTCAGGGTGTGGGCAGGTGCAGCAGGCGGGCGATCGTGCGCAGGACGCCGTTCTCCGTGTTGGCGGGCGCCAGGTGGCGGGCCCGCCGGATGACGTCCGGGTGGGCGTTGGCCATGGCGAAGGACCACTCGGCGGCGTCGAGCATCTCCAGGTCGTTGAGGTAGTCGCCGAACACCACCGTCTGCGCGGGCGTGATGTCCAAGTCGTGCTGGAGGCGCCGTAGGGCGGCGCCCTTGTTGGCGGTGGCGTTCATGATGTCGACCCAGTGCTCGCCCGAGACGACCACCTGCTGTGTCGCGGTGAACGGCTTCAGGGCGGGGGCGGTGGTCCGCTCCACGGGTCCGAAGTCGAAGAGGGCCACCTTGAGGAACTCGTCGTCGACGGTGCTGAGGTCGTCGACCGTCTCGAGCAGGGCGTAGTACCGCTTGGCCTCGGCCAGGAAGGCGTCGTCGGTCCGCTCGACATAGGCCGACCTCTTCCCGCACAGCACCGCTCCGACGTCCACACCGTCGGCCGCGAGGCGCCGCGTCGCGGCGACGACGCGGCGCGCCACCACCTCGTCCAGCGGGTCGGAGCTGAGTTCGACACCGTCGCGTACGACGTAGGTGCCGTTCTCCGCGACGAAGACCATCCCGTCGCCCGCCCCGTCGAACTGCCGGGCCAGCGTCGCGTACTGACGGCCGCTGGCCGGGCTGAACAGCACGCCCCGTCGGCGCAGTTCGCGGAGGAGCGGCCACAGGCCCTCGGGTATCCGCCCGCTGCCGTCGAGAAGGGTGCCGTCCATGTCGGTGACGACGAGCCGGATGTCGACGGGATCGCTCGGGAGATCGGGGGTGGTCCCGGCGGTGCTGAGGAGGCACGAGGGCGTGGCGGACATGTTCTGCTTTCTGTGGGGCGAAGGTGAGGGCGAGCCGGGCCGGACGGGTGCGGGTACCCGCGTCCGTGTCAGCCGGTCACACGGCCCGGGCGTGGGTCCAGGGCGGGCGCGGCCACGGTCCGGGTTGGGCGCGGGCGCGGGCCCCGGTCGGGACCGCAGACGTTCCGCTCGGTCGGCTCCCGCTCCGGAGCCGTGCTCGGCACGGCGGCCCCGGCGAGCGCTCGGTGGATCTCCATCTCACCTCTTGCGGTCGGATCTCTTGTCGGCGGCGCCATTGCCTCGTCGTGGCCCTCATCGTACGGGCTGGCGTCGGACCTGCGGCGAAGGGCCTGTGGACATGACTCGGGACCGGCGGCGGTGGGCCGAGGGGGCTCGTCCGGGGTCCGTCTCACCGGCTACGCGCAGGTGCCGCTGCTCCCCCCACACCGTGGCGGTGTCAAGACATCAGGACCTTGCTTCACCTGGTCGAGTGAACTCGATCTTGCCAAGGCGGCCTCCGGGGATGTTTTCGCGCTGGGCGGGGTAATTACGCAGATCAAACGCCTACTCCCCTGCCGAGGAGGAGTCATCCATGTCCTCCGAACCGGTGGCGGCGAACCCCTTCGCCCGTAGTTACACCTTCGGCCCGTACACGGTGGTCGAGGTGTCGGGCGAGATCGACTTGGCGACGGCGGGCTCCTTGGCCGAGCACCTGGAGGCGGCCACCGGCCGGCCCGAGCCCGATGTGCTCGTCGACCTGCGGCCGGTCGTCTTCTTCGACTGCTCGGGCCTGCGCGCGCTGTGCCGGGCGGAGGCCAGGGCCCGGGAGCGGGGCGGCCGGCTGCGTCTGGTCTCGGACCGGCCCCGCCTCCACCGGCTGCTGCGCGCCGCGGGCCTGCTCCGACGCTTCCCCGTGCTTCCCACGATTCCCGGCCCCGCGCCGCCGCCGGAAGGGCCGGAGGAGTCCGGAGCGGGACCCTTCCCCGACGGGGAACCCAGCGATACGGGCTGAGGCGCTGAAGCGCCGCCGGGGGCGGGCCGGGCAGCGCCGTACCGGCGGGTGCCCGCACGTTCCGTACCGGCGGGTCGTTCCGTAGGGCGGCCGGCCGCACGTTCGGCAGGCGGGTGCCCGCAGGCCCCGTACCGGCGGGTGCCCGCAGGCCCCGTACCGGCGGGTGCCCGCAGGCCCCGTACCGGCGGGTGCCCGCAGGCCCCGTACCAGCGGGTGCCCGCAGGCGCATCGGCCGCGTGGTACCGCCTCAAGTCCGTGGCACGTCGGCCGTATACGACGTGGACCACCGCCCAGTGGCGGCATCCGTCCCTGGAGAACGCATGATTCCGGGGGCCGGCCGGACGGCCCCACTCCGTCCGACCGGCCCCCGCCGCGAGATCTCACGGTCGCTGCGACAGGGCTCGCACTCCCCAGTTACGAGCCCGCGGTCCACGCTCGCGGCGACCGCGCGATCCCGGTCCTCAGAACGCGAAGAGGGCGTTCCCGTAGGAGCTCTTCACGCACTCGTTGGCGAAGGTGCGCTCGTAGTCGACGCGCTTGCCCTGCCACACCCCTTGCACCGTGACGACCACGGGGTCGTACAACTTGGTACACAGGACACCCTCCCGGGCCCGCAGAGCGCCGGGCTCGCCGCCGACGGCGCGCAGTTCGGCGCAGGCGTCGGCCGCGGCGGGATGGGTTCCGGAGGCCGTCGGCGCACAGGTCAGCGTGACCGCGCGCTGGGGGGTGGCCGTGGCGGTGCTCTGGCCGTGACCCGTCGTCAGGACGAGGGCCGAGGGGGCGTACAAAGAGGCGGGGGCGTTCGGGGCGGCGAGCGCGGACCCGGCTATGGGGCCGCAGACGGCGGTGGCCGCGAGGGTGAGGGTCGCTGCCCAGCGCGCGGTGTTCGGCATTGTGTGCATCCTTCCGCTGGTATCGAAGTGACGTTTCAGCTCCGGTCGTACGTGCGCCGGAGCCGTTCCGTCCGGTGCCGGTTCGGCGTGCGGGAGTCTGCCGAGTCCGCGCCGGAAACTCACATCGACCCCCCGGATTTCGGTAACTTTGAGTATTGAATCAGTGGCGCGAAGTCACGGAGTTCCCGCACACACCCCCTGCAACGGCACGGTTCCCGCTCGTCCGAGGCCCCCCTCTGGCCGGTTTCCCATGGCTCGGCAATCGGCCTGAAACATTCCGTTTACAGATCCCGGTAAGCGCTGTCTTCCGCCCCGTCGCAAACGGCTACGGCCGGCGCCGCAGAGCGGCAGGTCCCCGCGGCGACGGCCGCCCCTCCCGCGGCCCCGCGCGGCCGTCGCCGCCGTGCTCCGTCTCGGCACCCCCACCGGCCACGGTGCCGGCCGCCGGGGGCGGGCCGGTGACGGTGACGCGCGCGGGGCGTAGCAGCCGGTCGCCCACCCGGTACCCGAGGCTGAGAATCCCGGTGCAGGTCAGACGCTCCGCATCCGCGACGACCACGTGTGTCACCGCCTCGTGGCATGCGGGGTCGAACGGTTCGCCCTCCTCGCCGAACGCATTCAGGCCCAGGGAGCCCAACTGGGCCTGAAGGACGTCGGCGACGGCCTGGAGACCGGGAGTCATGGCCTCCTGCCGACGGGCCCCCTCCACGGCGTCGAGTACGGGCAGCAGCGCCCGCAGCACGTTCTCCGCCGCGATCTCACGCACCGCCATGCGGTCGCGCCGCACCTGCTTGCGGTAGTTGTCGTACTCGGCCTTCACCCGCTGCAGGTCGGCGGTGCGCTCGTCCAGCAGACGTCGCAGCTCCGCGCTCCGCGGCTGGATCCGGTCGTCCATGGTCAGCCCGTCCGTGAAGTGTCGTCGTCGTCCACGATCTCGGCATCCACGACGTCGTCGCCATCCTTGGCGCCGCCGCCGGCCGCGCCCTGCTCCGCCGCCGTGCCGCCCTCGGTCCGCGCCCGGTCGTACAGGGCGGTGCCGATCTTCTGGGCCGCGGCAGCCGCCTTGTCCAGGGCCCGGCGGATCTCCGCCGTGTCCTCCCCCTTCAGCGTCTCCTTCAGTTCGGCCAGGGCGCCCTCCGTCTCGCTCCGCGCGTCCCCGGGGATCTTGTCCTCGTTGTCCTTGATGAGCTTCTCGGTCTGGTAGACGAGCTGCTCGGCCTGGTTGCGGGTCTCGGCGGCCTCGCGCCGCCTGCGGTCCTCCTCGGCGTGCTGCTCCGCCTCGCGGACCATGCGGTCGATGTCGTCCTTCGGCAGCGCGGAGCCACCGGTGACGGTCATCTTCTGCTCCTTGCCGGTGCCGAGGTCCTTCGCCATGACGTGCATGATGCCGTTGGCGTCGATGTCGAAGGTCACCTCGATCTGCGGGACGCCACGCGGCGCCGGCGGCAGACCGGTCAGCTCGAACATGCCGAGCTTCTTGTTGTACGCCGCGATCTCGCGCTCGCCCTGGTAGACCTGGATCTGCACCGACGGCTGGTTGTCCTCGGCCGTGGTGAAGACCTCCGAACGCTTCGTCGGGATCGTGGTGTTGCGCTCGATCAGCTTGGTCATGATGCCGCCCTTGGTCTCGATACCGAGCGACAGCGGCGTGACATCGAGCAGCAGAACGTCCTTGACCTCACCCTTGAGGACACCGGCCTGGAGCGAGGCGCCCACGGCCACGACCTCATCGGGGTTGACGCCCTTGTGCGGCTCCTTGCCGGTCAGTTCCCTGACCAGGTCCGTCACCGCGGGCATCCGGGTCGAGCCGCCCACGAGGATCACATGGTCGATGTCGGACACCTTGATCCCGGCATCCTTGATCGCCTGATGGAACGGCGTCTTGCAGCGGTCCAGCAGGTCGGCCGTCAGCTGCTGGAACTGTGCGCGTGTCAGCTTCTCGTCCAGGTGCAGCGGCCCCTCCGACGAGGCCGTGACATAGGGCAGGTTGATGGTGGTCTCGGAGGAACTGGACAGCTCGATCTTCGCCTTCTCCGCGGCCTCCCGCAGCCGCTGCACGGCCATCTTGTCCTGGGACAGGTCGATGCCGTAGCCGTTCTTGAACTGCTTGACCAGGTGGTCGACGATCCGCTGGTCCCAGTCGTCCCCGCCGAGGTGGGTGTCACCGTTGGTGGCCTTGACCTCGATGACTCCCTCACCCATCTCCAGGAGCGACACGTCGAAGGTGCCGCCGCCGAGGTCGAAGACGAGGACGGTCTGGTCGTTCTCCTTGTCGAGTCCGTACGCCAGTGCCGCCGCCGTCGGCTCGTTGATGATCCGCAGGACGTTGAGACCGGCGATCTCCCCGGCCTCCTTGGTGGCCTGCCGCTGGGCGTCGTCGAAGTACGCGGGCACGGTGATCACGGCGTCGGTGACGTCCTCGCCCAGGTACGCCTCCGCGTCCCGCTTCAGCTTCTGAAGCACCCGCGCGGAGATCTCCTGTGCGGTGTACTTCTTGCCGTCGATGGTGCCGCTCTCCGGGAAGCGCCACGCCTGTTCGCCCATGTGGCGTTTGACGGAGCGCGCGGTGCGCTCGACGTTGGTCACCGCCTGCCGCTTGGCGACCTCGCCGACGAGCACCTCGCCGTTCTTGGCGAAGGCCACGACCGACGGCGTGGTCCGGGCGCCCTCCGTGTTGGTGATGACGGTGGGCTCGCCGCCCTCCAGGACCGAGACCACCGAGTTTGTGGTGCCGAGGTCGATACCGACCGGACGTGCCATGGGGGTGCTCCCTCCTCGTCGCCCCTCGTTGTCGTTCTCGTCAGATGCCGCGTCCTGCGGGGACCGGGCTCGGGGCCGTGCACCGACGGCGGTCGTGGAGCGCCCGGGGACACCCCTTCCAGACTGCGGTTTTGTCCTGAGTTCCCTACCAGCCTGAATAAAACTTGAGTGCCCTCTTGTCAAGGCGATGCCCTGGAGGGCCAGCGGCTCTTTCATCGTCCGCTTCGATCGGGCGGACGGCGATCCGAGACGTCTCACCGAGATGGGGAGGTGGAGGAAACGTCCATGCGGTGCAGCCAAGTTGGATGAATTGTCCTCTGGTGCGGGGCTCGCGGGGCGCCTTAGCGTCGGCGCACCCCTTACGGACGGTCCCGTCCGGCCCCCGCGCACCCCTGCGGCGGCCCGGTGCCGTCCGGCCCGCCGCGCCATGAACGCGCTCCACCGCCCGTCCCCCGCTGGAGCTCCCGTTGCCCGAGAACCCCGACTCCTCCCCCGCCGCCGCACCCCCGTCCCTCACCGAGGTCGAGACCTACGGCGTCGAGCGCATCCCCGACGCGGACCGCACCGCGACTCCGCTCGATCTGTTCCGGGTCGCCTTCGGTGGCGCCAACACCTTCTCCACCTGTGTCCTCGGCGCCTTCCCGATCCTGTTCGGCCTCTCCTTCTGGCAGGGGCTCGCGGCGACGGTCCTCGGAGTGGTCGCGGGCGCGCTGATCCTGTGCCCGATGGCGGTGTTCGGCCCCGTCAACGGCACGAACAACGCGGTCGCCTCCTCCGCGCACCTCGGTGTGCACGGCCGTGTGGTCGGCTCGTTCCTCTCCCTGCTCACGGCCATCGCCTTCTTCTCCATCTCGGTGTGGAGTTCGGGAGACGCCCTGGTCGGCGGCGCGCACCGGCTCTTCGGCCTGGGGCGCGGCAACCTGTCGTACGTCGTCGCCTACGCGCTCTTCGCGGGCCTGGTGCTCGCCGTGTGCGTATACGGCTTCCGGTTCATGCTGTTCATCAACAAGATCGCGGTGACCTCGGCGACCGTGCTGTTCCTGCTCGGGGCGGTCGCCTTCGCCGGGGACTTCGACGCGTCGTACGCCGGTGTCTTCACGGCCTCGGCGGACCCTGCGACCAAGGCGCTGTTCTGGCCGTCGTTCATCGGCGCGGCGCTGATCGTGCTGTCGAACCCCGTGTCGTTCGGCGCGTTCCTCGGTGACTGGTCGCGTTACATCCCGGCCGGCACTCCGCGCCGCAAGGTGGTGGGCGCCGCCTTCCTGTCCCAGATCGCGACGCTGCTGCCGTTCGTGTTCGGCCTGGCCACCGCGAGCATCATCGCCCAGCAGGCGCCCAAGTACGTCGACCCGGCGGCCCCGGACTTCGTCGGCGGTCTGCTCGCGATCTCGCCGACCTGGTTCTTCCTGCCGGTGTGTCTGCTCGCGCTGATCGGCGGGATGTCGACGGGGACGACCTCGCTGTACGGGACCGGGCTGGACTTCTCGTCGGTGTTCCCCCGGCTGTCGCGGGTGCAGGCGACGCTGGTGGTCGGCGTCCTGTCGATCGCCTTCATCTTCATCGGCCGGTTCGGCCTGAACCTGGTCCAGTCGATCTCGACCTTCGCGACGATGATCATCACCTGTACCACTCCGTGGATGGTCGTGATGATGCTCGGCTTCTACACCCGGCGCGGCTGGTACGACCCGGACGCGCTCCAGGTGTTCAACCGCCGCCAGCGCGGCGGCCGCTACTGGTTCGCGCACGGCTGGAACTGGCGGGGCATGACCGCCTGGTGGGTCTCCGCGGTGATCGGCGTGCTGTTCACCAACATTCCCGGGCAGTTCGTCGGCCCGCTGGGTGACCTGGCGAACGGTGTCGACATCAGCCTGCCGCTGTCGCTGGCCGTCGCGGCGGTCCTCTTCCTCGCCCTGCTGCGGCTCTTCCCCGAGCCCCGGGCCGTGTACGGGCCCGAGGGCGCGCGGCTGGCCCGCACGGTCGAGGCGCCGGTCCCGCCGATCTCCGGGCCGGGGGCCGGACAGGAGACGGCTCCGGCGCTCGCGGTCGAGGGGAGCTGATGGAGTCCTGGCTCGATCTTTCGGTGCCCGTGGTCAGCGGGATGCCCGTGTATCCCGGTGACCCGCAGGTCGAGGTGGAACAGGCGCTGCGGGTGGCCACGGACGGGGTCAACGTCCTGGCGCTGCACCTGGGCTCGCAGTCCGGGACACACGTCGACGCGCCTTACCACGTGGACTCGGCCTGGCCCGCGCTGGACGCGCTGCCGCCGGAGCGGTTCGCGGGCCCGGCGGTGGTGGCGGACGTGCGGGGGCTGCCGGCCCGTAGCCCCATCACTCCCGAGCTCCTCGGGCCCGCGCTCAACCTGCTGCGGCTTCAGCCGGGCGGGATCCTGCTGCTGGCCACCGGCTGGTCGGCGCACTGGGGCACCGACGCCTGTCTCGCCCATCCCTGGGTGACTTCGGAGGCGATGCGGGCGGTGGTCGACGCGGGCGTCCGCACGGTCGGCGTGGACGCGCTGAGCGTGGATCCGACCGGCGACCCGGATCTGCCCGCCCACCGTGTGCTGTGCGGCGCCGGCGGTGTGATCGCCGAGAACCTCACCGGGCTCGACCGGCTCCTCGCCGCCCAGCGGGAGGGCCGCCCGGTGGAGGTGTTCCTGTTCCCGCTGCACCTGCCGGGTGCGGACGGCGCCCCGGTCCGGGCCATGGCCCGCGTGGGCGGACGCGCGGGGTAGGGCGGCAGCCCCAGCCGGACGCCCCGCCGCACCGGCCGTTCGCGCCGGATGCCCGGCGGGCAGGGGCGCCCGACGCGCGACGCGCAGGGTCGAACACCCTGACACCGCCGGGACGTCGTCCGCCCGCCTCAGACCCCGATCGTGCGGGCGACATCCAGGGTCAGACGCTGCCATGGGTCCCGGGGGTCACGTGAGGTCAGGGCGTGGATCCGGCGCAGACGGTAGCGCAGCGACTGCGGGTGCAGATGGAGCGCGCGGGCGGCCGCGGTGGCCGAACCCGCGTCGATGTACGCGGTCAGGGCCTGGAGCAGATGGCGCCGGCCGGGCTCGGTCAGCGGGCCCAGGACGAGATGGGCGATGTGATCGGGGGCGGCGGCCGGGTGCCCGGTGAGCAGGGCGAGGACATGGGCGTCGGCGTCCGTGAGGAGGCGGCCGGAACGGTGGGCGTGGGCGGGCGCCGTGTCCAGCGCGTCGGCGGCGAGCCGGTGGGCCACGGCGACCCGGTCCAGGTCCTCCCCGGTGATCGCGCAGGCCCGCCAGGCCCGCTCGTCGAGGGCGGGCGGCGCCCGGTGGACCGCCGTCGCGGGCAGCAGAAGAACGGCCCGGGAGCCACGGACCGTCGACAGTGCCGAGGGTGACGTTCCGCCGTCGCCGAGCGCCGCGAGCAGTCCCGCGGCCGCCTCGTACGACATGTCGGCGCCACCCTCGGTCGTCGGCTCGGCCACCAGCAGGCAGTAGGGGTCGGGGAGGCGCACGCCCAGCCGGGCCGAGCGGGCCGTCAACGCTCCCGCGGAGGCGTGCCGGCCCGCGATCAGGTCGTCGAGCAGCAGCCGCAGTGCCCGGTCGCGGTCCCCGGCGAGGTCCTCGGAGGTGGCCGCGTAGGCCGTGGCCATCTCCTCCGACAGCGTGTCCAGGGCCGTCAGCAGCACCCGGGCGAGCGCGAGGCCGTCCCCCGCGGTGAGGTCCGCGGCCCGGGCGGCCACCTCGTCGGTGAGCACGGTCGCCGCCACCCGGTAGGCGCGCAGCACCGCCTGCACGGGCCTGCCGTCGGCCGCGCGGGCCGCCGCGATGCCACGGAGCCGGCGCAGGTCGGAGGGTTCCAGCGTGCCGTCGGCGGCCCACAGGTGCAGCATCCGGTCCACTCCCCAGGCGGCGATGGCCCGCACCTCCGGCAGTCTGCTGTCGTCGAGCGCGGCGTACACCGGCACCTGGGCATGGACGGCGGCGACGACCTTCTCCAGGACCCGCCGGTCGGCGAGGATCTCGTCCCGCACCCGGCTCCGGTTCATCAGGGACTGCGACAGGGACTGCGACAGGGGCTGCTTTGTCACAGTGTGATGATGGCAGCCGCGCGTTGTGCGCACCACAGTGGACGGGCCTTGTCACGTTCGTAAAGCATCGTCGGCATACCACGCGGTCTCAGGGACGAGAGGCGGGACGCACGGGATGGCGAAACACTGGGCGGACTTCCAGTACGAGATCTATCTGAACGGCATGACGGGCGCCGTGCCGCGGCTGCCCACCGATCTGACCCGGCTGGAGGAGCTCACCGAACAGCGGCTCGGGCCGGGGCCGGTCGGCTATGTGGCGGGCAGCGCGGGCAACGGCAGTACCGCCCGGGCCAACCGGGCCGCGATGGAGCGCGTCCGGATCGTGCCGCGCATGCTGCGCGACGTGCACGAGCGGGACCTGTCCGTCGAGGTGCTGGGGCGGCAGCTGGCGGCGCCACTGGCCCTGGCTCCGGTGGGCGTGTTGTCGATCATGCATCCGGACGCGGAACCGGCGGCGGCGCGGGCGGCCGCCTCGCAGGGTGTGCCGTTCGTCCTGTCCTCGGCCTCCAGCACGCCGATGGAGCAGGTGGCGCAGGCCTCCGGGGACGGCGAGCGATGGTTCCAGCTGTACTGGCCCAGGGACCGTGAGGTCAGCCGCAGTTTTCTGGGCCGGGCGAAGGCGGCCGGGTTCACGGCCCTGTTCGTCACGCTCGACACGCCGTTGCTGGCTTGGCGGCCCCGGGACCTGGACCAGGCCTATCTGCCGTTCCTGCACGGGGTGGGCACCGCCAACTACTTCACCGACCCGGCCTTCCAGGCCGGTCTGGCGAAGCCGGTGCACGAGGATCCCAACGCCGCTGTGCTGCACTTCGTGGGCATGTTCGCGGACCCCGGCAAGACCTGGCCGGACCTGGCGTTCCTGCGGGAGAACTGGGACGGGCCCATCGTGCTGAAGGGCGTCCTGCACCCGGACGACGCCCGCCGGGCCCTCGACGCGGGGATGGACGGCGTGGTCGTCTCCAACCACGGGGGCCGGCAGGTGGCGGGGTCCGTCGCGGCCGCCGACGCGCTGCCGCGGGTGGTGGAGGCGGTCGGTGACCGGCTCACCGTGCTCTTCGACAGTGGGATCCGCACCGGAGACGACGTCTTCAAGGCCCTCGCGCTCGGCGCGCGCGCTGTGCTCGTGGGACGGCCCTACGTCTACGGCCTCGGGCTCGACGGGCAGTCGGGCGTCGAGCACGTCATCCGCTGTCTGCTCGCCGAGTTCGACCTCACCCTCGCACTGTCCGGACACGCCCGTCCCGCGACCCTCGGTGCCGCCGACCTGCACCTGGAGACCTCATGACCGACATCAAGAACGTGCTGGCCGTCATCTCGCCCCACGTCGGCGGGCGCACGGCGGGCTCCGCGCTGTCCACCGTCTTCCCCGGGCAGGCGAACATCACCGTGGTGGAGCGGACCGACGAGGACCGGGCGGCACTGCGCGCGGCGCACGTCATCGTCACGGGCCTCGCCCCGGTCACCGCCGAACACATCACGGCGGCACCTCGGCTGGAACTCGTCCAGTGCGCGAGCCATGGCTTCGACTACGTCGACCTGAACGCGGCCCGCGCCCGGGACGTTCCCGTGTGCAACATCGGCTCCAGCGGCGCCGAGAAGCAGAACGTGGCCGAGCAGACCTTCGCGCTCATGCTCGCGCTGGCCAAGCAGCTGGTGCCGGCGCACACGGCGCTCGTCGACGCCGACTGGGCGCTGCCCCGGTTGCAGCAGTCCATCACCGAGCTGTCCGGCAAGACCCTCGGCATCGTCGGACTCGGCCATATCGGCGAGGAGGTCGCGCGGCGCGCGGTCGCCTTCGACATGACGATCCTGTACGCGGGTCCCGCCCGCGTGGACGCGGAGACGGAGGCACGTCTCGGCGGTGCGCGCCATGTGCCCCTCGACGAACTGCTGCGCACGTCCGACTATGTGACGCTGCACGCGCCGCTCACGGAGGCGACGAGGCACCTGCTCGACGCCGACCGCCTGGCCCTGATGAAACCGACCGCGTACGTGATCAACACGGCCCGGGGTGCCCTGATCGACCAGGACGCCCTGGCGGACGCGCTGGCACGGGGCACGCTTGCGGGGGCGGGCCTGGACGTCTTCGACCCCGAACCCCCCACCGCGGCCCTCAGGGTGCTCAAGGCACCGAACGTGGTGCTGTCCCCGCACGTCGCCGGGGTCACCCGAGAGACACTGGTGCGGATCGCACTGGCAGCCGTGCGGAACGCCGCTGACTTCCTGGCCGGGAAGGAGCCACGGGACATCGTCTCCTGACGGCACCTCAAGGGCGGCCCGAGAGGGGCCGCCGGAATTCGCACGGCCGGCGGGCTGCCCCGCACGGCCGGGCGCTCCCTTACCTCGAGGAGGACCGCCGAACCCGCAGCACCGACCGGTGTTCGTCCGACCCGGCGATCGACAGCGACCGGGGCGCCGCCGACTGACCGTCGGTCTCCCACCGCTGGGTGTCGGAGCCGTCGCGGGTCCTGACGACGACGTCGGCGTCCGCGTCGGTGCTCGCGGGTGCGACGGCGAGGTTCCCGGCCCTGCGCGGCAGCAACTCGCCCCGCACGGTGAGGTCGTAGCGCATGTCGTCCGCGTGCGCCTCGCCCGCGTCGACGCAGTGGGCGAGCGTCACGACCCCGTCGGCGGCGCGGGAGTCGAGGCACAGCCCCGGGTCGGCGACACTGCGCAGCAGACCGTCGCTTTCGTACGACCACTGCTGCGTCCACGCCGCCGAGCACGCCGCGAGCCGGGTGCCCGCGCCGACCCGCACCGTGCCCTGGATGTCCAGGCAGAGGCCGACGGCGACGTCGCGCAGCCGGGTCCGCCGCGGGGCCACGGGGTTGCCGGCCGTGCCGGGCTGTGCCCCCGCCCCGGGAGGGGGTGAGAGCGTCGTACCCGGGTCGCTCGCGCGGGTGGAGGCGACCGGGTCGGCTCCGCCGTCGTCCGACCACAGGCCGGCCACCAGGAGCGCGGCGAGCACGGCCGCGGCGGCGCAGCCGACGCCGGTCAGCAGTGCCCTGGTGTTTCGCTCCGGCGCAACCCGGTGGCCCTGCGCGGGAATCCGGGAGAGCAACCGCCGGCGTCCGCCGCCCGCGTGTCTGCCGCCCGGGCCCGAACCGGCCCGGGCGGCGGCGCGGTACGACGCGCGGCCGGGCCGGGAGTCGAGATAGCGCCGTGCGCCCCAGCCGAGGACCGCTTCGGCGAGTAGTCCGCCGAGCGCACCCTCGAAATGACTCAGCTGTTCCGCGGCGGAACGGCAGTAGGGGCACGCCAGGAGATGCTGCTCCACCTCCGGCAGCAGGGCGCCGCCACGGCGCAGGGGCACATCCAGGAGCCGGTTGTGGAAGCGGCATGCGTCGGTCGGCGCGAGTTCCCGGTGGGCCCGTACACAACCGGCCCGGAATTGCTCGCGCGCCTGTTCCAGTGCCGCCGCCGCGGCCTCGGAGTTCATGCCCAGCACTACCGCAGGGACCGATATGTGCTCGGCCTCGACCTCGGTGTGCCACAGCAGGCACTGGGCGAGTTCGGGGAGCGCGTGGAAGGCACGCTCGGCAAGGACGCGGTTTTCGGGGGTCGGGGACTTCGCGGCGCGCATACCCCGGCCCCCCGCGGGTTTCCTCAGTTCCCGAAGAGCTGCCGATATCCGCTCGTCGGCGGCCCACTCCCTGGCCGTGTTCCGTACCTCCACCAGAATCCGGGGCCGCAACGCGCCCGCGGATCCGGAGCGCATGAGCTGGCCGAGGATCCGGTGAAAGGCGGTGGCGGTGACCATCGAGGCGGTGTCCGCCGATGAGGCGAGGCAGATGACCGCGTACTCGTGCGCGGGCTGCCAGTGCCGCGCCATCAGCAGCGCGACGGGCTGGGTGACCTCGCCCACGGGCCGGCCTCTGAGCCGGGCGGCCAGGCCCTCGTCGGATTCCCCGGGAGCGAGGCCGGGACGGGGCGGATAGGACGGACGCGGCGGGGTGTGCACTGAGCGGGTTCCTTCCAAGGCGCAAAGCGGCTCACGGGGTCGGGGTTGCCGAAATGGCCCGGGGCCGGTGCGGACCAGTCCGGCGGGAGCGCCGGGAGCAAGGCGCGGGGGAAGGCCGCACGGCGGCCGCCGGAGGTTGAGCTTTGTGAGCTCGCCGACGGCCGGGAACGGAGAGTGGCGATTCCGAGCGGCCATGGCCCATGCGCGGGAAGGTCACCTTCGCACAGGTCACTCATGGCCAACAAGGCGCGTGAACAACATCGGTACCAGGGAAAAGGCGGCGGACGTCCTCCCAACTCCGCACACTCGTACCGGCTTTCGGCATTACCCGCGCGCGGTGGGGCATTGCCCCGCGCGCCCCGCGTGACGACATTCCCCACGTCCCGGCCGCGTCATTCCCCGTGCCCGGTCATGCCGTTTTCCGTTCCCCGTGTCCGGTCATGCCGTTTTCCACGCGCCGTGTGGGCCGCGCCCCGCACGGGTACCGTACGCGCGCTCCCGGCGCGGGGAACGCCGTGGTCCCCTGGTCAGATGAGGTACCGGAACCACCTGACCGCCCGCCGGGTGGTCCGCGGTCCGGTGGCCTGACCGATCGCCTCCGCCCATGGCGGTACGGAATCCGGCCACGGACTAGTCTGGAACTCGAGCGATGCGCTTGTTCACCGAGAGTGTGCGCAAGGGAGTGGCGATGAGCCCGGTCCATCCTCCCGGCGAAGCTGCCACGGCTCGGGCAGTCATCGACGACAACGGCATCCTCGTGCACTGGAACGAGGACGCCGGACGGCTGCTGGGCTATGCGCCCCGGGAGGTCGAGGGCCGTCCCGCGGCGGAGCTGCTCGCCCCCGGCAGCCCCCTGCCGCGGCCCGAGCCGGACAGCACCCGCTGGAGCGGCACGGTGCGGCTGCGCCACCGCGACGGAAGCGTCCTGCCGGTGTGGCTGCTCGCCCACCATCGCCCGCACACCCAGGGCGGGGAATGGCTGGTCGTCACCCCCGTGGGCGGCCCCGCCGCGCACCCGCAGGACGATCCGTCGATGCGGACGGTGCTGACCTGCTCGCCCTGTGCCCTGGCCGTCTACGACGAGAACCTGAGGCTGTGCGCCTTCAACGAGGCGATGGCCGAGCTGATCGGACTTCCGCAGGAGCGTGTCCGGGGTCTGCGGCTCGCGGAGATCGACGGCGGGCCCGAGAGCGAGGAACTGGAGCGTCAGGCCCGTGAGGTGCTGGTCAGCGGCCGGCAACGGGATGTGCAGACCTCTGTGAGCAGCGGTGCCGGGAGCCGTGCGCATGCCTGGCTCGCGCGGTTCGCCCCGCTGACCGACGGCGGCCGGGTGCGCGGGGTGTGCATGACCGCGCACGACTTCACCGAACGCGATCTCGCCCGGGAGCGGTTGCAGTTGGTCAACGAGGCCAGCGTGCGCATCGGCACCACGCTCGACGTCACGCGCACGGCACAGGAGCTGGCCGATGTGTGCGTGCCCCGGCTCGCCGACTTCGTCAGCGTGGATCTGCTGGATCCGTCGGACGACGAGGCCCGGCCCGGGCCCTCCTCGGTCACCGCGCCGGTGGCGCTGCGCCGCGCCGCCCACCGGTCGCAAAACCCCGGCTCCCCGGAGGCGCTGATCGAACCCGGCCGGGTCGGCCTGTACCCCGCCTCCTCTCCGCAGGCCTCCTCTCTGGTGGCCGGCCGGACCACGGTCGCGACCGATCTGGCCTCCACACTCAGCGAGTGGCTGGAATGGGACCGGGTCCGAGGGGAGCGGGTCCGTGAGCTCGGGGTGCACTCCACGATGTCGGTGCCCATCCAGGCCCGTGGCGGGAGGTTCGGGGTGGCCGTGCTGCGACGGTTCCGGCGGCCGGACCCCTTCACCCCGGACGACGTGCTGCTCGCCGAGGAGATCACGGCCCGGGCCGCCGTCTGCATCGACAACGCCCGGCGGTTCGGCCGCGAGCGCGAGACGGCGCTCGCCCTCCAGCGCAGTCTGCTGCCGCGCAGTCTGCCGCGTACCGCCGCGGTGGAGGTCGCCTCCCGCTATCTGCCCGCGGCCCGCGCCGGTGTGGGCGGCGACTGGTTCGACGTCATCCCGCTGTCCGGATTGCGGATCGCCATGGTCGTCGGTGACGTGGTCGGACACGGTATCCAGGCCTCCGCCACCATGGGGCGGCTGCGCACCGCCGTGCGGACGCTCGCCGACATCGATCTGGCGCCGGAGGAGCTGCTGACCCATCTCGACGATCTCGTCATCCGCATGTCCCAGGAAGCGGGGCTCGAGGGCACGACCGGCGAGGTGGGCGCCACCTGCCTGTACGCGGTGTACGACCCGGTCTCGCGTCGGTGCGCGCTCGCGCGGGCGGGCCATCCCGCCCCGTTGATAATGCCGCCGGGCGGGACGCCCCGGGAGATCGGGCTGCCCGGCGGGCCGCCCCTGGGGCTCGGCGGGCTGCCCTTCGAATCGTTGGAGATCGAGCTGCCCGAGGGCACGGTGCTCGGCCTCTACACCGACGGGCTGATCGAGAGCCGTGAGCGTGACGTCGACACCAACCACCGGCTGCTGTGCTCGGCGCTCGCCGGGCGCCCGACCGGCCCGGACTCGCTGGGCGAGGCCTGCGATCGCATCCTGCACACTCTGCTTCCCCCCGGCGGTGTCCCGGACGATGTGGCCCTGTTGCTCGCCCGCACCCGCGGACTGCCCCCCTCACAGGTCGAGACCTGGGAAATCGCCGCCGATCCCGCGCTGGTCGCGACGGTCCGCAAGGAGGTCGTGGGGCAACTGGAGGTGTGGCGACTGAGCCATGCGGCGTTCACGGCCGAGCTGGTGGTCAGCGAGCTGGTCACCAACGCCCTCCGGTACGGAGAGCCTCCGATCCGGCTCCGCTTGATCCATGGCGCCACCACGCTGATCTGCGAGGTCTCCGACGGCAGCCATACCGCTCCGCATCTGCGCCGGGCCCGGACGTTCGACGAGGGCGGCCGGGGGCTGCTCCTGGTGGCTCAGCTCACCCAGCGCTGGGGCAGCCGCCACACCACCGAGGGCAAGACCATCTGGGCCGAGCTGAGCCTGCTCGAGTGAGGCCGCGGCCGGTCCCGGTCAGTGGCCGCCGCCCTGCGCCGGACGGACCCCGGTCCGGGTGCGGCCTCGGCGCCCCGGTGAACCGTCTGCATCCGCAGCGCGTTCGAGGTGTCCGCGTGCCGGCGCTGGGTGTCGCCCCCCGTCCGCGGCTTGAGCACGAGGCCCGCGTCCCGGGCGGAGGAGACGGGGACCAGGGCCAGGTCCTGGTTCCCGCGCGAGACCAGCGCGGCCTGGAGGGTGAAGTCGTAGCAAAGGTCCTTCGCGCCGGGCTGCGCCGCCCCCGCGCCCGGCAGTTCGGTCGCTGTCCATAGCCGGGCGGCAGGTGGAACGCACGCGCGCCGGTCCGGCAACCGGACCCCACCCGGCGTCCGCCCGTCAGCGCTGCGGGAGCAGGTCCAGGACCCGCTCCCACCGGAACCCGGGACGCTCGCCGCCCTCGTCCGTCCCTCCGGCATAAGGGTCCCCGAACCGCACTCCCATGGCGCCCAGCCGCTCAAGGCTGGCGCGGTAGGCGGGATGGGCCGCCAGCGCCTCGCTCACACAGGGCAGGACGGCGATCGGCACGCCGAGCCCGTACGCCTCGCACAGCGTGCCCAGAGCGAGGGTGTCGGATATGCCGGCGGCCCACTTGTTGACGGTGTTGAAGGTGGCCGGGGCCACGACGACCGCGTCCGGGTCCGGAAACGGGCGCGGGTCGCTCGGAGCACGCCAGGCGGACCGGATCGGGCGGCGCGTCCGCGCCTCGACGTCGGCGGTGTCGAAGAAGCGGAGGGCGAGCGGGGTGGCGATCACGCCGACCTCCCACCCGGCCTCCTGGGCGGCCGCGATCAGCTTGCCGACGTCCTGTGCGATGCCCGCGGCGCAGACGACGACGTACAGGAAGGGTTTCGAGGCGTCCTGGGTCACCTCTGCACTTTAGTGCCCCGGCAGATCCGGGACGGCGTTGCCGGCCCCGCCGCTGCTACCGTGGAGAACGCTGGTTCTCTCGGTCAGGGGCCCTCAGGAGGAGCTCGTACATGGACACCGAAGTCGTCCGCGACCGGGCGCTGGACGCCGCGGAGAAGCTGTTCTACGGCCGTGGCATACAAAGCGTCGGGATGGACGACATCCGCGGCACCTCAGGGCTGTCGCTCAAGCGGCTGTACCAGCTCTTTCCCGCCAAGGAGCAGCTGGTCGAGGCGTATCTGGAGCGGCGTGACGTGCGCTGGCGGCAGCGGCTGGCGGAGTACGTGGACCGGCACGCGGACCCCGTGGTGCGCCTTCTGGCCGTGTTCGAGTGGCTGCGGGAGTGGTTCGGCGAGCCCGGCTTCCGCGGGTGCGCCTGGATCAACTCGTACGGCGAACTGGGCGCCACCTCGCCCCGGGTACTGGCCCTGGTACGCGCCCACAAGCAGGCGTTCAAGACGTACCTGGCCGGTCTGGTGGCCGACGCCGGACTGCCCGCACCCCTCGGCGACCAGCTGTTCCTGCTGGCCGAGGGCGCCATGGTGACCGCCGGTATGGAAGCGTCCACGGAGCCCGCCGACCAGGCGGGCCAGGCCGCCGAGTTGCTGCTGGCGGCCCACCGGTAGGGGGCCGCCGGGAAGCCACCGACCTGGTCGGCGCCGCAGCGCCGCAGCTCCTGGGGGCCGCCCGCGGTGACCGCCGAGGACGGCCCGGAGATCGTCCTCGACGTCCTCGACGGGTGGGCCGCGGTCTCAGTGCGCCCGGGAAGCCTCCACTCCTTTCTCGGTGACGGTGATGGCGCTCACCGGGCAGGCCCGGGCCGCCTCCCGCACCAGCGGGTCGCCGCCACCGTCCTCCATGCCGGGCAGGACCTCGCTGTAGCCGTCGTCGTCCTGGGTGAAGACGCCGGGCGCGGTGAGAGCGCACTGGCCCGCACCGATGCAGACGTCCCTGTCGATGGAAATCGAGATGTCATCGCTCATGGTCGCCAGCCTCTTACCAGGTCACGGGGAGTTCCAGCATCCCCTGGATCGTGTCGCCCGGTTTGAAGGGGATCTCCTCCGCCGGAGCGGCGAGCCGCAGCCCGGGAAGCCGCTCGAACAGGGCGCGCAGGGCGATCTCCAGCTCGGCCCGGGCCAGGTTCTGGCCGAGGCACTGATGGATGCCGAAGCCGAAGGCGACGTGATGGCGGGCGCTGCGGTGCCAGTCCAGCTCGTCCGGCTCGGGGAAGGCGGTGGTGTCCCGGTTGATGACGGACGTCGAGAACAGGACCCCCTCGTCGGCGCGGATGGTGTTCCCGGCGACCTCGATGTCCTCGGTGGCCACCCTCATGATCCCGTCGGCGATGGACAGGAAACGCAGCAGTTCCTCGACCGCGGCGGACATCAGACCCGGGTCGGCGCCCAGCTCGGCGAGCTGCTCGGGGTGCCGTAGCAGCGTGAACGTGCCGAGGGAGATCATGTTGGCGGTCGTCTCATGCCCGGCGACCAGCAGAAGCGTGGCCAGGGAGACCATCTCGGCCCGGTCCAGCGTTCCCTCACGCAGCTGCTCCTGGATCAGCTCGTCGAGCAGTCCGTCCCCCGGCTGCTCGCACTTCGCGTCGACCAGCTCTCCCAGGTACGCGTCCATACGGTCACGAGCGTCCTCGGTGTCGGCCGCGGTCGGGCCGCGCAGCAGCCTTCGGGACTGCTCCTCGAAGAACTCGTGGTCGGCGTAGGGGACGCCGAGCAGCGCGCAGATCACCATCGACGGCAGGGGGAGCGCGAAGGCGCTCACCAGTTCGGAGGGCGGGCCGGCGGTCTCCATGGCGTCCAGCAGCCGGTCCACCGTCTCCTGGATGCGCGGGCGCAGGGTGGTGACCCGCTTGAGGGTGAAGCTCGGCACCAGCATGCGACGCTGCGTCCGGTGCTGGGGGTCGTCCACGCCGAGCAGGGTCAGCCGGCGGTTTCTGGCCGCGGCGAAGCGTGCGTTGGTGGCCGGGAACGCCTCCCGGCTCCGGTCGGAGGACAGGCGAGGATCCGCGAGGAGTTCCCGGGCCGCGGAGTGGCCCGTGACCACCCAGACGTCCCGCCCGTCGTAGAGGGTGACGCGGCTCAGGGGCCGTTCGGTGCGCAAGGAGTCGTAGCCGGCGGGCGGGTGGTAGGGGCAGGTGCGGTCCTGGGGGAAGGCGACGGTTTCTGACTGGGTCACAGCGGGTTTCGTCATGAATGACCTCGCACGCGAAGATTCGCTCTTGCCGATCATCATCATTAGATGCCCGGGGCATCTACAGGGCCACTCGAAGTTCGGCCAGATCCGCCGGATGCCGTACGTGGCCGAAGCCCGTCGCCGGGCCGACGGTGGCGGGCGGGAGGTGGTCGTCGGACCGAAAGCCGTCCTCGGCCCGCGGCCCGTGCCGCCGCACCCGGCGGGAGTGCGTCGCGTGTTCCCGTAGTGACCATCGTAATTCGCTTGCCCGTGCCTCCGCCGCTCCCCCAGGATCCAGGCATGCCTGCCCTCACGATCGCGCTGCCGCCGACCTCCGCCGCCGCATCCTCCGGCCGGGGCCGACAGCAGCCCGGCCGTCCCCGGAGGCCCTCGCCGCCCCGGTCGTGACCGCCGCGCTGGTGGCTGGACTGGTCGCGGGGTACGGCATCGCCGTGCCCGTCGGAGCGGTCTCGGCCTATCTGCTCTCCCTCACCGCCCGTACGTCCCTGCGCACCGGTGTGTGCGCCGCGCTCGGCATCGCCACCGCCGACGGGCTCTACGCCCTGGCGGCGACCATCGGCGGCACCGCCCTCGCCGCCGCGATCCAGCCGGTTCTGGTCCCGCTGCGGTGGGTGTCCGCGCTGGTGCTGGCCGCTCTCGCCGCGCGCGGCGCCGTCGGCGCCCTGCGCCAGTACCGCTCCGACGGTGAGATCGCCACGGCCCGTGCCGCGCCGTCGGGACCCGGGCGGGCGTATCTGGGGCTGCTCGGCGTCACCCTGCTCAACCCGACCACGGTGCTCTATTTCGCCGCGCTGGTGCTCGGGGGCCGCGCCGCGGACCCGGTGCGGCCGCTGGAGCAGGGGCTCTTCGTCGGCGCGGCCTTCGTCGCGTCCGCGAGCTGGCAGCTGGCCCTGGCCGGGGGCGGTGCGCTGCTGGGCCGGGCGCTGACCGGGCGGCGCGGGCGGCTTGCGACGGCGCTCGTCTCCAGCGCGGTGATCGCGGCGCTGGCGGTGCGAGTGCTACTCGGGCCCGTGTGAGGCGAAGGCTGGGGCCTCGCTGGTCCCGCCTTCGTGCCGGGAGCGTGGTGAGGATGAAACCGGCGGCGGCCGGTGTTCAATCGTGCAGCGCCCGACCCCGCGGCAAGGCCGTGCGGCAGCGGCGCGACGAAGGACCACGGCAAGTCGTACGCGACGATGGGACGGATGCACATGCCTCTTCAGGGCGAGTACGAACCCAGCCCCACGCAGTGGGTGCGCGAGCAGGTGGAGTTGTACGAGAGTTCCGGCGGCACCAAGGGGACGACGCTCCTCGACACGGGGATGCCGGTGATCATCCTCACGACCCTGGGCGCCAAGAGCGGCAAGATTCGCAAGACTCCGCTGATGCGCATCGAGCACGACGGCCGCTACGCCGTGGTGGCCTCGCTGGGCGGCGCGCCCAAGCACCCCGTCTGGTACCACAACGTGACGCAGCATCCCACGGTGGAACTCCAGGACGGGCCGGCACGCCAGGAAATGACGGCCCGTCAGGTGACGGGTGAGGAGAAGGCGCTGTGGTGGGAGCGGGCGGTCGCCGCGTATCCGCCCTACGCCGACTACCAGAAGAAGACGGACCGTGAGATCCCCGTGTTCGTGCTGGAGCCCACCGGGAAGTGAGCGAGCGGGCACGAGAGGCCGCACGGCACCCTGCGCGTGCGGCCCGTCGGCCCCGTCCGGCGGCCGTGGGTCAGTCGGGAAGGGGCTGTTCGGCCCAGATCGTCTTTCCCTCGTCGGTCTGCCGACTGCCCCAGCGCTCGGTCAGCTGGGCGACCAGCAGCAGTCCTCGGCCGCCCTCGTCGAAGGCGTGTGCCCGGCGCAGATGCGGTGAGGTGGAGCTGCCGTCGGAGACCTCGCAGATCAGCGAGCGCTCACGGATCAACCGCAGCTGGATGGGCGGCCCGCCGTACCGGATCGCGTTGGTCACCAGCTCGCTGACCACCAGCTCCGTGACGAACGCGGTCTCCTCCAGGCCCCACCGGGCCAGCCGCTCGATGGCCTGCTGCCGGGCGGTGGCCACATACGCCGGGTCCGCCGGGACGTCCCAGGTGGCCACCCGGTCGGCGCCCAGGGCCCGGGTGCGGGCCAGCAGCAGGGCCACGTCGTCGCCGGGCTCCTCGGAGAGCACGGCCTTCAGCACCGAGTCGCACAGGGCGTCGAGGGATTCCTGCTGAACCTCCAGCGCGCGGCACAGGTCGGCTGCGCCGCAGTCCAGGTCGCGTCCGCGGCCTTCGATCAGCCCATTGGTGTAGAGGGCGATCAGCGAGCCCTCGGGCAGTTCCATCTCCGTCGCCTCGAAGGGCAGGCCGCCTACTCCCAGGGGCGGGCCGGCCGACATGGTGACCAGCCGGGCGCTGCCGTCGGACGGCAGGACGGCAGGGGCGGGGTGTCCCGCTGCGGCCAGATTCAGGCGGCGCGAGACGGGGTCGTAGACGGCGTACAGGCAGGTCGCGCCGAGTTCGGCGACCTCGTCACCGGCCTTGTCCGCCGCGAGGTGGGCGACAAGGTCGTCGAGGTGGGTGAGGAGTTCGTCGGGCGCGAGGTCGACGTCCGCGAGAGTGCGTACGGCCGTGCGCAGACGGCCCATGGTCGCCGAGGAGCGGATGCCGTGTCCGACAACGTCGCCGACGACCAGGGCGACCCGGCTGCCGGACAGCTGGATCACATCGAACCAGTCCCCTCCGAAGCCGGCCGTCGACCCCGACGGGACGTAGCGGTGGGCAACCTCGAGCGCGACCGGGCCGGCCAGGCCGCTCGGCAGCAGGCTGTGCTGGAGGGCGAGCGCGGTCGACCGCTCGCGTTCGAAGCGGCGGGCGTTGTCGATGCAGACGGCCGCCCGGCTCGCGAGTTCCTCGGCGAGGACGGTGTCGTCGGCGGCGTACGGATCCGGGTTGGCGATACGCACGAAGACCGCGCAGCCCAGGGTGGTGTCACGGGCCTTCAGCTGTACCGCCACCAGGGAGTGAGCGCCTTCGCGGGCCGCGGGGTCGCCGACCCCCCTGGTGTTGCGCTCCCGCAGCCAGCGGTCGAAGTCGGGCTCGCCCGCCCTGCGCAGCACGGCCCGGCACTCCCGCAGTGCCCGTGCGGGGGGCGAGTGGTGCGCATAGGTATCGTCCTCGCCCAGCCTGACCGCTGCCTCGGGTGTCCCCTCGGTGACGGAACGGTGCGCCACCCGGTTCATGACCAGGGCGTTGCCGCGTTTCATGGGCCGTTCGTCCTTGCCGAGAACCCAGTCGAACAGGTCCACGCTGCCGAAGTCGGCGAACCGCGGAACGACCACCTCCAGCAGTTCTTCGGCGGTGCGCGTCACATCCAGCGTGGTGCCGATGGCGGTCGCCGCCTCGTTCAGCAGGACCAGACGGTGACGGGCCCAGTACTGCTCGCTGTTGTCGACGGCGGCTGTGGCGACGGCGGTCACTTCGCCGGAGCCGCTGCGCACCGGCCACATGTCGATGGTCCAGGTGTGCTTCCGCCCCTCGGAAGCGGGGCGGGCCTGGCTCTCGTAGTGCACGGGAAGCCCTGTCTCGGCGACTTGGCGCAGATGGCGGTGGAAGCGCAGACCGGGCTCGTCGCCCGCGCTCAGGGTGTCGGCGAAGTTCCGCCCCAGCAGCGTGTACCCCTCGACCTCCAGGATCTCGGCGGCCCTGTTGTTGGCGCGCAGATAGCACTGCTGTGTGTCGAAAACGGACATCGCGATCGGCGCCTGCTCGAAGGCCTGGGCCACCGGCAGCGCCTCCGCCGCTTCGGGCACGGTGGTCACGACGAATCCCTGGGGCTCTGCGTCCGCGCCCAGCACGGGGCACACGCTGACGCACAGGGGGACGGAGCGGCCGTCCTTGTGCCGTAGGACTACGGTGCCGGTCGGCGCGGTCAGTGCCGGAGGGGACACGTCGTCGGCGAGCAGCTCCTGCGCCGCGCGTCCCACGACCTCCTCGGCCGCGTATCCCGTCAGCCGCCGGGCAGCCTCGCTCCATCCCGCCACCGTGCCTCGGGCGTCGATGATCGCCGCAGCGGCGACTTGCTCCATATGCTCCAGAATGATCCCTCCAGGACGTCGCCTCAACCCGGGCACTCGGCGCGGTGACGGCGGTCGTCCGCTAGGGGCCGGCCCGCCGGGACGGGCCTTCTCTGACGGGCGCGGCGGGGCGTGGGCGAGGGACAAGGGTGTGAAGCGACCCGGGGGTGCGGGAGCGCATGGCTCGTAGGTCGAGAGGGGCGCCGACTTGTGGACCGACAGCCCAGCTCGTCCATCAGCCTGTCGGCTTCGACCAGCTCCGTGAAGCCCGCCACGGGCCCGCCACGACCGTCTGACCTCGCTCCGGCCGGGCCAACGTGCCGGTCAGGAGCCGCCGTGTTCCCGCGCCGCGGCGGAGCTCCCCGCGGCGTCCCGCGCATCGTCGTCCCCGCGCCGCTCCGCCGCTCGGGTCGGTGCGTCCGTGATGTCGAGGAAGATCTGATGGGCCTCCGGGACGGTGTGCGCGACCGAGCGTTTGATGCGTACCGCCACATCCTCGACCTCTTCGCTGTCCAGGCCGGGGACCAGGTCGACGCGCGCGGCCACCAGGAGGGACTGGAGGCCCAACTGCATGGTGAGCAGCGACTCCACACTGTCGATCTCGGGCTGCGCCTGAAGCAGCGCGCGGATCCGGCGGCTCAGCTCCGGGTCGGCGGCCTGGCCGATCAGTTGGTCCCGGGCGTCCCGGCCGAGCCGGTAGGCGACGAACACGAGAAGCGCACCGATGGCGAGCGAGGCGGACGCCTCCCACACGACGTTACCGGTGACCATGTGCAGCGCCATGCCGACGATCGCGAGGATCACGCCGAGCACCGCCGTGCTGTCCTCGGCGAGCACCGTGCGCAGCGCCGGGTCCCGCAGCCCCTGCGCGACCGTGCCTTGCTGCCGGTGCACCTGGTGCAGGGCCCGCAGCAAGGAGACGCCCTCCGACAACAGCGCCACCGCGAGCACGACGAGCCCCGCCACATAGCCGCTGTGCGACTCCTTCGCGCCGCCCTTCAGGGCTTCGAGGCCCTGGAAGAAGGAGAAACAGCCGCCCATCACGAAGATGCCGACGGCTGCGAGCAGCGACCAGAAGAACCGCTCCTTGCCGTAGCCGAAGGGATGACGCCGGTCGGCCGGGCGGCGGCTGCGGCGCAGGGCGGCCAGCAGGAAGATCTCGTTCAGACTGTCGGCGACGGAGTGCGCGGCCTCCGACAGCAGCGCGGGTGAGCCCGCGAGGAGCCCGCCGACGGCCTTGGCCACGGCGATCAGCAGGTTCGCGCCGAGTGCCACGAGCACCGTCACACGGGTCTTGGAGTCGGAGTTCTCGCCGTGGCCGCCGGACCCGTGGTCCGGCGGGCCGCCGTCCGGGGACGGCCCCGCCGACCGTGGCCGCGCCGGCTTTTCCGCGTTGGAAGATGTCCTGCTCACGTCGCCCGATTGCCCCCGTCCGTAGGTCTCACACGGTGTCGAGGCGCAAAACGGGGAACTCAGCTTCCATACGGGTGAACGCGCGCGTCAGGAGAGGCGGCATGGGCGACGGCAACAGTGCCTATGGGAAGAAGCAGTTCAAGCGGTCCAGGAGTCACTTCGCCGACCGCATCACGGCGGACGGACGCGACGGCTGGCCGACGGCGGAAGGCCGCTACCGGCTGGTGGTCAGCCGGGCCTGCCCCTGGGCGAGTCGCGCCGTGATCTCGCGGCGGCTGCTCGGCCTGGAGGACGCGTTGTCGCTGGCCATCGCCGATCCGGTGCAGGACGACCGCAGTTGGCGCTTCACCCTCGATCCCGATGGTCGTGACCCCGTGCTCGGCATCCGCTTCCTGAGCGAGGCCTACGACGCCCGGGAGAACGGCTATCCGGGCGGCGTGAGCGTGCCCGCGATCGTGGACGTGCCGAGCGGACAGCTGGTCACGAACGACTTCCAGCAGATCACCCTCGACCTGGCCACCGAGTGGACGTCGCTGCACCGCGAGGGCGCGCCCGACCTCTACCCCGAGCGACTACGCGACGAGATCGACGACGTGATGGGGGTCGTGTACGAGGACCTCAACAACGGCGTGTACCGGGCCGGTTTCGCCACCGGCCAGAAGGAGTACGAGCAGGCGTGCACGAATGTGTTCCGCCGCCTGGAGTGGCTGTCCAAGCGCCTGGCCGGGCGGCGGTACCTGGTCGGTGACACGATCACCGAGGCCGACATCCGGCTGTTCACCACACTCGTACGTTTCGACCCCGTCTACCACGGCCACTTCAAGTGCAACCGCTGGAAGCTGGCGGAGGACCCGGTGCTGTGGGCGTACGCCCGCGACCTGTACCAGACGCCCGGCTTCGGTGACACCGTCGACTTCGACCACATCAAACGGCACTACTACCAGGTCCACACGGGCATCAACCCGACCGGCATCGTGCCGCTCGGACCGGACCTGGCCGGCTGGCTCACGCCGCATGGCCGGGAGCACCTGGGCGGGCGTCCGTTCGGCGACGGGACACCGCCCGGATCGGTGCGGGCGGCCGAGGAGGTCCCCGCCTCCGGGCGGCCCTGAGAGCGGTCGGGGCGGCGGGGACGAGCGCGGCGCTCGGCTCACGGGCGCCGAGGACAGAGACGACAGAGAAGGAGAGGAACGTGGCCAAGGACAAGAAGGGGAAAGCCAGCCTTCCGCTGGTCTACAAGCCGGTGGGGTTCGCGCTCGGCTGGGCGAGTGGCGCCCTCGCGGGGATCGCCTTCCGCAAGGCGTGGAAGGCGATCCGCCACGAGAACGACGCGCCCGACGCGCTCGACAAGGACCGCGGCTGGGGCGAGGTACTGATCGCGGCGGCCGTCCAGGGCGCCCTCTTCGCCGTTGCCCGCAGTGTGGCGGACCGTGCGGGGGCGAAGGCGATCGAGCGGTCGACGGGTGTGTGGCCGACCACGGCGAAGGGCGGCCGGGACTGAGTCCCGTGCCGCCGCGCGGCCAGGCGCACCTCATCCCTGCTTCGGTGCCGTGGCCCTCCTCAGGCGCAGGGTGAAGGAGTGTCCGGCGGGATCGGCGTAACCGCGCTCCTCGAACGGTCCCGCCGCGTCCTTGGCCTCCAGCGGGCGGCCGCCGAGACCGACGATCCTGCGCTCCGCCTCGTCGAGGTCGTCGACCAGGAAGTCCAGATGGACCTGGAGGGAGTTCTCGGGACGGGGCCAGCTCGGCGGGGTGGCGTTCGTGTCGCGGCGGAACGCCAGCCGCATACCGTCCGAGCTGCGTATCTCCACCCGGTTCGCGGTGGCGTCGGTGTCCTCGGCGCCGAGCAGTGCCTTGTAGAACACGGCGAGCTTCTCGGGCTCGGCGCAGTCCAGGACCACGACGCCCGCCACTACCACTGACATGCTTCCTCCGTACGCGTCCGGGGCGGGCGGCGCCCCGCCCCTATCCCTCTCCGGATATCCCCCTCCCCCGCATTCAGTCGGCCCGCGCCCCGCCGGGGCGGCACCAACGGGCCTACGGTGCCCTGATCCCGGCCAGCCGAGCGGCCACCGCGGACAGCAGCAGGTCGAGCGCGGCCGGATAGGAGCTGTGGCGCATGTCGGCGACGAGGTGACGGGCCGTCGCCGCGATGTTCGGGTGCGTGTCGGCGGACAGCCGGGCATAGGTGGCGCGCCACACCGCCGCCTCCGCCGCCCGCGCGGTACGCGGCAGGGACGCGTTGGCCGCGTCCAGGGCCGCGAAGGCCAGGGCCTGGTCGACGAAAGCGTGATAGTTCCGTACGGCCTCGGCGTCCGGGAAGCCGGCGCCGCGCAGCACGCCGAGGATCGTCTCCACGGCCTCGATCTCATGCACCCTTCCCGTGACCCGGTAGGAGCTGAGCACCGCCGCCTGCGGATGGGCGAGCGCCCTCGCGTGCATGCGCAGCCCCAGGTCCCACAGGTCGGCGCGCCACTCACCGGTGGGGAACCAGTCGCGCAGCGTGCGGCCGATGAGGGCGTCGGCGATGGCGAGCAGCAGGTCGTCGGTGTCACGGAAGTACCGGTACAGGGCGGTGGGATCGGCTCCGAGGGCGCGGCCGAGGCGGCGGACCTGCTCGCCGGGCTGCTTCACGCCCAGCGACGGCTGCACGCGCTCGGCGTCACGGCCTGGCAGGACGCCCTCGTCGGCGACTTCCTCGGGATGGACGACCCGTCCGGGGCCTATCTGGCGGCCGCCCGCGACGGCTCGCTGACCGCGCGGGTCGTGGGCGCGCTGTGGTGGGACCGCGAGCGCGGCACCGAGCAGATCCCCGAACTGCTCGAGCGCCGGGACGCCTTGAGCCACGGCCGGTTCCGCGCGGGCAGCGTCAAGCTGATGCTGGACGGGATCGCCGAAACCGGCACGGCGGCGCTGCTCGAGCCATATCTGGACCGGTGCGGCTGCGCCACCGCGCAGCGCGGCACCAGTTTCCTGGACTCTGCCCGACTTCCCTCCTACGTCACCGAGTTGGACGCGCTCGGCTTCCAGTGCCACTTCCATGCGCTGGGCGACCGGGCCGTACGGGACGCGCTGGACGCCGTCGAGGCGGCCCGCAGGGCCAACGGACCCGGCGACACCAGGCCGCACCTTGCCCATCTTCAGATCGTGCACCCGGACGACGTCCCTCGCTTCTCGCGGCTCGGCGCCACGGCGAACATCCAGCCGCTCTGGGCCGCACACGAGCCGCAGATGGACGAGCTCACGATTCCGTTCCTCGCCCCGGAAAGGGCCGCCCGCCAGTACCCGTTCGGTGCCCTCCTGCGCTCCGGGGCGACGCTCGCGGCGGGCAGCGACTGGCCGGTCAGCAGCCCCGACCCGCTGCAAGGCATCCATGTCGCGGTCAACCGGGTTCTTCCAGGCAGCTCCGCTCCGGTCTTCCTGCCCGCGGAACGCGTCGACCTCACGGCGGCGCTGACGGCGTACACGGCGGGGTCGGCGTATGTGAACCACCTCGACGACACCGGACGCGTCCGCCCCGGGGCACTGGCGGACCTGGTGGTGCTGAACCGCGATCCGTACACCGGCCCGCCCGAGGCGATCGGCGACACTCGTGTGGCGCTCACGTACGTCGGCGGTGAGCGCGTGTTCACGGCGCCCGACGCCTGACGCCCGGCGGGGCCGGACGGACCCGTTGCACCTGCTCACTCCGGGCAGTGGCGGCCCGCTCGGCCGGGTCCTGCACCCGAATCTGCGAAACTGCGGGCCTTCGCGGGCGTGCCGGCGGTTGGCTGCACAGTCGGGTGGAAGCGACATCGCGTCAGATCTCCGACCTGACTGGCGGTTGCTGGTCGCCCTGCAGCACAGCCGGTGAACGGGTCCCCGTCAGCGGGCCGTCTGGAACGTGCGCCGGTACGCCTGCGGTGACACGCCGATCGCCGCGTGCAGGTGCTGCCGCAGCGAGGCCCCCGTGGCGAAGCCGACCTCCCCGGCGATCTGGTCCACCGGCAGATCGGTGGACTCCAGCAGGTGACGGGCGCGGGCGACACGCTGCTGGATGAGCCAGCGGCCGGGGCTCATGCCCACCTCCTCCTGGAAACGGCGGGCGAAGGTGCGCAGGCTCATCCCGGCGTGACGGGCGAGGTCGGCCAGCGCGAGAGGCTCGTCGAGGTGTTCGAGAGCCCAGGAGCGGGCCGCGGCCGTGCTCGCCGCCCCGTGCTGGGGGACCGGCTGCTCGATGTACTGCGCCTGGCCCCCGTCCCGGAAGGGCGGTACCACGCACCGCCGGGCCACCGTGTTGGCCAGCGCGCTGCCGTGGTCCGTGCGCACGATGTGCAGACAGACGTCGACTCCGGAGGCGGCTCCGGCGGAGGTGAGGATCCGTCCGTCGTCGACGAAAAGGACGTCCGGGTCGAGATCGACGTGCGGGAACATCCGGCGGAACTGGTCGACGACCTGCCAGTGGGTGGTGGCCCTGCGGCCGTCGAGCAGACCGGCCGCGGCGATCACGAAGGCCGCCGTACAGATGGAGACGATCCGGGCGTCCGGAGGGATCTGCGCGAGTGCGGCGGCCACCTCCTCCGGAAGTTCCGCGGCGATCCGGGAGGGCACTACGGACGCGACCACCACGGTGTCGGCCGTGGCCAGGGCCTCGGGCCCGTGCTCCACGTTGATGGAGAAGTCCGCGTTGGTGCGCACCGGGCGCCCGTCGACCGAACAGGTCAGCACCTCGTACCGCCCTTCGGCCGCGCCGAAGATACGGCTGGGGATGCCCAGCTCGAAGGGATAGACGCCGTCCAGCGCCAGGACCACGATCCGTTCCACTTGCCGCATGGCACGATCCTATCGAAGGTTGGCAATCATGCCATTTTCCCGGGGGGCGGGCCCCGGCAGGCTGGGACACCATGAGCACTGTGAACACCATGCGAGCCATCAGTCAGGACGTCCTCGGCGGCCCCGAGGTCCTCAAGGAAGTACGGCTGGAGCGCCCCACGCCGCGGCCCAACGAGGTGCTGGTGCGGGTACGCGCGGCCGGGGTCAACCCGACCGACTGGAAGCACCGCGCCACCGGCGGATTCCTCGGCAAGCCGCCGTTCGTCCTCGGCTGGGACGTCTCCGGCGTGGTCGAGGAGACCGGAATCGGCGTCGCCCTGTTCCAGCCCGGGGACGAAGTCTTCGGAATGCTGCCCTACCCGTTCGGCCACGGTTCGCACGCCGAGTACGTCACCGTCCCCGCCCGCGCCCTCACCCACAAGCCCTCGGAAATCGACCACACACAGGCCGGCGCGCTGCCGCTGGTCTCGCTGACCGCCTGGCAGGCCCTGGTCGAGACGGCGGACCTCCAGCCGGGGCAGCGGGTGCTGATCCACGCGGCCGCCGGCGGCGTCGGTCACGTTGCCGTCCAGATCGCCAAGGCGCGCGGCGCATACGTCGTCGGCACGGCCAGCGCGGGCAAGCACGACTTCCTTCGCGGACTGGGCGCGGACGAGCTCGTCGACTACCGGGAGACCGACTTCGCGGAGACGGTCCGCGACATCGACGTGGTCCTGGACACGATCGGCGGCGACTACGTCCAGCGCTCGCTGCGCACCCTGCGTCCGGGCGGGATTCTGATCACCATCCTGCCGCAGGGATCGAAGGAGCTGCCCGAGGAGGCGGAGAAGCTCGGGGTACGCGCCACCGAGATGCTCGTCGACGCCGACCACCACGGCATGAGGGCCATTGCCGGACTCGTCACGGAGGGCAGGCTGCGCGCCACGATCGCCGGGACCTTCCCGCTGGCCGATGCCGCCAAGGCGCACGAGATCGGCGACGCCGGCCGCACCACGGGCAAGCTGGTCCTGCTGGTGGACTGACGAACCCCGCGCGGCTGCACGCGCCAGGGGAAGACATATGTCAATCGAACGTGCTGGAATTCATTCCATCGAGGTAACTTGCAGAGTGGGCAAGGCTTTTGAGCCCACTCATGCCGGGCGTCGGTGGAGGCGATGTCGATGCAGCACGGCCCCGCACCGCTCCCCCGGTATCTGCGCATCCACCGGGACAGCGGTCACCTGGTGCTCGAATTCCACGGCGAGATCGACGTCGTCGCGGCCCTGGAGATCACGCCGTTCCTGGACTCCGCGACGGGCCGCCCGGCACCGCGGATCGTCATCGACCTGCGACCGGTGGAGTTCTTCGACTGCTCAGGGCTGCGCCTGCTCTTCCGCGCCAGGCGCCGGGTGCTGGCACAGGGCGGCACACTGCACCTGGTCTGCACCCACCCGCTGACGCTGCGCATCCTGCGCCTGACCCGACTGGCGGAGTCACTGCCGCCCGCGGCGTCGCTGGACGAGGTCCTCGGCCGGTCGGAGGCGGCTGGGCCGTTGGAGATCAACTGATCCGCCGGGACCGCGTCGGCGGCCCCGGCCGGGACGAGGGGAAAGGCGGCGGGACCTGCCGGGCAGGTCCCGCCGCCTTCATGTGCCGTCCGCGAGCAGGATCACACGGACCTGCGTCCGATACGGCGCAGGAGCACCAGACCCGCGATCACGAGCACCGCTCCGGCCGCGGCCGGCCACAGATGGGCGCCCGTCTCGGCCAGGCCACCCGTCACCGCCTGGGGCTGGGGCTGCGGTGCGATGGACGGAGCGGCCGCGCCCCCGGCGGAGGGCTGCCCGGCGTCCTGCACGGCGCGGCTGTCGTCCGAGACGCTCTGCGGTGCGGTGGACGCCTCGCTCCGGGCGGGCGAGGAAGTGGAGAAGACCCTGGGATTCGCGCCGCCCTGGTCACCGCCCGAGCCGCCGGCCGCAGGGGTACCCGGCGTGCCGGCCGTGGGCTGCGCTGTCTGCTTGCCACCGGAGCCGGCACCGGATTCGTCACCGGACGAAGAACCCTTACCCGTGTCGCCACCGGACGAAGAGCCCGCGCCCGAACCCGGGTCGCCACCGGACGAAGAGCCCGCGCCCGAACCCGGGTTGCCGCCGGGCGAGGTGCTCGGGTCGCTTCCGTTCGTGCCGCCGGACGAGGAGCCCTGGTCTGAGCCGGAGTTGCCGCCGGAGGACGGGTCGGGCGACGGCCCGGGCGTGTTCGGCGGCTGGTCACCGGCGTCGGCCCCGCACTGGCGACCGCTGTTGACGCAGTCGACGACCTGGTTCATCAGCTCGTCCGTCATGACGTTGATGAAGTCGTCGTGATCGGTGATCGGCTTGTGCAGCTGCTCGGGGAAGCCGTCCACCGCGTAGGGGTTCTTCACCTGGCCGTTGTCGATGACCGGCTGCGGTACGTCGTACACCAGACGCATCGTGAGCTGCGGGATCGCCTTGAAGCCGTTCTCGCAGTTGCCGCCGGCGTCGGCGAAGGCGACGTGCGTGCGGTGGTTGGCGCTGTCGGTGTTCTGGCCGTCCCAGCAGCTCTGGAAGGCGAACGTGCGCACCACGCTGCTGCCGGTGGGGCAGATCGGGTACTTGTCGGTCAGCTGACGGTCCTCGAAGCCGGTGCAGCTCCAGTGGGCGTTGGCGTTCTTCGGCCCGTTGGTGAACGCCTTGGCGTCACCGGTGATGATCCGCAGGAAGCGCGGCATCGCGACGACCTTGCCGGCCGGGCTGCCGACGAAGGAGATCTCGGCCTGCTTGGCGACCAGAATCTTGCCGACGTTGCCTTCCTTGCCACCGCCGTCGTTGTTCTGGTCGAAGTCCTGCGTGCCGTCCTGCACACGCACCACCGGCCAGTAGTACGACGACTTGTCCTGCTGGTTGTCGCAGCTGGTCTGGGCCGCCGCGAACGTCTCGTCGGTGGCGAAGGCGTCGTTCGACTGGTTGCCGACGTAGTCGTGCAGATGGTGGGCGCCGTTCTTCACACCCGGCGCCACGATCACGTTGTCGGTGTTGTGGTTGCCGTTGGCGTTGACACCGCACTTGGTCACGAACGTGCCGGTCGAGGCGCCGGCCTGCCGAGCGGGCTTCTGGACGTTCGGCTGAACGCTCCGGATGTCCACGAAGTCCGAGGCGACGGGACCGCCGGCGGCCTGCCCGCCGTTGCCCGGCTGCCGCCCGTCCTGGCCGCCGCCGTTCTGGCCACCGCCGTTCTGGCTGTCGGCCGGGGGCTGCCCCTGGTCGGCGGGGACCCCGGTGCACGGGGCCATGCCGTCGATCGCGCCGGGAGCGGTGGCGCCGGCCCGCTGGTAGTCGGACTTGATCCGGTCGATCACCGCGGCGCGCTTGTCCTTCAGCGGGCCGAGGATCGCGTTGTGAACGTAACTCCCGTCGTCCGCCTGCGCCTGGCGCGTCGAGGCCAGCCGGTCGTACGCCTCGGTGATCTGCTTGTCGAGAGCCGCCAGTTCCGTGTCGACCTGCGACTGTGCCGGGCCCGGGACATCGGTCAGCTTCTGGCCGACGTCCGGGCAGTCGAGAGTGACCGTTCGCGACGTCAGGACCTGGTCGCCACTCTGGTCGGATGTGCCGCCCCAGCCGCCTTCGCTCGCCGAGGCGTAGACGTTCGCTGCTACCAGCCCCCCTCCGCCCAGGATCAGCGCGACTGCTGCAAAGGTCGCGCGCCGTGCGCCTGTCGGGCGTCTGCGCGTGTTGCGTCTCAAGGGAGTACTCCTACACGTCATGGCGGGCCTGGCACGAAAATCCCCCTCCTTGTACGCGGCCGGGCCATGGTGTGTTCAAAAGCATCACGAATTCACAGCAGTCCCACCGGCGGTCATGACAACTGCGCAGGTCACGGGGTCCGTGGGGTTGCTGCTCTTTGTCTATTCGCTCCGGGGCGCGTCGAACAGGGCGCTGACGGACTCGCCGTTGTGAATACGGCGGACGGCCTCGGCCAGGGCGGGGGCGATGGACAGGAGCCGCAGCTTCCCGGTGCGTTCCTCGACCGGGACCGGCACCGTGTTCGTGCACACGATCTCCAGCACGTCGGGCTGCTCGCTGAGCCGTTTGAGGGCACCTGCCGCGAACAGGCCATGGGTGCAGGCGACGCGGATGGACCGCGGACCCGACTCCCGCAGCCGCTCCAGGAGTTCCAGTACGGTACTGCCCTTGGCGATCTCGTCGTCCAGCACGATCACATCCCGTCCGGCGACATCGCCGATGACGGAGCTGATGCTGACCCGGTCGTCCGCGAACCGCTGCTTCGCGCCCGCCGCCACCTGCGCCCCGATCATCCGAGCGAAGGCCGCCGCCTCCTTGGCGTTGCCCAGGTCGGGCGAGACGACGGTCGCGTGCGACAGGTCGTACTGATGGAAGTGCGCGGCCAGCTCCCGACGGGCGTGCAGGTGATCGACCGGGACCGAGAAGAAGCCGTGGACCTGGGGCGAGTGGAGGGTCATGGCCAGGACGCGGCCGGCCCCGGCCGCGACCAGCAGGTCGGCCACCAGCCGCCCGCCGATCGAGATCCGCGGCGCGTCCTTCTTGTCCGACCGGGCGTACGAGTAGTGCGGCATGACCACCGTGATCCGGCCGGCGGAGGCGCCACGTGCCGCGTCACACATCAGCAGCAACTCGACGAGGTGTTCCTGCACCGGGGCGACCAGAGGCTGCACGAGGAAGACGTCACGCTCGCGACAGTTGGCCTGGAGCTGCACCTCCAGGCAGTCGTTGGCGAACCTGCTGACCCGCACCGGGCTGAGCGGCACCCCGAGGTGCGCACACACTTCCGCCGCCAGCTCGGGATGGGCACTGCCGCTGAAGACAGCGATGTCACGCACGATCCGCTCCTCGCATGATCGAAAACGGGCTGCGCGCCCATGCTACTGACGGGCTCTCGCGCCGCTCGGCCACGCGGTCCGCGCGGCGGGCGGCGGACGCCCCCTTCGCCGGTGCGAGGGGACATCCCGCGGACGCGGTACCCGGAGCGGACGCGTGCGCCGCCCCCGTACGGCGCACCGCCGAGCCGGCGGAAAGCCTCCATGGGCGCGCCGGGACCCGGGCGCGCGGCCGTCCGCCGCCCGCCGTCCGCCGTCCGCCGTCACAATCGGCGAACTTCGCGTTCCTCAGGGGGTCGTGGTGGGAAACCGGCGAGAAGAAGGGAGGACTGTCGATATGACGACGTCCACGAAGCAGAGGCCCGAACCGACATCCGTGCGACGGCGGACGCCGGGCTGGGCCAAGGCGGTCATCGCGCTCGTCGCGGTGCTCGCGGTGCTGTTCGCCGGCCTGCGCCTGAGCGTGCTGCCGGGACTGCGTGACCTGTTCGGCACGGACACGCACGACCGGTCGGGCCCCGCGCTCCTGGAGTCCATCCAGGACATGAGCCGCTACGAGGCCGCTTCCGGCAACTTCCAGGTGGTCGTGGACCTGGAGAAGGACGCCAAGTACCTGCCGTCGGCGATCCGCGGCACCCGCACGCTGTACGTGGGCGCGGGCACGGTGGACGCGTACGTCGACCTCGGCAAGGTCGGCAAGCAGGACGTGACGGTCAACGGCGACCGGACGTCCGCCACGCTCCGACTGCCGCACGCGGCGCTGGGCAAGCCCACGCTCGACCCCGACCGCTCCTACGCCGTCTCCAAGCAGCGGGGTCTGCTGGACCGCATCGGCGACCTCTTCTCGGACAACCCCAACAGCGAGCGCTCCGTGCAGAAGCTGGCAGTCCAGCACATCGGCGAGGCCGCGAAGGAGAGCGAACTGACCGCGCGCGCCGAGTCGAACACCACCAGCATGCTGGAGGGGCTGCTGAAGTCCCTCGGCTTCAAGGAGGTGAAGGTGTCCTACGGCACCTGAGCAACCGCTCCTCAGCCGGTCAGGATCCCGGGCAAGGCCAGTGCCCCGAGCAGGGCCGTGCCCAGCAGGACCCAGGCCACGTAGTCCCCGATGTGCCCGGACTGCAATCGGCGCAGCGGCCACGTCCAGGGCCGTTCGCCAAGCAGTTCCGGGCGGGTGACGGCGATCGCGGCCAGGGCGAGGGCCCCGGCCGTGGAGACCACCCCCAGCAGGACACCGGCCACGGTCCAGTGGGCGGAGGCGAGCGCCCCGCCGGACCCGGCCTCGTTCACCGAGCGCGCCACGATCCCCGCGAAGCCCGGCACCACGCCGACGGCGAGCGAGCCGGCGAGCAGCAGGGCGGGCACGGCCGTCATGGTGTCCGGGATCCGGCTCAGCCGGTGCCGGGTCTCGGGCTCCTCGCCGGTGCCGGTGGTCTCGTACGCCGACCCGTCCCGCGGCTGGGGTCCCAGTCCGTAGAAGACCCGCGCGGCGACCCGGAGCACCGCGCCGCCCGTCACCGCGGACACGAGGAGGTACACCACGGTCAGCGGCCCGCCCACGGCCTCCTCGGTGACCGCCTTGCCGAGTGAGGTGCCGAACGGCGGCAGTCCGGCGAGCGCAAGGCCGCCGAGCACGAACATCACCGCGACCCCGCGCAGCGGCCGGCCCCGCCCGTGCAGCGCGTGCTCGTCGACCGAGCCGAACCGGTCCAGCAGCAGACCGGTGCAGGCGAACAGGGCGGCCTTCGCACCGGCGTGGCCCAGGAGGTACAGCGCGACCCCGTCGTCGGCCTCGGGCAGCAGGGAGCCGATGCCGACGAGGAACAGACCCATGTGGGCGATGGTCGAACAGGCGAGCAGCCGCTTCACATGCCGCTGGAACCAGCACATCAGGGCGCCGACCACGCCGGTCAGGACCCCGAGCACGGTGAGCGCCCGCTCCAGGTCGGCCGCCGGGATCCCGCCCGGTCCGGAGAAGACGGCGCCGTAGACACGCCAGACTCCGTAGACGCCGAGTTCCACCATGACGCCGGACAGCAGCATGCAGACCGGGGTGGGCGCGACGGCGTGCGCGTCGGGCAGCCAGAAGTGGAAGGGCGCGGTGGCGGCCTTCACCAGCAGCCCGGTCATGACGAGGACGAACGCGGCGAGGGTCAGCGCGTCGGGGCCGCCGTGGGTGTCCAGTCCCCGGCCGATGTGGGTCAGCGAGAGCTCGCCGGTGCGCGCGTAGAGCAGCCCGATGCCCATCAGCATGGCGTATGCGCCCAGCGAGTTGATCACGCCGAAGGTCAAAGCGCCCTGGACGGCCTTCGCCTCCTCGACGCGGTAGCCGGTCAGGGCGTAGGCGGCGGCGCTCATCAGTTCGAAGAAGACGAACGCGTTGAACAGGTCGCCCGTGATCGCGAACCCGCACATGCCGCCCTGGAACAGCAGCATGAGTGCCGGGTAGGAGCCGGCGTGCCGGCGGGGCGGTTCGTCGAAGTAGCGCCAGGAGTAGGCGAGGGAGGCCAGCGTCAGCAGGGAGGCCAGGGCGGCCATGCCGAGGCCGGGTCCGTTGCCGATGAGGACGATGCCGACGCTCGTGCCGTCGCGGGGCGTCCAGGCTCCGACCCATTCGGTCAGCGGGGGTGTGGAGTTGAGGCACAGCCAGGTCGCGAGGGCCGCGGTCCCGGCCGATACGGCGCAGCCGAAGCTCTCGGCGGCGATGCGCGGCAGCCGGCGGCCGCATGCGGTCAGCAGGCCGGCACCGAGCAGCGGGGCGGCGACGAGCAACGGCAGCAGGTGGTTCATCAGCCGCGCAGCTCCCGCAGTTCGTCGGGGTCGACCGTGCCGTGGCGCTTGGAGACCTGCATGACGAGGGCGAGCAGCAGGGCGGTGACGGTGGCGCCGACGACGATGTCGGTCAGGGTGAGGGCCTGCACCACCGGGTCCACGACCGGCCGCGAGCCGGGCTTGATGTCGGAGTAGACGGGCGCTGTCGCGCCGGCGCGGTAGCCGACGGCCAGCAGCAGGACATAGGTGGCGGACTGGCAGACGGCGAGGCAGCCGACCGCATGGATGAGATTGCGGCTGGTCGCGAGGCCGTAACAGCCGGTCAGAAAGATCCACACGGCGACGAGGTACGGCAGTACGGTCATCGTTTCCCGTCGTCCTCCTCGATCTCGACGGCCTGGTCCAGGAAGCGGGCGAGCAGGACGACGACCGCGCAGGCGACCTCCATGCCGATGGCGGCGTTGAGCAGCGGCACGGTCCCGCCGGACGACAGCGTGTTGAAGGTGCCGTACGGAAGCAGGGTGTTGGCGAGGAAGGACGTGCCGGCGAGGACGCCGGCGAGCCCGGTGACCAGGTACGCGGAGGCCGAGAGCGCGTCGCCGACCTCGAACAGGCCCATGGGCCGGATGCGTTCCAGGGCGCGGTAGTCGGCGCCGAGGTAGAGCAGGTGCAGGGCGGTCGCCACGACGACTCCGCCCTGGAAGCCGCCGCCGGGGCTGAGCTGCCCGTGGGCGATCACATAGAGGCCGGAGACGAGTGCGACGGGCAGGACGACGAGCGCGTACCGGCGGACGGGGAGCGCGACCTGCTGCGGCTGCGGTTGTCCGCGCTTCTCGTCGCGGGTCTGTCGCAGCAGCACCACGGTGCCGAGGACGGAGGCGAACAGAATGCTCATCTCCCCGAGCGTGTCGAAGGCACGCTGGTCGAAGTTGACGGAGGCGATGGTGTTGGCGGTTTGCCGGGACAGAGCGGCCCTCACGGCCCGGTCGCCGTAGGGGTGCCGGTCGCCGCCGAAGCCCGGCAGGCCGAGGCACGCGGCGACGAGCAGGGCCGCCAGGCCGGCGCCGCCGAGGGCCAGGACGATCAGTCGCACGCGCCGGGTCATCGCGCCTTTCCCTTCCCGTCCTTCTGCCTCCGTCTGACCTTGCGCACCGAGAGCATGATCAGGAGCGGGGTCACCGCGGATCCCACGGCGAGTTGTGACAGACCCACGTCCGGCGCCTGCGCGACGGTGAACAGCAGGGCGAGGCAGACGCCGAGCACGGCCAGGACAAGGGCCTGGCGCTCGGGGTCTCGCACGGCGACGGCCGCGGTCGCCGTGGCGGCCACCAGCAGCAGCACGACGACGATCAGCGGGTCATCCACGGCGGCTCCCTGTGAATCCGCCGGACAGCGCGCGGGAGGCCACGAGATTGCCGCCGATCAACAGCGCCCCGATGACCAGCAGCTTGACCATCGCCCGCCCGGGGCCGGTGACCGCGCACAGGACCAGCACCACCACGGCCCCGTACCCCGCGACGGCCAGGGTGACGGCCCGGGACCGCGGCGGGTCCTCGGCGAGGTCGTCGGCGAGCAGCCGGGCGAAGACGAGGGTGCCGACCGGGCCGAGCAGGGCCAGGAGGAGGGCGAGATCGACGTACGCGGGGCGCCCGTAGCCCTGGGCGAGCAGGAGCAGTCCGGGGGCGGCGAGCGCGCTGCACAGGTTCTGTGCGACGACACGGCGGCGCAGCGGCCCGGTGACGACGCCCCACACGGTGGTGCCGACACCCGCGCCGAGCGCGATCGTGGCCGTCCAGGTCCAGCCGTTCACCGTGCGCCTACCGCCCGCCGCGCGGCGCGTGCCGCGACCGCGCCGGCGAGCGCGGCCAAGGCCCCCACAACCCACTCCAGAGTGTCGACGGTGCTGATGAGGACGAGCCAGAGCAGGGTGAGGGCGACCCACCAGGCGAGCACTTCCAGCGCGGTGCCGAGTGCCGTACGCGCGTTCATGCCCCACCTCCATCCACCGCTACCTCCAGAAATATCCGACATGTCATCCAAGCATCGTGGCGCCCCCTCGCCACGGCGGCGCGCGAACGGCTGGTGCACGGAGTGCCCCGCCCGCGGGAGCGGAAACCGCGGCGGCACACCTCGGCCACACTGGGCCGACGACTCCCCCAGCTGCGGCACCGCTCGGCATCAGCGCATCCGTCGGGGGTAACAGGCAGTACCGAGAGAGCACTTGCAACCGGGAGGGTGGGATGGCACGCACAGTTTCGACCGCACGGACCGCGCAATTCAGTCGTCGCCGGGGCGGGGAGGCACCACGGGAGCGACGGCCGCTCCCGCTCCTTGTCCGGCTGCTGGTCATGGCACTCGCCTTCGTGGCGATGGTGGCCTTCGCCGCGGCGCTGGCCCGGATGACGCTGGAGCCGTCGCCCGCCTCCCAGGCCCTGATCCACAACAACCTGCATCCGGGCCGTTCGCTGCGCGCCTATCTGGATCAGCCCGCGGCACGTGGCGCCATCAAGCAGATCGGCGGAAACATCCTGCTCGGCGTGCCGTTCGGGATTCTTCTGCCGGTGCTGGCGCCCGGCACCCGGGGCATCCTGCGCGTGGGCATCGTCACCGCGCTCGTGATGCTGCTGGTCGAGCTGGCCCAGGGTGCGCTCGTGACCGGCCGCGCGTTCGACATCGACGACGTCATCCTCAACACGGCGGGCGCGCTGCTCGGTTATCTGCTGCTCGGACGACGGCTGGGGCGCGCGGTGCACGCACGTGTGCGGCAGCGCGGCAAGGACTGAGCGGCGGCAAGGACAGGGGGAAAGCGCAGGTGGGGCGGCGGGCTCCGGCCAAGTCTGTACCAAAGTCTTGACGACCCATTAGCTCACCTCTTGAATCAAGGGCTGAATCAACACCTCGCTTGTGGCGCGCCCGGCACGTCCGGCCGCGTCGCCGCCCCCCACCTCAGTCGGCCCGCCCGTGTCGGGGCGGCCGTACGGAAAGTGAGCCCATGGATTCCCCACGCCTGCTCCGCAGATGCCTCCTCGCCGCACTGTCCGCCGTGCTCGCCGCGTCCGCCTTCACGCCCGCGGCCCAAGCGGCCCCGCAGGCGGCGGACGCGACCGTGTTCTCCGACACCTTCGACGGCCCCGCCGGTGCCGCCGTCGACTCCTCCAAGTGGCAGATGGAGACCGGCGACAACGTCAACAACCACGAGCGGCAGTACTACACGTCGGGCAACAAGAACGCGGCGCTGGACGGCCAGGGACACCTGGTGATCACGGCCCGCCGCGAGAACCCGGCGAACTACCAGTGCTGGTACGGCACCTGCCAGTACACCTCGGCCCGGCTCAACACCTCCGGGAAGTTCACGGCGCAGTACGGCCATGTCGAGGCCCGGATGAAGATCCCGCGCGGGCAGGGCATGTGGCCGGCCTTCTGGATGCTGGGCAACGACATCGGGCAGGTCGGCTGGCCCAACAGCGGTGAGATCGACGTGATGGAGAACGTCGGCTTCGAGCCGGGCACCGTCCACGGCACCATTCACGGACCCGGCTACTCGGGCTCCGGCGGTATCGGCGCCGCCTACTCCCTGCCGAACGGCCAGGCGTTCGCGGACGGCTTCCACACCTTCGCCGTGGACTGGGCACCCGACTCGATCACCTGGTCCGTGGACGGCACGGTCTACCAGCGGCGTACCCCGGCCGATCTGGGCGGCAAGACCTGGGTGTTCAACAAGCCCTTCTTCCTGATCCTCAACCTCGCCGTCGGCGGCTACTGGCCCGGCGACCCCGACGGCTCCACGGTGTTCCCGCAGCAACTCGTCGTGGACTCGGTGCAGGTGACGACGAGCGACAGCCCCAGCGGCACCGGCGTCCCGATCACCGGGCTCGCGGGCAAGTGCGTGGACGTGGCGGGCGCGAACTCCGCCAACGGCACCCCCGTCCAGCTGTACGACTGCAATGGCACGGCCGCCCAGAAGTGGACGGTGGCGTCGGACGGTACTCTGCGGGCGCTCGGCAAGTGCCTGGACGTGGTCGGCAACGGCACCGCGGACGGCTCCAAGGTGCAGCTGTGGGACTGCACCGGCGGGCCCAACCAGAAATGGACGGTCACCGCGGCCCACGACATCGTCAATCCACAGGCGAACAAGTGCCTGGACGTGACGGACAACAACTCCGCGAACGGCACACGCCTTCAGATCTGGTCGTGCTCCGGTGGCGCCAACCAGAAGTGGACCGTCGGCTGACCGACCGTCCGTGTGTCCGGCGGCAACCGCGGACGTACGCGGCGGGCTTCGGCGAGGACGACGAGGCCCGCCCGTGCGTGCGCGTCCCCGGACAGCACACCTAGTGCCGCGTCCAGGTGAATTTGTCGCCGCCCACCCACCGGACCACGTCGGGGTCGTCGAGGTCGTGGACCGGGATGCCGGCCTCCGAGGCCACCGCCAGCACGTCGGTGAGCGACCTCGCCTCGCCGACCACCTGGCCGTCGATCTCCACGATGCGAAACGGCGGGTGGCCCGGCTGGACCCCGAGCACCGTGATCCGCGGATGGGAGATGTGGGGGCTCGCGATTTCGGTCATGAATAGAGCGTAGATCGCCCGGGCAGCCGGAGCGCTTCGGGCAGCCCACGGCCCGTGGGGCTCCCGGAGCCTCGCCGGCGCCGTACCGTCCACGCCCCGACGGCCCGGCCTCCACAGGTTCGTCCGGCCGGGTGAACGACGCCCGGGCGGCGCCCACCGTGCGAGCCGGGCACGCCTGGGCAAGGCTGGAGGGTGAGGAGGTGTCGATGGGCCCCGTCGCAGCACTGGACCGGATCGCGTTCCTGCTGGAGCGCGCCGGGGCGCCGACGTATCGCGTACGGGCCTTCCGCACCGCGGCCGCCGTCCTGGCCGCGCTTCCCGAGGACGAGGTGGCCGAGCGGGCGGCGGCGGGCACGCTGGAGTCGCTCCGTGGGATCGGCCCCAAGACCGCCCAGGTGGTGCGGGAGGCGCTGGCCGGGCGGGTCCCAGGCTACCTGGAGCAGTTGGAGCGGGAGGGCGAGAAGCCGCTGACGCAGGGCGGCGAGAGTCTGCTGGCGCTGATGCGCGGGGACTGCCATATGCACTCCGACTGGTCGGACGGCGGCAGCCCCATCGAGGACATGGGCAGGACAGCCGCGCGGCTGGGACACGAGTGGGCGGCGCTCACCGACCACTCCCCCCGGCTCACCGTCGCCCGTGGGCTGTCCGCCGAGCGGCTGCGCGAGCAGGTGGAGGTGGTCGCCGCGCTCAACGCGCAGTGGGCGCCGTTCCGCCTGCTCACCGGTATCGAGTGCGACATCCTCGACGACGGTTCGCTGGACCAGGAGCCGGAACTGCTGGAACGGCTGGACGTCGTGGTCGTGTCGGTGCACTCGAAGCTGCGCATGGACCCCCGCTCGATGACCCGCCGGATGATCGCCGCCGTCCGCAATCCGCTGGCCGACGTGCTCGGCCACTGCACGGGCCGGCTGGTCACGGGGCGCGGGCGCCCCGAGTCGGAGTTCGACGCGGAGGCGGTGTTCGCCGCGTGCGCCGAGTCCGGTACGGCCGTGGAGATCAACAGCCGGCCCGAGCGGCTGGACCCGCCGCGTCGGCTGCTGCGGCAGGCGGTGGAGGCGGGCGTGCTGTTCGCGATCGACACCGACGCGCACGCGCCCGGGCAGCTCGACTGGCAGATCAACGGCTGTGCCCGGGCCGAGGAGTGCTCGGTGCCCGCCGAGCGCGTGATCACCGCCTGGACCGCGGACGAGCTCTTGACCTGGACCCGGGAGCGCACGGTTCCCGCACGTGTGGCCGGTGCGTCCGGTGGTACCCGAGCCCGAACCTGAGGGAGGAAGATCATGGGTCGGGCGGCCGTTTTCGACGTGGACGGGACCCTCGTCGACACGAATCATCTGCATGTCACGACGTGGTGGGAGGCATTCCGGCAGGCGGGTCACCAGGTGCCGATGCACGCCATCCACCGGTCGGTGGGCCTCGGGTCCGAGGACCTGATCGCCCATCTCGTGGGCGGCCGGGACCGGGACGAGGTGGACATGCTGGTGGCCGCGCACACGGCCCTGTACGGGACGTTCTTCGACCGCCTGCCTCCGCTGAAGGACGCCGGACGGCTGCTGCGGCGGCTGGACCATGACGGCTGGAACGTCGTACTGGCCACATCGGCGAGCGGACGGGAGCTGTCGGCGCTGCGCCGGGCGATAGGGGCGGACGACGCCATCGCGGCGACGGCGAGCTCCGACGACGTGAAGGCCGGCAAGCCGGCACCCGAACCCGTCGAGCACGCCCTGGAGCTGGTCGGGGTGCCACCGGAGTCGGCGGTGTTCGTCGGCGACACGGTGTGGGACATGAAGGCGGGCACCCGGGCCGGGGTGACCTGTGTCGGCCTGCTGTCGGGCGGTATTCCGGAGGCTGATCTGCGGGAGGCGGGCGCCGGCGCCGTCTATCGGGATCCGGCGCATCTGCTGGCGATGCTGGGGGACAGTCCGCTGGCAGCGGACGCCTAGAGAGCAGAGGACGCCTAGAGAGCACAGGAGAGCCCCGACCGGACGGGGGGATCACGGTCGGGGCGGTCTGTGGTGGGCGCGGACGGCGGTCGCCTCTCGGCGAAAGGCTCCACAGGGCTTCAGCCGAACGATCGTCCCTGTGGGCGAGAGATGAGGCCCGGGGACACTGTCCCGTCCGTACCCACGGCTGATTTAACGGGAAACTACCGGTCAGTGTTCCGGAAAGGCTACGCCTTTGACGTGATCTGCGTCACCTGGCACGAGCGGTCGGAAACGAACGCCGTGGGGGACGAACGCCGTCGGACGAACGCCGTTCCGACCCGAAGGGGCGGGGGCCGGCGCCGGGTTGACTTGGAGCGCGCTTCAATTCGTAGCGTCGTCCCATGAGCACTGCACAGCACAGCATCGGGTCGGGCTTCGGCGCCAGGAGTACCGCGAAGGACGCCCTGAGCGGCATCGACCTCTCCGGCAAGCTCGCGCTCGTGACCGGCGGCTATTCCGGGCTCGGCCTGGAGACGACGCGGGCCCTCACCGAGGCGGGCGCCCGGGTCGTCGTCCCCGCGCGGCGCCGGGTCGCCGCCGAGGAGGCCTTGACGGGCCTGGACCGGGTGGAGGTGGACGAGCTGGACCTCGGTGACCTGGAGAGCGTACGCGCCTTCGCCGAACGCTTCCTCGCCTCCGGCCGCACCCTCGATCTCGTGATCAACAACGCCGGCGTCATGGCCTGCCCGGAAACCCGGGTGGGCCCCGGCTGGGAAGCCCAGTTCGCCACCAACCACCTGGGCCACTACGCGCTCGTCAACCGTCTGTGGCCGGCCATCGAGCCGGGCGGGGCCCGGGTCGTGTCCGTGTCCTCCGCCGGGCACCACCGCTCCCCGATCCGCTGGGACGATCCGCACTGGACGCGGGGTTACGACAAGTGGGAGGCGTACGGGCAGGCCAAGACCGCGAACGTGCTGTTCGCCGTGCACCTTGACCGGCTCGGCCGGGAACACGGCGTTCGCGCCTTCTCCTTGCACCCCGGCGGCATCCTCACCCCGTTGCAGCGCCATCTCACCCAGGAGGAGATGGTCGAGCGCGGCTGGATCGACGAGACCGGTGCCCTGGTGGACCCCGACGCCTTCAAGACCCCCGAGCAGGGAGCGGCCACCCAGGTGTGGGCCGCCACCTCGCCCCAGCTCGCCGGCATGGGCGGGGTGTACTGCGAGGACTGTGACATCGCGGAACCCGCGCCGGCGGACGGCGGGCGCCGCGGGGTCAAGGACTGGGCGACCGACCCGGAGCAGGCCGCTCGCCTGTGGGAGCTGTCCGCGGGCCTCACCGGCGTCGACGCGTTCGCGTCCCGCTCCTGAGACGGGTCGACGCAGTCGCGTCCCGCCCCCGAGGAAACCACCGGGAGGGGGCCGACCGCGCATCCGGCCTGCCCCGGTCACGCTCGGGACAGGCCGGTGCGGGTCAGTCGGAGGGCTCGTCCGGAACGGGGTGCTCGGGGTGGACCGAGCCCGACTGGGGGGCGCCCCGCCTGCCGGTGCCCGCCTCGTCGGTGTCGGGTACGTCGTTCGCGGACTCTTCGGTGTCCGGTGCGCGTGCGCTGTCGTCCCGGGCGGTGCGGACGTCCCACGGGTCCTCGGCATTACGGGCCTGCTGGTCCTGCATGTCCCGCGGGATCGGGCGGGTCTGCTCGCCGGGACCCTGGTGCCGTTGTTCGGTCACGGCGCTTGCTCCGTTCTTCGCTCATCGAGCAAACGGGGCCCGCGAGCGGATGCGGGCCCCGTTCGGGCGAGGCGCGAGTACCCGGTGACGTGTCCGTGAAACGACCGGGCGCGCCGTTCGAGCCACCCGGCTCGAACGGCCGATCGAGGCCCCCGTCAGCGCGGCGTCCGTTCCTCGAGGGCCGTCCGCCAGGTGGGCCGTCTTCCCTCGTGCGCGGGCTCCGCGCGCCGTCCGCCGCGGGCGAAGAAGTCCGCGAGCGGGAGGATCGCCGCACCGACCGTCACCGCGTCCGGACCGAGCCTGCCGAGGTCGATGGTGACCCGCTCGGCCGGATACCGCAGGGCGTAGGCCCTCGCGTGCCGGCGTACCGCCGACAGGAACCGGGAACCGAGTTGCAGACCCGCCCAGCCCCCGATCAGGATCCGCTCGGGCTGGAAGAGGTTGATCAGGTCGGACAGGCCCGCACCCAGGTACTCGGCGGTCTCCTCCAGGAGGGCGAGCGCCACCGGGTCCGTCTCGGTGCCTTCCGGCGGGTAGGCGGCGGCCAGCAGGGCGGTCAGCGCCGTCTCCTCGTCGGTGTGCTCGGGCGGTCGCCCGCCCTGTTCGCGCCAGCGGTCGATGAGCGACTCCGCACCCGCGTACGCCTCCAGGCAGCCGAGGGCACCGCATCGGCATCGCCGTCCCCGCACCCGCACCGTCAGGTGACCCCACTCCACGGCGCGCCCGCTGCCCACCTCCTCGGTGACCAGGCAGGCTCCGACGCCGGAGCCGAAGAGGACCACGACCGCGCTGTGGGCGCCGCGCCCGGCGCCGAACCACATCTCGGCCTGGCCGAGGGTCTTCGCCCCGTTGTCGATGAAGTAGGGGACGGAGTCCGGGAGCCGGCACGTGGAGCGGAGCAGGGATTCCACCGGCACGGCGTCCCAGCCGATGGTCTGGCCGTGCACGACGGCGCCCCGCTCGGGGGTGCGCGCCACGATGCCGGGTACGCCGATACCGGCGCCCAGGAGCTGTTCGGGGGCGATGCCGGCGGCGGCCAGGACCTCCTCGATGCCGTCGCGGATGTGCCCGACGACGACCTCGACGTCGTAACGTTGGTGCTCCAACGGCCTGTCGGTCCGGGCCAGTTCGGTGAGGGCCAGGTCGAACAGCTCGACGCGGACGCGGGTTTCGCCGACGTCGACGCCGATCATGTACCCTCCGGCGGGCGCGACGCGCAGCAGGGTGCGCGGGCGGCCGCCGTCGGAGTCGACGCTACCGGCCTCCTCCACCAGTCCGTCCGCGACCAGTTCGGCGACCACGTTGCTGACGGAGCCGGAGCTCAGACCGGTCGCCGGGCCCAGTTCGAACCGGCTCATCGGACCGTCGAAGTACAGTCGCCGCAGCACCTCGGCGCGATTGCCCCGGCGCAGGTCACGTACCGTGCGCCCGTTCCGCCCCGCCATGTGACTCCCTCCGGCCCTGCCCGACCTGCACGATACCGCCGCGCCGTCCTCGGGGCGCACGTTGACCCGTTCTTAAATCAGGCCCTAATTTAAGGCATGACAGGTGCGGCCGCCTCACTGCCCTGCCGCGCCGCCCAGGTGACAAGGGGCATGTGCGTCAACTGCCTTTCGCCGTAAGGGATTAGTGGTCCCCGTCTGAGCGCCGACCGGTGGCGGTCCGCGCTTTGGCGCCATATGAATCCGCGGTGGAAACTCCACGCCGCCCCTTGCCAGGTCGGCGGGGGCGCGCACGTCGCGGCCGAGTGCGGCGCCGGGACCTGTTCCAGGGCCGACCGGTCGATCTCCGTGCCTGTCGAGCGGGTCGTGAAACCCGGCCCCGACCAGCACGCCTAGGATCCGGGGCCGTGGCGAAGACCTTTGAAGAGATCGTGGAGATGCAGCGAGCGGCGAGTGAGGCGGAGAGGAAGGCGGCGGGGCTGCGGGAGATGTACGGCCCGCCCACCGCTACCCCGTGGACCAAGCAGCAGTCCGACCTGTACGAAACCGCGGTCCGTGCCTGGCGTGACCTCGATCGCGACCTTCGGGCCGAGATCGCCGACTACGCCAAGGAGCGCGGCAGGACCCGGAGCGACGTCGAGGCCGAGGTACGGGCGCAGGCGGGCACACCGGAGGAGGATGCCTAGGGGCCGTGAGCAGCGAGGGCCGGCCCCGCGGGCGCGACCCCGTGGGCAGGCCGCTCAGCCGGGCTCCGGGCGTCGAGCCCACCGGGCTCCACGCCTCAGGGCCACCGGGCTCCATGGCTCAGGGGCTGCCGAGGTCCACTCGCCAGTCGTTGCTGGTGATCCAGGTGCCCTTCGGGTACTCGAAGTCGACCGGCCCCAGCAGTTCGAAGCCGGCTTTCCGGCACACCGCGTTCGAGGCGACGTGGTGGACGCTCGGAAACGCGTGCAGATACCGGTGCTTCCCGGTGGCTCCCGCCGCCTCGACGACCGCCCGGGCCGCACGTGCGGCAAGGCCCCGTCCCTGGAACTCGGGCAGGACCCCCCATCCGGCCTCCCACACTGTCGTCTCCCGCCACGCCCGCTCCCAGAAGCCGATGGAGCCGACCGTCTCGCCGGTGTGCGCCAGCGTGACCCGGTACATCTGTCCGGGGTCCACGGCGAGATAGCGCCGGTGGCGCGCCAGGAGCCGCTCCTCGGTCTCGGGTCCGCCCACGTGCTCGGTCATCTCGGGACCGTTCGTCCTGCGCAGCAGCCACGAGTCGCCCTCCGCCCAGGGCTCCAGCCGCACCTGCCACTTGTCCATGCCGTCCATGCCGTCCACGGCGCCACCCTAGAGCTGGGGTCCGACAGTCACCTCGGGCCCGCGCTGGGCGTACTCGTTGCCAGAGGTGGCCGCCGGTGGTGCCGCCGGCCGAGCCACGGGCGCGAGCGCCGCAGGTCCGCCGCGCGTACAGACCGGCGGCTCCGGAAAACCATTGGTTCTCCCCCGTTCCGCCTCGCTAGTTTAGGGAAAAACCTACGCACCCTAGGTTCCCGAAGGACTCCTCATGAAAGCGCTCACCGAGCAGGACATCCGCAACTCGTTCATCAACTGCTCGAAGGGAGAGTCCAAGCGGCTGGCGGTTCCCCGTGACCTGGGCGAACGCCCCTGGGACGACCTGGACTTCCTGGGCTGGCGGGATCCGGGGGCACCGGACCGCAGCTATCTCGTCACCGAGCGCGCCCGCGGACTCGTCGGCATCACGCTGCGCTTTCCGTCCTCGCAGCGCGGCTTCCTGCACCGGAGCATGTGCTCGCTCTGTCTGACCACACACCCCGGCAACGGCGTCTCCCTGATGACGGCCCGCAAGGCGGGCGCGGCGGGGCGCGAGGGGAATTCGGTCGGTGTCTACATGTGCACGGACCTCGCCTGCCCCCTGTACATACGCGGAAAGAAGGTGCCCGAGGCCGGTGGCCGTTTCGAGGAGAGCCTCACCACGGAGCAGCAGATCGCCCGGATGATGGACAACCTGTCGGCGTTCCTGGACAAGCTGCACGCCTGACCCGGCCGCACACGGTGACCCTCCCCACCCATACGTTCGATGCCCAGGTGGACGGGGAAGAGCCATAGGGATGCGAGATGTGCGTGAGGCATGGGCGAGGGCCACCGCCCGGATCGTGAAGTGGCGCCAGGTGCCCGAGGTCGTCCAGGCTGTTCGTTCGACCGCGGCCGCGACCATCGCCTACGTGGTCGCCCTGCGCCTCAGTCCCGAGCCGGCCCCGCTGACCGCGCCTCTGACAGCCCTCCTGGTCGTCCAGGTGACGCTCTACGCGACGATCACCAACAGTGTGCGCCGGGTGAACTCCGTGGTGACGGGCGTCATCATCGCCATCGGCTTCAGTGTGCTGGTCGGCCTGACCTGGTGGAGCCTGGCTCTGATCATCCTGGCCTCGCTGGCCGTCGGCCATGTCGTACGGGTCAGCGAGTACGTGCCCGAAGTGGCGATCAGCGCCATGCTGGTCCTCGGGGTGACCCAGGTCGGCAGCACGGCCTGGGCCCGGGTCCTCGAGACCGTGATCGGCGCGGTGGTCGGCCTGGCGACGAACCTGTTCTTCGCTCCCCCGGTGTGGGTGAGCACCGCCGGAGAGTCCATCGAGGACCTCGCGCGCCGGATGCGCCAGCTGATGCTGCGCGTCGGCGAGCAGGCCTCAGGCCGGGTGCCGGCGGCCCTGGCTACCGTGCGGCTGTTCGAGGCGCGTCGGCTCGACCACGACATCGTCGAGGTGGACGCCGCGCTGCGGCAGGCCGAGGACAGTCTGAAGCTCAACCCCCGGGTCCGCGAGGGTCTGCTCCACCGGATCGTGCTGCGCACCGGTCTGGACACGCTGGAGATCTGCACGGTGGTCCTGCGGGTGATCGCCCGGACCCTCGCCGACCTGGCAAAGGCACGCGATCCCGAGCCGCTGTTCGAGCCGGAGACAGGGGCGACGCTGGAGCGGCTGCTGTCCGAGATCGCCGATGCCGTGGTCAGCTTCGCCGTACTCGTCACCACCGACGTCAGCCGCAGCGCCGAGTCCGCGGAGGGCCGGCTCGCCGAGCAGTTGGCCACCGCGGGCGCCACCCGCGACAAACTGGCCCAGTTGTTGCTGGAGAACGTGCAGCGGGACGCACAGTACTGGCATTTGCAGGGCGCCGTGCTGACCGAGGTCAACCGGATCCTGGACGAGCTGGACACGGAGCACCGCACCCGCCGTCTGCTGGAGGAGCTGGACCGCGGCGCCCGCGAGCAGCGCGAGCGGAATCCCCTCCTCGCCCGGATGCGGGAAAAGATGCTTCGCCCCGGCCTCTCCCGGTTGCGCACATTCCCGCGGGGCCGGAACCGTCCTGGGCCGCCCGGTCGTTCCTGATGACGAACGATGGGCGGGAAAGCGGGGGACGGATGGGCGCGGCACGGATCGAGGTGTACGGCTCCGGTTCACGCGGAGCCTTGGCAGCAGCCGTCAGCACGAGGTGAAGCCGCTCGGCGACGCCCCGGGCGGCCCGTGAAGGACGGCGGCCGGTGAAACGATCGACGACGACGCACGCCCGTTGCGCTTTGCGCAACGGGCGTTGCCCGCCTTGCACTTCCCGTCGATACGGGCCATGGTGGCTGTCGCAGACGAGGCCGTCGACTCTGAAGGTGCGGGATGCGCAGGCGTACGGAACCGACGCGGGCTTCGTCCGGCGGGGGCTGGAGCAGGCGCCGTCTGCTCGGCGCCGCCACCGCCGCGGCGGCGATGGCCACGATCCCGGCACCCGCCGCGCCCGAGCGGGCCACGCCGCACAGGCAGCCCGACCAGGCTGCGGACGCTCCCCGGCCGACCGCGGCCGACACGTCTTCGCCGTCACGCCGTTCCTCCGGCCCCCGCCCGCTGCTCCTCGGCACGTACACCTCTGTCGAGGGCGGCGGCCAGGGCATCGGCCTCGCGTCGTACGACCCGGGGAGCGGCAGGATCACCGGGGGGGGCTCGCTGACCGGTGTGCCCGACCCTTCGTATCTCGCGGTGCATCCCGACGGGCGCACGCTCTACGCCGTGGACGAGCGACAGGACGGCTCGGTGACGGCCGTACGCCTGGACGGGCACAGGATCCTAGGCACCCGCGGCACGGGTGGCGCGGGGCCCTGCCATCTGTCGGTGCATCCGAGCGGGCGGTGGCTGCTGAGCGCCAACTACCTCTCGGGCAGCGTGGCGGTGCATCCCATCGACCCCTCGGGTGCGCTGGGCGAGCGTACCGACCTCGTGACGCACTCCAGCCCGCCGCCCGGGCCGGGGCAGCAGGGACCGCACGCCCACCAGTTCCTCACCGGTCCCGACGGCGGCCATGTACTCGCCGTGGACCTGGGCACCGACACCGTCTACACCTACCGTCTCGACCTGTCCCGCGGCACGCTCAGCGAGGTCTCCCGGGCGCGGACCCGGCCGGGCGCGGGGCCCCGGCATCTGACGTTCCACCCCGGCGGCCGCTTCGCCTATCTCGCCAACGAGGTCGACAACACGGCCGTCGTCTGCGCCTACGATCCCGAGACCGGAAGCCTCACCCCGGGCGAGCCGCAGTCCACGGGCACGGGCGCCGGGACGAGCTATCCGGCACAGTTCGTGGTGACGGCGGACGGGTCGTACGCGTATCTCGCCAACCGGGGCCACAACAGTCTGACCCGGTACGCGGTCGAGGCGGGCGGGGCCAGGCTGCGGCTGCTGGACACGGTGCCGGTGGGCGGTGACTTCCCGCGCCATATCGCGCTCTCCCCTGACGGGCGGTTGCTGTTCGCGGCGAACCAGCGGTCCGGCACGGTCAGTGTCTTCCACGTCGACCGTGGGAGCGGCGGCCTGCGGCGTGCGGGCGAGCCGTTCGCCTCACCGGTCGCGGTCTGTGCGCTGCCGCTGTAGCGCCCGAGGGCAGGCGGCCCGCGCGGCCTGCCCGAGCAGCACGTGCACGCGTTCGGTCAGTTGGGCGGTGTCATCGGCGGGCCGGTGGAACGTCAGGCGTACGTCGCCGTGGCCGCGGGCCCGCTCGATGCGCAAGGTCAGTCCGTGGCGGTCGACGGCGAGCGGCTGGACGCGTACCGCGCCGTGCAGGCTGTCGGGCTCGACGAGACGGGTGAGCCGGTCGACCGCTTCGGGGTGGGCGTCGGCGAGATGGGTGAGCAGCCCGGCCTCGGCCGTGGCGAGCGGATCCGGTTCGGCGGCCGCGTACTCGTCGGCGTCGACTGCTGTCACGCCGTTCGCCCGGCGCAGCGCGATACGCGTCGGCCGCAGGACGAGCTGCCCCTCGTCGGGCACGAACGAGCCGGCGAGCCACAGCCGGGCGCGGATCCGGGACCGTACCGGGACGGGTGCCACATCGGCGAATTCCAGTACCGCGGACGGCTCCCCGCGCGGCCCAGCGGTCAAACTCACCTGTCAATCGGTCAGGATCGCCTGTCAAAGGACAGTCGGCCGGACTGTTCAGCAGCGGACGGTAACCGGACTCGGGCCGTGTCACGCTGATCAGGCACGAGGCCCGGATCGGGGTCCGGGCCCGTGGTTCCGGGCCGAATCGGCCGCGTGACACCCGAGCGTGACAGCCGGACGGGGTGCGTGACACCCCCTGGGCGTGACAGCGTGACAGTCACCTTCCGTGATCGTCACGGGCTGCGCCTCCCAGCTATGTCACAGGGTCACCGGTCATCTCCCAGAAACGCGTCTGCCTGGGGAAACGGCCTCCCAATGTCACAGGCGTAACAGGTATATCGGGCATTTTTGGCTCTCAGGCTCCCAGACCTGTCACAGGTCTCGCAGGGGGATCTGGGAGCCTGGGAGGTTGCAGAGGGTGAGATCACAGGAGGGCCGGGCGGGGGCACCGGCACAGCTCGCAGTCGGCGCAGCCGGCGCACTCCATGCAGAAAGCCTGTGGTGTGCGCGGGCAGTGGCAGATCGGGTTGTAGTCGGGGTCGTCCTCGCCGGGGTAGTACGTCTCACCGATCGGCGGTTCGGTCCACGCGTAGACGGTGCCGTCGGCGAGCAGCTCCTCGAAGTGCCGGCCGATGGCGCTGGCGGTGTGCCAGACCGCGACGACCTCCGGCTCCTGGTCGTGGGTCATGCCGGGCTCCCTGCGGTGTCGGCCGGCTCGGTGGTGCGGGTGAGGAGCGCGGCGAGGTCGGCGGTGGCCTCGGGGTGGGCGGTGGCGAGCCGGGCCGCGAACGTCAGCTCGCCGGCGCGGCGGTGGGGACCAGGGGGGCGAGCGCGGACAGCAGCGCGGCGTGCGCGAGGACGGGCTGCGGCAGGAGGCTGGCTGCGGTCTCGCGGGCGGCCGGGTCGGCGTAGTGGCCGTGGTGCGCGGCCAGGGCGTGGGCGAGTCAGGCGTCGACGTCGACTGGGATGTAGCCGCCGGCGCGGCGGGCGAGTTCGTCGCGGACGGCTTCGTCGCCCTCGCGGGGCTCGGCCTGCTTCAGGGTGCCCAGCTCGCGCAGCGCCTGGAGGTCGTCGGCGCGGGCCGCGATCCGGGCGGCTTCGCGGAGCTCGGCTTCGCGGGCGGCGGCCGCGGCTTCGGCGGCGAGCTCGGTCTGGACGACGTCGTCGGCGTCGGGGTCGTAGACGGTGCCCGGTGCCGCGTCGGTGAGCATCTGGTCGATTCGCTCCCACTCCGCCAGCTCCGCCCGGCCGCGCGTGTCGTCGGCCAGGTGCTCGTGCCGGGAGTCCTGGCGCGCATCGAACCGGGCTTCCTCGAGGGCGCGGGCCACGGCGGCGGCGTCCATGCCCTTCGCGCGGCGGCGCACGACGCGCTGGCCGATGCGGGCGTGGTCGACCGGCTCGCGGGGCGCGGCGACGCGTGAGGCGATCGGGCGGCGGATATCGTGCCGGGGCGACCAGGGCGTGGTCATCGGGTCCTCATTCGTCTGCAGATTTGGGTGTGGGCCGCCGCCAGAGCGCTGTGCGGCGGCCCGCGAATATGGGTTATAGCAGGCCCTGAATTCCGGACGGGTCAGAATTGAAACTCGATCGACCGAACGTCTGTGAAATCAGCGCGCAGCCCGTCAGCCCGGGTGCCCCAATCCGTGAAATACGACTCGGTGATCGCCTCGGCGACGATCGGATGCAGCTCCTCCTCCGTCGCACCGGCCTCCTGGATCTGGAGGATCTGGGAGGCGTAGGTGGGTGATATCGGCGTGGTGATGGTGCGCTCGCGGCCGTCGTCCGAGCTGCCCGTGCAGGTGAATCCGAAGTAGGCCGTCACCTCCACCATCATCCCGCTGGAGGTGGCCGCTCGTTCCCTCGCCTGTGCTCTGACCTGCGGTTGCCACTGGGATTCGGTTTCCTCGACGAGCACGGCTTGGAGGCGCTTGTGGGGCTTCTTCAGCTGTCCGGCGCGGTAGCGCTGCACGGTGCGGGTCGAGACGCCCAGGCGTTCGGCGAGGGCCTTCGTGGACCGCTTGGCCCGCGTGTAGAGGAATTCCATCTGAGCCTTTGCCGATTTCGGCGCGGGCCGGGTGAACACCTTCCGCTCCGCCCGTACGAGGGCGTCCAGGACCTTGCCCCGGCGTGGGGTCGGCTGCTGCGAGTCGTGCTGATCGTCCATGGGAGAAGCGTCCGTCAGGTCACCTGTGGACAGATGACGGCGAGCACACCCCCGCGTCGTACGGACGGCGCTGTCGGAGGGTCGAACTACTGTTGGGCCGTGACGACGTACGCCTATCCCGACGATCTCCTCGAGGCGCAGCGGGCCCTGAATGAGGTGCGCGCCAGCCTGAAAGCGCTGGTCAAGACGCTGCCGTACTCCGTGGAACCGATGGAGGCCTGGGAGCGCCCCGACGGCTACTGGCTCGCCACGTCCCGGTCGTATCCGGACTCGCCGGGCTGGTCGGAGCAGGAGCAGAAGGAGGTCGCCGCGCTGCGGGAGAAGGAACGCGATCTCACTGCCGTGATCCTCACGCACGCCTTCTGGGGCGAGGTCGCCGCACCCGAGCGGGCCGATGCCCGGTCCCAGCTCAAGCACGCCCTCGAACGCGAGGACGGCGAGGGCCAGGAGGCGGCGTAACCGTGGCGGACACGCCGCACGAGCCGCCGCCCATCACTGTGGTCCTTCCCGACGGCCAGGAGGTCGCCGGCCGCCTCCAGGAGCGCCAGCAAGTCCCGGATGCCTGGCTGTACAAGGTGGCCGTCCCGGCCTGGCAGAACACGCCTGAAGGCCGGGTGGAGCCCGCCTGGTACGTGGTGTGGGTGAAGGCCCCCGACCACGTGAAGCCCGTGCCCGGCGTCTCGTACGACGACGTCCCCACGACACGGTTGCCCCCGCCGCCGGCGGAGCGCGAGATCCTCGGGCCGCGCCGGCCATCGGGCTGGGTGCTGCAGACGCTGGAGCGCGGCCGCCGCATCATCCATGCCGTTGACTGCGAGGAAGCACCCGCCGGGGCGCCGGTGCTGGCCCTGGACAAGGCGCTGGACGCGGCGGAGCACCCCGGAACTCGGCTGTGTTCTCTGTGTGGTGCGGCGGCCGAACTCGATCCCGTGCTCAGGGGGTTCGAACATGGCTTCGGCGGTGCGGAAAACGGAGGTAGGGAACCGTCGTGATCGTCACACTGGCGGGATGAGCCTGTTCGACGCCGACGCCTACGATCCCGACGACATGATGGTGCACCCTCGCCATCAGGCGATGCAGCCGGTCTTGGCTCAGCTCATTCAGCAGCTCCGCGACTGCGAGACGGTGGAGGCCGGGGTCGAGTTCCAGCGGGACCTGCTCACTCGCCTGCTGGAGGTGGAGAAGGACCGCGCGGGGTTCAAGCGTGCCGCCAAGCGGATGCGCAGCGGAAAGGGTCCGCACCCGGAGGCGCCGGAGCCCCAGTCGGGCCGGGACCTCACCGACGTGGCGACCTGGCGGTTCGAGCAGGACGTGTGCGAACGGCTGGCCCGCCAGCTGCGCTCGGTGGGTGACGCGCTGGCCTGGCGGGTCTTCGGCTTCCACCGCCCGTTCATCCTCGCTCTGTGCCGCAACGACTCGCCCGGCCTGATGTACGGCAAGGCAGGGCTGCAGGCGGAACGCGAACGTGTCGAGAGGGCCTTCAAGGAGGACGGTGCCTTCGCGCTCCTGCACGACCTGACCAACTGCCTGCGCATCGGCGACATCACGGTCTGGGACGAAGTGCACCCGCCCCGCACGGAAGAGATCAAGACCAACCCGAACAACACCAAGAGCGCTCAGCTACGGCGGATCAACCAGGCCCGCGAGGCGGTGCTGGACGGCGGCCCGCTGCCGGGGGACAACGCCTCAGAGCTCCTCTACGACCTGAACCTGCCGCTACGCACGCACCTGGACGTGCTGCGCGAGGCCCTCGAGCGGGCCGCAAACGAGGGGATATACGCCACCGACGTTCCTGGCAGCCGGGCCCTGTTCGTCATCGACCAGTACGGATGTTCCCAGCAAGGACTGTCCTCGAAGCAGTTCAACGAGCGCCTTCGGCAGAACGTCGACGCGGCATTGCAACGGGCAGGGATCGCGGCCGGCCGCGAGGACCACAACATCCACGTCACCAGTCTCGACAGCACGGCCCGCGACCCGCTGCGGGTGCCCTGGGCGAACTACCCGCTGCATCCCGTGGCCTGCGCCCGCCTGATCGGCGACTACGCCGTGGCCACCGTGGAGACCTCCGGTCCTCTACTGACCCGCCTGCTGCAGGTGGCCGGCCTGGACGCACGCTGGGTACGCCCGCCGGGAAAGGCGGACCTGCAGCAGGGCGAGGTCATCATGGAGATCCACCAGCAGGAACAGCTGCGGGCCGTAGCACTGCCGGGGGGCCTGACGATGACGCCGGGCTGGACGCTGCAGATGCGCCGGTCCGAACTGGACCGCTACCTGATCGAGCTGCTGCGGCCGGGCTCGTGGGTTGCGGGCATCAAACACGTCCTCGCCGCACGGCAGGCCGGGCGGCCGTGGCCGCACTACCGCAACGAACACGAGATCTGGGTCTAGGTGGCGCGCTCCACAGCGCACTGCTCGATCCAGCGGGCGAGGACGCTCAAGGTCGCCAAGTGCTCCAACGCCTCCTGTTCGGTCCAGGTCACCTCATCCTCGTGAGCGGCGACGTTCCGCAGGGCGAGGAAGGCGCCGACCGCGAGGTACTTGGCGCCTTCCTGGCGGGCGCGCCACGTAGGTGTGTTGCGGTCGCCGTCGAAGCGCAGGCGTGGTTTCCCTGCGACAGGTTCCTTCATGTCGAAGGCCTGCATGCACAAGTCCGTCTCGCCGATGTCGTGGCGCCCCAGCTTCTGCTGGAGTCGGCGATTCACGGTGCGGGCAGCAGCCAGGACGGCGTCCTGCCGGGCCTCTGCGCCCCACAATGGGGCGGCCGGCTCCCACACCCAGGGGTGGAACTGATCAGCGGGCAGGGTGGGTGCATCTGGTACGAGCCGGGCGGCCCATTCGTCCATGTCGGCCAGAATGCCCAGGCCCCGATGAATCTCGTTGCGGGCCATGTCTTCGCCTGCCATCTGATCGAGATTGATCTTTTCGGCAAGCTGCGGGTCCAGGAGCCGCAAGATCTGCTTGACCGTGGGCTCTGCGCGATGCAGCTGCTCATACAGCGCCGCATCGCCTATGTAGTCGCCGGGCCGTGTACTTCGTTCGTAGCGCAGGGCCAGGTCGTCGAACGCCTCAAGCCGCTGTCGCATCCAGTCTCGATCCACGGGCCGCATCCTAGGAGCGGAGTCTGACACTCCCACTTCCTGCCCACAGGCTCGGCAAAGCCAGGAGCAGCAGCAAGGGCCCGAACCCAGAAGTGTGACTGAGCGCTTCAGTTGGCGAGTACGCGTGCGCCAGGACGTCAGTGGCTTGCCGTCGGACAGTAGGCCCGCGCAAAGTCGAGCATCGATTCATGGGGCGTGGTCACTCGCGCCAAGGGCTCAAGCCCAAAATTGCTCGGCCGAACTCTCAGCACTGCATCTTCGGCCACCTACCCGTTTTCACATCCGGGAAGACCATCCCAGTCCAAAAAGTCGAATCGGCTCGCCAGTTGCCCTGACGAGCCGACTCGGATACCGAAGTTACGACCTCTCAGGAGTCATAGGCAATCTTGAGGTCGCTGGTGTAAGGCGTGTCCTCGGTGCTGCCACTGTCCTGCGCAGTCATGGACGGAGTGATCCCGTCGAAGAGGGAATAGTTGAAGCTGAAGCCCAGGTCGGCCTTGCCGGTCCTGCCGCCGACCTTTACGGGAAACGTGCAGTTCCCGTAAAGCGTGTAGTTCTTGTTGCGCCGATTGTTGGGGACTGTCGAGTGCCAGAAATAGTCGACGCCGACATTGGCGTGACTGTCGTGGTAGGGCAGTTGCATGTGGCCGGCCGAGCATGTCATTCGACCTGTTGCTATGGCCTGTATTGCCGGGGAGGTGCGGAACGACCAGGCCATGGGAGCGGGGCGCCCGACGGTACCGGCCATGTTCACCTGCCCGGTGAAGGTGCCGTTGCCGTCTGTCTTCGTGTAGGAGGGGTCTGAGACCTTGAACGTGAAGCTGCCATGCTGCGTCCCGGCGTGAGCGGGCACGGCACCCAGAGCGAGAACTGCGGCCAGTGCAGCGGAGCCGAGTGCAGCAATCTTTTTCGTGGACTTCGAAGACACGAGATTCCTGTCTGAAGCGCACAACAGCAGGGACCACGCCACTGCTGCGCATGCTGATACGAGAGATTCGGTCGGTTACCGATACTGTGTCAGGAATCGAACCTGATGTTCAGGTCGGATGAATAGCCGGGCTGCTCGCCCTCGTTGGGCGAGCGTCGCGCTCCAGCTCCAGGCCAGACGGACACGGCACGCCAGCAGTACTCGTCCTGTTCAGCCTGCTCGACTGAGAAGGTGACGGACTGGCCAACGGTCAGCTCTCGATAGCCCTCGGCCTGGATGACCGAATAATGTGCCCACACCCTGTCCGGGAGGGCATCGGAAGCAAGAACTCCCCAGCCCTCCTCGCTGTGCCACTCAAGCACGCGGCCGGAAAGCACCTCTGCTGACTTGGTGTCAGACATTTTTTCGGGTTCCCCCTTGCAACACCGGTAAGTCGCCGTTCCGGCGTACGCTGTGGTCAGCAGCGCTCGACCGAACCGCAGTCACGTTAACAGATGAACCGGAACCGAGCGATCTTGTTTTGGCCCTGTGTTCGACAACACGTCGGTTCCCCCTTGGCAAGCAGGGCCTCGGCCGGGCGGCCCAGACATAACGGGTCGTACCTTGTAGCCGCCTCGGCCCTTCACCGCTCGGCCCGCAGCGCAAGCGCACTAGATCGAGGAGGGACAGCAGTGAACACGAGCGTCGCCGCTCCTCGATGCCTACGCCCCCCAGCTCACCCGGGCCCTCGGCGTTCCCGCTCCGGTCGCCAACTCGCGCGTTCACTCGCCAACTGAAGCGCTCAGTCACAAGAAGGCAGTTCGGGCCCTTGCTGCTGGGAGATCTACAGGTCGAACTCGAGGTGCTCGATGTCTGTGAAGTGGACCTCCTCCAGGGAGCCGGCGCGGCGGCCGCCGTCCTGGAAGTAGACCTCCTTGAGCGCGTCGGCGGCGATCTGCTGGAGCTGCTGGTCGCTGGCCCCCTGCTCCTGGGCGTCGAAGAGGCGGGCGGCGTAGCGGGGCGGTAGGGCGACGGTCAGGTGCCGGATGCGGTCCTCGTCCGTCGTCCCGATCGGCGCGACGTAGCCGAGCCGGGCGCGGGTGTCGATGACGATGCCGCCGGTGGTGGCCGCCCTCTGCCGGGCCTTGGCCCTGATCTGCGGCTGCCACCGCTTTTTGACCTCGCGCTCCAGGCGCGCGGCAAGGTCCGGGCGGGGCTTTTTGATCTGGTCCTTCACGTACCGTTCGACGGTGCGCTGGGAGATCCGCAGCATCTGGGCGACCGGCTTGGTGCCCTTGAGCTGCTTGACCAGGTACCGCATCTGCGCGGGCGCGCTCTTGGGCGCCGGGCGGGTGAACGCCTTTTGCACCGCGGTGTCCAGGCCGTCCCCGAACAGGCTCATCGCCCTCTCCTACTCTCCGGTGTCGGCGTCGGTGACGGTGCCGTCCTTGATGTAGCGGGCGAGGTTGAGTTCCGGGGCGTTGAACCGCTCGCGGACCTCTTCGCCCCACAGGACGCTCTGGGTGCCCTCGTGCTTGACCAGGCCGGGGTTGATGCCGAGCTTGAAGCCGCCGGGCAGGGGCTTGCCGTCGCGGTAGGGCAGGAAGTCCAGCGGCGATTCGCCGTTGGCCGCGTAGACGACGCAGTCGGACAGGATCGCGATCGGGTACTGACCGGTGAACGCCGCGTGCTTGACGATTTTCCGGTGCAGGTTGATGCGCGTGCGGGAGATGACCGCCGCGCGGATGTCCGGCCGCCACGTCGGCCGGGACAGGGCCCGCCACGACTCGCCCGGCCGCCAGCCCTCACCGCGCGGCCGCTCGCGCAGCTTGCCCAGGCCGCCCTTGACCGTCGCCTTGATCGCCGAGACGACGATCGCCAGCTGCGGGTCGCGCTCCTTGTAGCCGTCCATTGCGGCCAGGAAGTCGGCCGGCTCCATGTCGGCGTGCACGCCGAGGTCGGCCATCGTGGCCAGGTACGCGTCCCGGAGCCGGTTGTACCAGCCGTCCAGATAGCGGCCGTTCTCGTACCGGACCCA